>NZ_CP022684.1:4582168-4914503 GCF_002863865.1 Ketobacter alkanivorans | reverse complement strand
TTGCTGGGGTCACCGCTTAACAACAATGCCGGCGTATTACCTACCTGCTTATCCAGTGTTTTTTTCGTTGCCTGCTCCAGATCAAGATCATAGATCCACAGCTCTTTGCCGTCAGACACGATCTGTTGGGGGTAGGGCTCATCGGTGTCCCAGCGGAACTGGCCGGGCCGCTGTATCCACATGGTCCCGGTGACGTTCTGGAGAGCATTCTGTTTGCCATCCATCACCCACTGTTCAAAGGTTGCCTGCATTGATTGGATACCATTGAGGAATTCGGTCAGCTTTTTGGGCGCTTCCGTGGCATTGACTTCGCCAGCCTGTACCAAGGCGCTGACACAGATAAACCAGACGCAGAGAATCATCTTCAACATAGAAAGTTTCCGTAATTAATGAACCGGTGCCAGTTTAACACCGGTTGCTGAACAGAGGGTTAACGGGGCGGTGGCGCTATTACTTCCCGCTGACCATTGGTGCCCATTTCAGTGACCACGCCAGCCTCCTCCATCGCCTCAATCATGCGGGCCGCGCGGTTATAGCCAATTTTAAGCTTGCGCTGAACCGATGAAATAGATGCACGCCGGGATTCTGTTACGAATGCCACGGCCTGATCATAGAGTGGATCGGATTCGGAGTCACCTCCTCCTCCTGCGCCTTCATCACCAAGGGCAGGCCCCGCTTCGTGAGTGCCTTCGAGTATTTCATCGAGATAGTCGGGCTCCCCTCTGCGGCGCCAGTCGTCACACACGCGGTGCACTTCTTCGTCGGCAACAAATGCACCGTGTACTCGCACCGGCAAGCCTGTTCCCGGTGGCAGATAGAGCATGTCACCATGACCTAACAGCTGCTCCGCTCCCCCTTGATCCAGAATGGTTCTGGAGTCAACCTTGGACGACACCTGGAACGCCATTCGCGTTGGCACGTTGGCCTTAATCAAACCGGTAATAACGTCCACCGATGGACGCTGAGTAGCCAGAATCAGGTGTATACCGGCAGCCCGCGCTTTCTGTGCAATACGAGCTATCTGTTCTTCGACCTTCTTGCCGACAATCATCATCATGTCGGCAAATTCATCCACCACCACCACAATAAACGGCAGCGCCTGCAACTCCTCTGGCTCCTGACAATCCAGATCCGGCTTGAACAAAGGATCTTTGATGGGCTCACCGGCTTTGATGGCATCCCTCACTTTCTTGTTGAAACCTGCCAGGTTGCGCACACCCATGGCTGCCATCAACCGATACCGGCGCTCCATTTCAGCCACACACCAACGCAACGCATTGGAGGCTTCCTTCATGTCGGTGACAACCGGCGTCAGCAGATGTGGAATGTTGTCATACACCGACAATTCCAACATCTTGGGATCGATCATAATCAGTCGCAGATCATCCGGTGTGGCCTTGAACAGCATACTGATCAGCATGGCATTCAACCCGACCGACTTACCAGAACCGGTGGTACCTGCAACCAGAAGGTGCGGCATTTTCTGCAGATCCGCCACCACAGGTTCGCCGGAAATATCCTTACCCAACGCGAGCACCAAAGGTGAGCTGACCCGCTCATACTCCTGAGACGCCACCACTTCACTGAGCCGAATGATCTCTCGATCTTCGTTGGGAATTTCAATGCCTACCACGGTTTTACCGGGGATAACTTCCACCACCCGCACGCTGATGACCGCCAGGGAACGGGCCAGATCCTTCGCCAGGTTGGTAATGCGGCTAACCTTCACGCCAGGCGCGGGCTGAATCTCGAAACGGGTGACAACCGGGCCGGGCATAACGTTCTCCACCTCGGCCTCTACATTAAAGTCCCGCAGCTTGATCTCCAGCAGTCGCGACATGCTTTCCAACGTCTCAGCGGAAAACCCTTTCTTGCCTTGCTTATCGGGCGCATCAAGTAACGCTATGGCGGGAAGATCACCGGTAACGGGGTTATCGAACAGGCTCTTCTGACGCTCTTTTTCTGCGCGCATACTGGGTTCTGGTTTAGGCTTGGGCAGCTCGATGACAGGGGGTTTACGCACCTCCTGTTTGGCTTTGTCTTTCTTCAGCGCCTCCTGACGTTGCTTAATCGCCAGTTTTGCGGCTTTCTCCTGCGCTTTTTTAGCGTTCGATTCTTCGCGAGCGTCGCGGCGTGCCTGCCATTTCTCTTTTAACGTGCTCAACCATTCATAAATGCTGATGGAAATTTTACCGGTTCCATCAATCACACCAATCCAGGACACATCGGCAAACATGGTAAGACCGATCAAAAACAACGCCAGCAAGACCAACGTCGAGCCCAGTGTATTTAAGGCATGCAAGGCAGCGCTGCCAACTTCAATCCCCAGAATGCCGCCAGCAGCGTTGCGTCCGGCGGAATCGATGTCCGGCAAGGACCCAGGAGCCACATCGAAATGGATATAAGCCAAACCCGACGCCGCCACCATGGTCATGGCAAAGCCCAGGAAGCGCAGGCCTGCCATCAGCCAGCTCCACTGCTTGTCTATATCCCGAAATACCAGCCAGGCCCGGTAGGCAATCAACAGCGGGAACAAATACGCGAGGTATCCAAACAGCGACATCAAGACATCAGAACACCAAGCTCCAGCGCGGCCGCCCAGGTTGTGAATGCTGCGACCACTGCCCAGGCTGCTCCAGCCGGGATCATGAACATCAAAGGATGCCAGCGCGATCATCAGGTAGAGGGACATGAAAAAGAGCACGATCATTGCTCCTTCACGCACGCCACGCACTAACAACACGATCCAGGGAGCGGGTTCCACTTGTCTCTGGGCTTGTTCTTTTTTCAAAAGATGACCCTATTCAGGATAATAAATTAGCTTTATTTTAGCGAAAAATCAGCCATTTGCACAAACTTCTCACAATTGACCTTAAGAAATTAGTGTAAGCGTCAATATCCACTTTCAAGGGACTATTCTAACAGAGCTGGCAGGACAATCTTACCTACTGAAACGTTGATTCCATCACTTAATGGAGGATATTCCCGCAGTTGCCCGATCCCCAAACGCTGAACGTAGGATAAAATAGCACCAGAGAGCGCTTCAGAAGCGGTACGTGGCACAGCGCCCGGCATATTGGTCACCCCCATATGCAACACACCCTCCTCGGTATACACCGGATCACGATAATCGGTGGCACGGATGGTCTCAACACAACCGCCCTGATCAATGGATATATCCACGATCAGGCCGCCATCGGGCATGGCCCGCACCATCTCTCGAGACACCACGTGAGGAGCCCTGGCCCCCGGCACCAACACCGCCCCCACCACCAAATCTGCATCCACCATAGCCTGAGCAATGGCCTCCTGATAAGAATACATACCGGTAATATTGGGGGCGATGGCCTCGATTGCGCGCAATGCATCGCCATTGCGATCAAACGCCACCACTTGCGCGCCGGTGGCAGCCGCCGCTCTGGCAGCGTTCTGGCCTGCCACCCCGGCACCAACGACCACAACCTTGCCCGGAGCCGCCCCGGCAACCCCGCCCAGCAGAACCCCTTTTCCACCCATGGATCGGTGCAGATAATGAACGCCCGCCTGCACCGCCACCCGACCTGCAATTTCACTCATGGGTGCCAACAAAGGCAACCGCTGCCCCAGCTGCACGGATTCGAATGCCACCGCGGTTAACCCGATATCACACAGCCTTTGGCTCAGCGCAGGGTTAGGGGCAAGATGCAGAAAACAAAACAGCAGGTGGTGCGCCTGCAGCAACGCCAGATCCCCCGCCACCGGCTCTTTCACTTTTACAATCAGTTGGCCTTGCGCAAACAGCTCGTTGGCACTGCTTGCTATGCGGGCCCCGGCTGCCAGATATTGGGCATCAGGATAACCGCTGAGCTCACCTGCAGAATGCTCCACCCACACTGTAAACCCCTGACTCACCAACTCAGCCACCGCATGGGGAACCAGCGCTACCCGCGCCTCCATGGGTTTAGTTTCCTTGGGCACACCGATCGTTAACAGCCTAGCCATAGTAGAATCCATCCAAATGTACATCAGCACTATACCCCATTATAGCCAGCCCCTATTCTGCTGATTTACAGGAACTATTTGCCTGCAACGTGGTAAATTAAGTATAAGTGTGCAAACCAATCCATACATCACGGCAACACCTGTGCCATCAAACTGGACATCGATTTAATGAGCGAAACCAAACACTGCCGCCTTCTAATACTGGGCTCCGGCCCCGCCGGTTACACTGCTGCGGTCTACGCTGCGCGAGCCAACCTCAACCCCGTCATCGTCACAGGGATCCAACCCGGTGGACAGCTCACAACCACCACCGAAGTGGACAACTGGCCTGGGGATCAGGATGGTGTGCAGGGGCCTGAGCTGATGGAGCGTATGAAGCAGCACGCAGAACGGTTCGAAACCGAAATCCTGTTTGATCACATCAATAAAACCGATCTCAGCAAGCGCCCGTTTACCCTCTATGGCGACAGCGCCACCTACACCTGTGATGCCCTGATTATCGCCACCGGTGCCTCTGCCCGCTATTTGGGCCTCGATTCCGAAGAAGCTTTCAAGGGCAAGGGCGTAAGCGCCTGTGCCACTTGCGACGGATTTTTCTATCGTAACCAGAAAGTCGCCGTCATTGGCGGCGGCAATACCGCCGTAGAAGAAGCCCTGTACCTGGCCAACATTGCCAAAGAAGTGGTCGTGGTTCACCGCCGCGAGACCTTCCGCTCCGAGAAAATACTGCGGGATCGCCTGCTGGATCGCGCTGCCAACGGCAACGTCACTCTTGAGCTCAACTATGTCCTCGATGAAGTTCTGGGCGACGACATGGGCGTTACCGGTATGCGCATCAAGCATGTCGACAGCGGCGAGACCAAAGACATCGATCTGCAGGGCGTATTCATCGCCATCGGCCACACCCCCAACACCGGCATTTTCGAAGGCCAGTTGGATATGGAAAACGGCTACCTGAAGATCAAAAGCGGCATCGAAGGCAATGCCACCGCCACCAACGTGGAAGGCGTATTTGCCGCAGGAGACGTCACCGATCACGTTTATCGCCAAGCCATCACCTCTGCCGGATTCGGCTGCATGGCGGCGCTGGACGCCGAAAAGTTTCTGGATGAAAACAGTTAACCGCTGCCTGTGATCAAGATCCCTGTCCTGGGCTTTCATACCCAGGACTTCCCCCCTATCGAGCACGCACTGGGTGATCCCAACGGTCTGCTGGCCGCCGGTGGAGATTTAACCCCTGAGCGTCTTGTTGATGCTTATTCAAAGGGCATATTTCCCTGGTTCGACGCCGACCAACCCATACTTTGGTGGTCCCCCAGCCCCCGAGCGGTATTGTTCCCCGATCAACTGCACATCTCCCGCAGCTTGAACAAAACCCTGCGCAAACAGCGCTATCACGTCACCATGGATGCAGCGTTTCCCGAGGTTATTCAGGCCTGCTCAGAGCCCAGGCAATACAGCGACGGCACCTGGATCACTGCTGAAATGATTGACGCCTACATTCACCTGCATGAGCTTGGCTACGCCCACTCTGTGGAGTCCTGGGAGGGAGATCATTTGGTGGGGGGCGTTTACGGCATTGCGCTGGGCAAAATATTCTTCGGCGAATCCATGTTCAGTCGCCAAACAGACGCCTCCAAAGTGGCGTTCGTTCACCTCGTAAACCAACTCAAGTGCTGGGGCTTTCAGCTTATTGACTGCCAGGTTGAAAACCCTCATCTGGTTAGCCTCGGTTCTACCAACATCCCCCGCCACCAGTTCAAAGCCATGCTGCAGCAACATGTTCCTGTAATTGATGATTTGCGCACCACCGTTCAGCCAAAATGGTCACTGAACTGGCAACATTGTGTCTAGCGACACTGGAAACATCCGGTAATTCGTTTAATACTGTATTAATGCACTAGTATGAGTGCCTACCGGCCACTTAACCATAAGATTTTTAAGGCTTTTGCGATTAGGCATATGACGGATCTCGCAGCAGTAAAATTTTTTGTTACTCCATTACATCAATGCAGTTATTTGCCTCGCAATGACGCTATCACCCTGTTTGCCGATCCGAAAGCCAACCTTGATCACAACCTTTACAGCGAACTGTCCGAAGTTGGGTTCAGACGCAGCGGCAACTACCTGTACCGACCTCACTGCCGTCAATGTTCTGCCTGCATACCGGTGCGCATCCCAGTGGAGCACTATCACCTGTCTCGCAAGCACAAACGCATCTGGAATCGAAACAGCGACCTCTCCATTAAACAAGTGCCTGCAGAATTCAATGATGAGCACTACGAACTCTATGCGCGCTACATCGAGGCCAAACATCGTGATGGCGACATGTACCCCCCCACCCCGGAGCAGTATGAATCCTTTTTGCTCAGCGATTGGGGCAAGACCTGTTTTTTCGAGTTTCGCGACCCCCAAGGCAAGCTGCTGGCGGTAGCGGTCAGCGACATCATGGAAAATGGCCTCTCTGCGGTATACACCTATTACTGCACCGAAAGCTCAAAACGCAGCCTGGGGGTAATGGCGGTTTTGTGGCAGATCGAAGAAACCAAAAGAATGGGTTTACCCGCACTTTATCTTGGATACTGGATAAAAGACTGCCAAAAAATGAAGTATAAAACCGAATATCGCCCGCTTGAGATGTATGTTAACAACCACTGGGTGTCGGTTTCTCTTTAATGAAATATTTCATTAAATCCAATATTTTCAAACAGTTATAATCAAAACCTCGAGCATTTTAAACCCCGCCTACGCCGCTGAATATTCCCTAAGCCACAATAAAGCCACTTTAGCTTTGATAAATGCCTGCTTTTACGGCAAAATTCACGCCTCGTTGGCAGCTCGACTGCCCAAAAACCGACTGCATTACCCATGCACTGAGAGGATATCACTGGATGTCGAAAGAAGATTCCATTGAAATGGAAGGTACCATTACTGATACCCTTCCCAACACCATGTTCCGTGTGGAACTGGACAACGGGCACGTTGTAACGGCCCACATTTCCGGAAAGATGCGCAAAAACTACATTCGCATACTCACCGGTGATCGCGTGAAAGTAGAGATGACACCTTACGATTTGTCGAAGGGCCGCATCACTTACCGCGTACGCTGATAAGCTTCAGCTAAAAAGCATTCAAAACAAAAACGAGCCCAGTAGGCTCGTTTTTGTCGTTTGTGATTGTGCTTAAATTTATCAGGCAGGCTCTGTATCGAATATCAGCTCGCCGTCTTCTTCGGAAATATGAACGGTACCGCCATTCTCTGATAGCTCGCCAAACAGAATCTTCTCTGCCAGCGGACGTTTCAGCTTCTCCTGAATCAAACGATTCATCGGGCGGGCACCCATATCCTTGTCGTAGCCTTTCTCTGCCAGCCAATTACGCGCAGCGTCATCCACATCCAACATAACACGCTTATCATCCAGCTGGGCCTGAAGCTCTGTAAGGAACTTGTCCACCACTCCCTTGATGATTTCCATATCCAGGTTGTGGAACTGAATAACGGAATCCAAACGGTTGCGGAACTCAGGTGTAAACATGCGCTTGATGGCTTCCATTCCGTCAGTAGTATGATCCTGCTGCGTGAAGCCGATAGAGGCTCTAGCAACCGACTCTGCACCGGCGTTGGTGGTCATAACCAGGATAACGTTGCGGAAATCCGCCTTGCGGCCGTTATTGTCAGTCAGGGTGCCGTGATCCATCACTTGCAGCAACAGGTTAAACACCTCTGGGTGAGCCTTCTCAATCTCATCCAGCAGCAGCACCGCATGGGGCGATTTAGTGACGGCTTCAGTCAACAGGCCGCCCTGATCAAAACCTACATACCCCGGAGGCGCACCAATCAAACGTGACACCGTGTGACGCTCCATGTACTCAGACATATCGAAGCGGATAAGCTCCATACCCATGACTTTCGCCAACTGCTTGGTAACCTCAGTTTTACCTACCCCAGTAGGGCCGGCAAACAGGAAGGATCCAATCGGACGATCGGGATGACTCAAACCAGCCCGAGCCAGTTTGATCGCACTTGAGAGCGCATCAATTGCATCATTCTGCCCAAACACCACCATCTTCAGATCGCGCTCAAGATTCGACAACAGCTCTTTGTCGTTGGCAGAAACCGTTTTTGGAGGAATGCGCGCAATCTTGGACACAATCGCTTCTACATCGGCAACCGAGATTACCTTCTTACGCTTGCTGGGTGGCAACAAACGCTGATAAGCACCGACCTCATCAATGACGTCAATGGCTTTGTCAGGCAAGTGCCGATCGTTAATATAGCGGGCCGATAACTCACAAGCCGCTTTCAGCGCTTTGTTAGAGTACTTGATATCATGATGCTCTTCGAAGCGCGACTTAAGACCTTTCAAAATTTCAAAAGTATCTTCAACGCTTGGCTCCACTACATCAATCTTCTGGAAGCGTCGAGCCAACGCCCGATCTTTCTCAAAGATGCCGCGGTATTCCTGGAATGTTGTGGAACCAATACACTTAATGTCACCGGAAGCCAGCATCGGCTTCAACAGATTCGAAGCATCCATCACACCGCCAGACGCAGCGCCTGCACCAATGATGGTATGAATCTCATCGATAAACAGGATGGCGTTAGACTTCTTCTGCAACTCGGCCAGCAAGGCTTTGAAGCGCTTCTCAAAATCACCACGGTATTTGGTACCAGCCAGCAACGCACCGAGATCCAGCGAAAACACTACGCAATCATCGATAGCGTCGGGCACTTCTTTGTCGACAATACGCTTGGCAAGGCCTTCGGCAATTGCCGTTTTACCGACACCGGGTTCACCGACTAACAGAGGGTTATTTTTGCGGCGACGACACAGAATCTGAACTGTGCGCTCGACCTCCTCATCGCGCCCCACCAGAGGATCGATTCGCCCTGCCATAGCCTGTTCATTCAAGTTGCTGGCGTAGGCCTCCAGTGGCGATTTACCGGCGCCTTCTGAAACCTGGTCATCCTCATGCACATCGTGACTGTGATCTTCCAGGTTGTGAGTTTCATCAGACACCTTGGAGATCCCGTGAGCGATGTAGTTCACCACATCAATACGGGCGACACTTTGCTTTTTGAGGAAATACACAGCTTGGCTTTCCTGCTCACTGAAGATTGCCACCAACACGTTAGCACCGGTGACCTCCTTCTTGCCGGAAGACTGCACGTGGAATACGGCCCGCTGCAACACGCGCTGAAAACCAAGCGTAGGCTGGGTTTCGCGATCGCTGTCGCTAGAGGGAATCAGTGGTGTGGTTTCATCCACAAAGTTGGCCAAATCTGAACGAAGCTCGTCCAGATCGGTTCCGCAGGCTTTCAGAACTGTTGATGCGGCTTCATTATCCAGCAATGCCAGCAGCAGGTGTTCAACAGTCATGTACTCATGACGCTTGGTACGAGCGTCTCTGAATGCCAGATTTAATGTGACTTCCAGATCTTTGCTTAACATCTCTTTACACCTTCATCCTCAGAATATCGACAACGACCCGTGGACAAACCGGTCTATTGAAACCTTTCCACTTCACACATCAAGGGATGTTGATTCTCCCTTGCAAACTTAATTATCTGCGCCACCTTAGTTTCCGCAACATCCTTGGTAAAGGTGCCACAACTGGCTCTTCCCTGGGTATGTACCGTCAACATAATCTGCGTGGCCTGCTCTCTATTCATGCCAAAGAACAACTGCAACACGTCTACTACAAATTCCATCGGCGTAAAGTCATCATCCAGCATCACTACTTTGTACAGCGGCGGCGGTGCCAGATCCGGCTTCGATTCCTCAACCGCAATGCCGTCATCAAGCTCCGTATCCGGACTGGATGGCTCGCCTCCCATGCTTTCCATCTTATTCAATGTTAGTAGAAGATCTTCGGCTTTACTCATAACCAGAAATCATAAAATCAGGGGTTAACATATTAAGTCCTCATAACTGACCCATATTCGGGCTACGCTGGTCAGCTCAACAGCAAAAACACTTGACTAATACTTCACAATCATGATGATTGGGGCTTGTGTTTAACAAAAGTTAACACAAATCACGTCTGCGAAGTACATTTCTTAGTGTTTGTACCTCGACAGTAAAAAATAATAACAATTGACTTATGGCTACCGACACTGAGGTAGTCCCAACAGAAGGACTTGAGTTATGGCAACCGGGAAAGTGAAATGGTTCAATAACGCCAAGGGTTACGGCTTCATTCGTCCGGACACAGGTGGAGAAGATTTGTTTGTTCATTACTCCTACATCTGCATGGATGGGTACAGAAGCCTGAAAGCGGGACAGCAAGTTACCTACGATGAAAGGGAAGCGCCAAAAGGTCTTCATGCCGTTAACATCGCGATTATCGGTATAGATCAAGATAGCACCTCCGAACAGGAAACCTACGCCGACGATCCAGTTGGTGCGACTGAGTTGCACCACACGATCCACGCCGAAGCCGTTTAATCAATCTCAATAACAACCACCCTCCCCGAGGGTGTCTTGTTATTTTAGACTGTAAAACGCTTTAAAGGTTTCAAAATCGCACATTTATCTGATTAATTTCAGACAGATGGCGAGGTTTGGGCTATTTGCTGAAACCAACGTTCGCCAACCCTGCACCCTAAAAAAGAAAAAGGCTGTTCAACGACAGCCTTTTCTTTTTTAACCGGGCGTTGATGCCGCTATCAGTCTTCCATGTGACTGATAATGGCATCACCAAACTCGGAACAACGCAACAGAGTTGCATCGGGCATCAAACGCTCAAAATCGTAGGTGACGGTTTTGGCTTCGATAGCGCCTTGCATACCATTGATAATAAGATCTGCCGCTTCAGTCCAACCCATGTGGCGCAACATCATCTCGGCCGAGAGGATCAAAGAGCCTGGGTTAACTTTGTCTTGGCCTGCATACTTGGGAGCAGTACCGTGAGTTGCTTCAAACACCGCAACACTGCCGCCGATATTGGCACCAGGGGCAATACCGATACCGCCCACTTCTGCCGCCAACGCATCAGAAATATAATCGCCATTGAGGTTCAGCGTTGCAATTACGCTGTACTCGTCAGGGCGCATTAAAATCTGCTGCAGGAAGGCATCTGCGATCACATCCTTAACAATGATGTCACGACCGGTTTTTGGGTTTTTGAAGGTGTGCCATGGGCCGCCATCCAGAGGCTCAGCACCAAAGCGTTCTACCGCCAATTCGTAACCCCAATCCTTAAAGGCACCCTCGGTGTATTTCATGATATTACCCTTGTGAACCAGGGTAACCGAGGTTTCATCGTTATCAATCGCGTACTGGATCGCTTTACGAACCAGGCGCTGGCTGCCTTCTTTTGAAACCGGCTTGATGCCTATACCACAACCTTCTGGGAAGCGGATTTTAGTCACGCCCATTTCTTCCTGTAGGAAGCGGATGACTTTCTTGGCTTGCTCGCTATCGGCTTTCCATTCGATACCGGCGTAGATGTCTTCCGAGTTCTCACGGAAAATCACCATGTTGGTTTTTTCTGGGCAATGCACCGGGCTTGGCACACCACGGAACCAGCGCACCGGGCGCTGACACACATACAAATCGAGTTCTTGACGCAGTGCCACGTTCAACGATCGAATACCGCCACCTACTGGTGTGGTGAGTGGGCCTTTGATACCCACGATGTATTCGCGCAACGCTTCAAAGGTTTCTTCTGGCATCCAATCATCGGGGCCATACACTTTCGTAGATTTTTCGCCGCAATAAACTTCCATCCATGCGATGGAACGCTTGTTGCCATAGGCTTTTTCTATTGCTGCGTCGGTAACTTTCAGCATTACCGGCGTGATATCCACACCGATCCCGTCTCCTTCGATATAAGGAATGATGGGATGGTTCGGGACATTCAGGGACAGGTCAGCGTTAACGGTGATTTTGTCACCATCTGCTGGGACCCTAATCTTTTGGTACCCCATGTCGTTTTTTACTCCCTATTTACATACAATTACGGTTTAGGTACGCGAAGTATACAGAATTCTGTGTATCTTCGCCTCATGAAATTCGCGATAACTGACCATTAATCAATCACATAATGTATAAGCCAACGCTGTCTTCAAATCGAATTATATTGCTTAATAAGCCCTTTCAAGTGCTATGTCAGTTTTCCCCTCACGAGGGCAAAACCACCCTTGCTGAGTATATCCAACAGCCGTCTATCTATCCTGCAGGTCGACTGGATTACGATTCTGAAGGACTCTTGTTACTGACCGGTGATGGCCAATTGCAACACCGCCTGACCGACCCCAAACACAAGCTGCCTAAAACCTATTGGGCTCAAGTGGAAGGAGAAGTTTCCGAGCAAGCACTGGCGCAATTGCGACACGGGGTAATGCTGAAAGATGGCAAAACCCGCGCGGCCTTGGCCGAAAGAATAAGCGAGCCAAGTGTGTTATGGCAGCGCAACCCGCCCATTCGACGCCGGGTCAATATTCCTACCAGCTGGATCCAACTGACCATCAGCGAAGGCCGTAACCGTCAAGTTAGACGCATGACCGCTGCGGTGGGCTACCCTACCCTGCGCCTGGTGCGCGCCGCAATTGGACCTTGGTCTATCGGGTCGTTACAGCCCGGTGAATCCTGCATCGAAACGGTGCCCGAGAATCTATTGAAAGCAGCCTCAAAAACCACATCTAACAAGCCCGCCAAATCACGCAAAGCCGCCCCTGAATCCAGCAAACAACAAAAGCCGCGTCACCAGCGCTCACGAGCCCGCTGATCTGAAACTTTCGCGTCCACCCATTGTGCGTCGCCTTGCGGGGTGACTTCTTTCTTCCAGAATGGTGCCTCTGTCTTGAGGAAATCCATGATGAAGCTGGCACCATCAAAAGCGGCTTCGCGATGACGAGCAGAAACCCCCACTAGTACGATCTGATCATGGTTAAGCAATTTGCCAACCCGGTGAATAATGGTGACCGCATCTAACTGCCACTTGCTTAGCGCCCGCTGCACAATCGTCTGCAACGTTTTCTGTGTCATGGCAGGATAATGCTCCAAAATGATGCCGTCGATGGCTCCATCCGCATTAAAATCGCGCACTAACCCGGTAAACAAAACGATTGCACCGCTGTTTTCGGATCGCTCCCGCAGGAGGTTGTATTCTGCGCCGACATCGAAACCCTGAGGCTCTACGCGAATGTTGATGAGGGTATCGACGCTCCCATGCACGTGAGTTTCCACATCAGCCTCCAGTAACCGGCGGAAAGTAAGCAATTTCGTCGCCATCTTCCACGGTCATTTGCGAATTCGCCATTTCCTGGTTTACTGCAATCAAAACATTGGGCTCAGACAGCGCTTGTTCGAACGCGGCACCCATGGCTTTGACAGTCGCAGTAAAACCCGCCACGTCGGATACACCGGCCGGTAATTCGATGTCCAGCTCAGCGCAACCGACCTGATCCCGCACGCGGGCAAAGAACAGTACTTTGATCATGTTGATTCCTTTTCTGCCTGCCAGTGGCCACTCTTTCCACCCAGCTTTTCAATCAGTCTGATCTGCTCAACCACCATGCCTTTATCAACCGCCTTGCACATGTCATACAGCGTTAAGGCCGCAACGGAAACCGCGGTCAGGGCCTCCATCTCGACGCCGGTGCGCCCTGCCAGCTTGCAAACTGCCGTGATAAGAACCGCATTCTGATCAAGTAGAGGCGTCAGCTCTACTTTTACCGATGACAGCATCAGTGGGTGACACAGAGGAATCAGGTCGCTGGTTTTTTTGGCTGCCTGAATGCCCGCGATACGAGCCACTGCAAACACGTCTCCTTTCTTGTGCTTGCCCTCAGTAATCAAGTTAAGGGTTTCAGCCTGCATTCTAACCAAGGCTTCTGCTGTTGCTTCCCGAGAGGTGATGTCTTTATCGGTGACATCCACCATGTTGGCGCGCCCTTGGGCGTCCAGATGTGTTAAATCAGTCATTTAGTGTGCTTAACAGGTATAAAGTAATGGATGCAGGCATACGCGGCTGACCGGCTGACCCACAGGCAAGGTTTCTATGGCAAATTACATTAAGAAACACTCTGTATTATGATGCTGCATCTGCCACAGGCTAAGCAGCAATATAGCGAAATGGAAAATAAAATGAAAACAACGGCATCAAAACATCGGGAAATTCGTTATTTTGGTTACCCCATTGACCCATCTCTGTATCAGCAGGTGATCGACACGATTACGGCGATCAATCTGGGAGGCGACACACGCAAACTGTGCGAACAGGCCGCAGAGACGCTGATTGCCATTACCGATGCAGGGTTTGACGCCTATTACGAACGCCCTGCTCAACTGGCGAATATCTCCTCTACCTTGAAACGAGCCACTGACGCCGGTATACACGCCGTTCAGAAAGGAATACATCTGGTTATCCGCAAACTCATCAAGAACCGTTCGATCAAGGATCTGGAGCGCCTGGCAAATAACTTTTCGTATCTGGTCTGTGTGGACGATACCGATGCCTCCAAGGCGTATGCCTGCTTCCAGTTGGAAGAGTCACTGTATCAACGGGTGGTTGCCAACATGAGGCGAGTGCATGAAGACCCCAATATCGAAAGCTACCGCCGTGATGTGATCGTATCCGTTGAGGATTTGATTGGGGCCGGTATCGACGTGTTCTACACCAAGCCAGTGTCGGAGGCCGATATTGGCAGAATCACCCGTAAAGCGGCCGATATAGGCATCAGCACTGTGCAAAAAGGCTCCAATGCCGTGGTTCACAGGCTGTTCAAAGACATGGACTACGCCACGCTTCTGCCGATGGCTGAATACTTCGAAACCCTGCTTCACTCCGAAGTACAGACCTACAAACGCCGTTTTATGAAGGCAGGGGCCTGATACGCAGAGCATTTAGGCCGCATTAGGGGGGCTGGCCTGCCCTAATGCGGTTCTGTTCCCACCTCTTTTAGGCTCCCTTCCAGCTGTTAACTCAATCAATACCGCCTATACCGGTTGGGAATTGATCCGAATTTGGGTAGAATTGCGCGTTCTTTGCAGCACAGACACTCAAACGACTTATGATCTGGACTCCTCATGCGACCGTGGCCACTATTGTGGAGCAGAACGGTAAATACCTGTTGGTGGAAGAAGTGGTAGACGGCGCTACTGTGCTTAACCAGCCCGCCGGCCATATCGAGGAACATGAATCCATTCAGGCTGCTGCGATCCGGGAAACCCTGGAAGAAACCGGCTGGCACGTCAAACTCACCGATCTGGTGGGTATCTATAATTACCACGCGCCCAACGGGGTCACCTATTATCGTTTCAGCTTCGCGGCCAAGGCCATCCAACAAGTACCCGATGCACCATTGGATGAGGGCATCATAGGGCCGGTTTGGCTGAGCCTGGATGAGCTGCAAGCCCGCCGCAGTCAATGGCGCAGCCCACTGGTTCAGCGCTGCATCGAAGACTTCGCAGCGGGTAAGCGCTATCCGCTTGATCTGATCTACGAGCACCCCAATGAGTAACGCAGGTAAAAAAGTCATCGTCGGTATGTCTGGCGGGGTCGACTCCTCGGTGGCGGCCTATGTATTGCTGCAGCAAGGCTATGCCGTAGAAGGCCTGTTCATGAAGAACTGGGATGAAGACGACGGCACCGAGTACTGCACTGCCCTTACCGATCTGGCCGACGCCCAACAGGTGGCCGATACCCTTGGCATCAAACTGCATACGGCTAATTTCGCCGCAGAATACTGGGATCGAGTATTTGAGCATTTTATCGAAGAGTACAGCGCTGGCCGCACCCCCAATCCGGACATCCTGTGCAACAAAGAGGTGAAGTTCCGCGCCTTTTTGGACTATGCGCTGACGCTGGGTGCCGATTTTATCGCCACTGGCCACTATGCCCGTAGAGGGGAAAGCGTAGGCCCGGACAACGAACGGGTTGCCCCGCTTTTGAAGGGCCTGGACAAGAACAAAGATCAAAGTTATTTCCTGCACGCCGTGAACGGCCGTCAGATTGCGCGTACACTGTTCCCATTGGGTGATATGGAAAAGCCTGCTGTACGGGGGATCGCCCAACAGCAGGGATTCGATAATCACGATAAAAAGGATTCCACTGGCATCTGCTTTATTGGCGAACGTCGTTTTAAGGATTTTCTTGAGCAGTACATACCCGCCAAACCCGGTAAAATCATCACCGATGGCGGTGAGACCATCGGTGAGCACTCAGGCTTGATGTTCTACACCATAGGTCAACGTCAGGGGTTGGGGATCGGTGGGCTGGCCAACAAATCAGAAGCACCCTGGTTTGTTTTAAGAAAGAACCTTGAAACCAATCAACTGATCGTAGGGCAAGGAACCAACCATCCTGACCTGTTTACGGACACGTTAAGCACAGATGAGATCCTGTGGGTGACCGAACAACCCGATCTGCCGTTGCGCTGCAAAGCAAAAACCCGGTACCGCCAACCAGATCAGGATTGCCTGGTAACCGCTGCACCCAACGGCCAAATTGAAGTACGCTTCGATCAACCACAGAGAGCAGTAACACCGGGGCAATCTGTCGTGTTTTATGATCAGGACATCTGCTTGGGCGGCGGCGTTATCGAACGCACCTGGAATCAAAATGGGGAGTGATTCTGTGAGGCACAAAGAAGAGGACAAAGCACTGGCGCTGGCGGGGTTGTTTCAAGCGGCCGCGTTGGTACAACAGCTGGCACGCACTGGCGAGGTCAACAGTGATGGCTATGCATCAGTTTTAGAAAGCATTTTTGTGCTGGATCCGAAATCCGTTGAAGATGTGTATGGCGGCGTTAAAGGGGCCAAACTCGGTGTGGACACCCTGTTATTGGTGCTGAAAGAAAAAGAAAGTGCTCGCTATGCCGACGCCATTCGCTATGCCATAGGCATGCTGCATGTCGAAAAGCTGCTGCGGCGCGAAGCAGACATCAACAGTGTGTTGCGTTCCCGTCTGGAGCAGGTCACCAACCAATTGCAACACTTCGATGGCATTGCCAGCCAGGCTGTCGTATCCAAGCTTAATGATATCTATCTGGACACTCTGGCAAAATTTAAATTCCGCATCCAGGTTAACGGGGATCCTAGCCATCTGCAACGGGCGGAGAACGCTGCCAGAATCCGAGCGATTCTGTTGGCGGGCATACGCTCTGCCATGCTGTGGCGTCAACTGGGTGGTACGCGGCTTCAATTCGCATTCGGCAAACGTCGATTGGTGAAGGCCCTGGAATCATTACAGAACGAAATCACATTATCCTGAACCCTTTTCAAGCTAATACCGATACAGATTGAGGAAAACACTATGGAACTGAATGCCCTGACCGCCATTTCACCGGTGGATGGCCGCTACGGTAGCAAGACCCAATCCTTGCGCACGATTTTCAGCGAGTTTGGGCTTATCCGATTCCGCGTGCTGGTGGAAGTGCGCTGGTTGCAAAAACTGGCGGCCCACGAAGGTATTGCAGAAGTTCCAGCGTTTTCTGATGAGACGAATGCGATCCTCAACGACATCGTTACCCAGTTCTCGGTTGAAGATGCCCAACGCATTAAAGATATCGAGCGTACCACTAATCATGATGTGAAAGCGGTTGAATACTTCCTCAAAGAAAAAATCGCAGGCAACGAAGACCTGGAAGCGGTAAGCGAATTCATCCATTTCGCCTGTACTTCTGAAGACATTAACAACCTGTCTCATGGTTTGATGCTGAGCGCTGGCCGCGACGACGTCCTGGTACCGACACTGGATAAAGTCATTAACGCCATTGCCGGGCTCGCCCACCAGTTTGCGGACATGCCCATGCTGTCCCGCACCCACGGGCAAACGGCCTCTCCCTCCACCATGGGTAAAGAAATGGCCAACGTAGTGGCCCGCCTGCGCCGCCAGATCGAGCAAATAAAAGCGGTCCCCATCCTTGGCAAGATCAACGGTGCAGTAGGCAACTACAACGCCCACCTCAGCGCGTATCCAGAGATCGACTGGGAACAAAACGCCGAGGAATTCATCACCGGACTGGGTTTGCAGTGGAACCCCTACACCACTCAAATCGAACCTCATGATTACATTGCCGAACTGTATGATGCCATCGCCCGCTTCAACACCATTCTGATCGATTTCGATCGTGATGTATGGGGCTACATCTCCATGGGCTACTTCAAACAGAAAACAATCGCTGGCGAAATCGGCTCTTCTACTATGCCCCACAAGGTCAATCCTATCGACTTTGAAAATTCAGAGGGTAACCTGGGCATTGCCAACGCTATCATGACCCATCTTGCACAAAAACTACCGGTATCCCGCTGGCAGAGAGATCTGACCGACTCCACCGTATTGCGCAATTTAGGCGTTGGTTTGGCACATGGCATGATCGCCTATGAAGCCACACTCAAAGGCATCAGCAAACTGGAAATCAACGAGCAACGCCTGGCTGAAGATCTGGATAACGCCTGGGAAGTCTTGGCAGAACCTATTCAAACGGTGATGCGTCGTTACAGCATTGAGAAGCCCTACGAAAAACTCAAGGAGCTGACGCGAGGCAAGACCATTAACAAAGCCGCCATGAGCACCTTTATCGATACGCTTGAAATCCCAGAGCAAGAAAAAGTACGCCTTAAAGCGCTGACCCCCGCTTCGTACGTGGGCAATGCGGCCCAGCAAGCCAAGAAAATCTAAAGGCGATCATGTCCTCTAAACCGCAGGCTGTCTTGGGTGGCCGCTCAGCAGAACTGTTTCTGTCGGAATACTGGCAGAAACAACCCCTGCTGATACGCAACGCGTTTCCTGAAATCGAGCAGCTGATAGAGCCCGAGGAGTTGGCAGGGCTGTCCCTGGATGACTCAGTGGAATCCAGAATCATTTTGGAACGCAGCCCGGTTGACTGGGAGTTGCGCCACGGCCCCTTCACCGAGAAAACCTTCAAAAACCTGCCCAAGAGCCATTGGACGTTGCTGGTACAGGCGCTGGATCATCAGATTCCCGCTGTTGCCGATCTATTGGAAGCCTTTCAGTTTATTCCCAACTGGCGTACGGATGACATTATGGCCAGCTTTGCCCCGGTAGGTGGAAGCGTTGGCCCTCACTATGATTACTATGATGTGTTTTTGATCCAGGCACACGGCCAGCGCCGCTGGCAGTTGGGCCAGCCCTGTGATGAAGACACAGAACTTCTCCCCAACCTGCCGGTTCGGATCCTGAGAGATTTTGTGCCCACGCACGACTGGATTCTTAACCCAGGGGATATGCTCTACTTGCCGCCAGGCCTGGCGCACCACGGTGTGGCCGAGAATGATTGCATGACGTTTTCGGTGGGTTTTCGCGCTCCTAGCGATCAGGAAATCATCAACGACTTCGTTCACTATCTGCTGGCAAAATCCAATCAGGCCAGCCGCTACACTGATCCCGACTTACAGGTCCAGGCCAACCCGGGCTGGATCAGCCACGCCGCGGTCGAGAAAGTGGCAGACACCCTGCAGCGGATGGTGTCCGACCGGGCGCAGATCACCAGCTGGATGGGCGAGTACCTGTCACAAACCAAATACGATCAAAACCCGGAGCCACCGGAAGATGACTACCCTGAGGCAGAAGTAAAAGAGCTGTTGCACGACAACCTTTCTGTGCGCCGGGAAGAATCCAGCCGCTTTATCTACACAGGGGATCCTAACAATCCCCAGCAGCTGTTTATTAACGGCAACCCCATGGACATCCCGCCCATGACGCAGTCGATGATTTTATATCTGTGCAAAAAGCGCCACTACAATCCAGCCAATTTGTCGATGTTTTGCGAGACGCCGGAAAACCTCAAGCTGCTGACCCGATTGCTCAATTTGGGCGTGATCTATTTTGAAGAAGATCGTTTTGTCGACGAGGAACCCTTTCAGGAATAACCAACAGCCTCCCAACGGTTGCACTGTCTGTGGGCTTATGGTGGACTACAGTTTCCGCTAGACAAGGATGGATAACCCACATGAACCTGGAGAAGTTAAAACAAGCAGAGGGGCTGTTCCTCAGCAAGTACCCCAGCGGTTTTATGCACCCTGATCTTCAAGCCATCGGCAAGAAACACAAAATGGACAAGATGGTGGAGCTGGCTCAGCAAACCCTGAAGAAAACGCACTTCAAAGACCCGCTCGCAGCCGCAGAAGCCATGAGCAAAGTCATCAGTCGGTCATCCATGGTGTCATTGTTTGAAAAACCCAAGTTCCGCGACATCATTCCAACCCTTGAGCCCGCCTCACTCAGACAACTTACCGGCGGCATGAAGCAATACTTGTACGGCAATCAACAAAAAGGCTTTGACGATATGCTGAATGTCCTGGCCCCCGTCAAACTGGCGAAGTGGTCGCTGATGACCATCATCCCCAATTACGTACACCCTCAGGATGAAGTCTTTCTCAAACCCACCACAGTAAAGGGTGTGATTAAAGCATTTGAGCTGAACGGGCTGGAATACCGGCCGCTGCCTTCCTGGGATTTTTACCAACGCTATCGAGATACCATACTGGAGATGAAAACACGGGTAGATGAGACGCTCTCCCCAAGCAATGCAGCCTTTTCCGGCTTTTTGATGATGAGCATGTAACAGGCGGCGTAAATTATCTGTATTTCACCCTTGCGCTGAAACAGCATACACTTACCAGAGAGCCAAAACCCAGGTGTGAACATGTCCTTCATCCAACAAGCGCCCGACCTCGTATTGAACAAGAGCTCAGACACTTACCTGCTGGAAACCCTAGAAGAGTTCCGCTGTGCGATTGATCACATGGCACCTCAAGCCAAACGTCACATCAAGATCTTTTCCCAGGAACTGGATCACGACTTCTACGACAGACCGGAATTTATGGATGCCCTTGGCCCTCTGTTCAAGAAACGACGCGGCTTTAGCGTCAGCGTCATCCTGAAAGACCCCAACAAAGCCTCCAAAATGGGACATCGCCTGGTGGAACTGCAAAAGCGTCTGCCAACCCGATGCGAGATCCGCAGCCTGCCCCGCGAATACGGCGACATGACCGATGAATATATGATCGTAGATGATCAGGGCATGGTGAAACGCTTTGCATTGGGCAATATGCGCGGCCACTGCGAATTCCGGGCCGTTCCGGATGCCGTAAAATACGGACGCCAGTTTGACGAAATTTGGGGGCGCAGCATGCCCTGCACTGAACTCAGGAGGCTCTCGTTGTGATTCGGCTTTTTCTATTCATCACCATACTGCTCACCAGCACCCTGACAGCAGCACAACAAACCGCTGAGGTCTATGAGACCTACTTACCCGCTAAAAATCTGATTCCTATACTAGAGCCCCTGCTGGGGGAAGACGACAGGATCACTGCCTACGGTAACAAGCTATTTGTCAAAGCCAGTCCCGCTGCGCAGGATGAGATCCTCAGAATCCTGGAAGAGGTTGACCGGCCCCTGAAGAATGTACAAATTTCGCTACGCTACGCCAGCAACGCTGAATTGGAGTCTCAAAACAATTCCTCAGATGCAGATATCGTGGTGTTTAAAGGCTCCAGCCGAAGCAGTGAGGTGCAAATAGAAACCGTCAGCAAAAACCGGTTCAGCACCCGTAACGACACCGTCGATCATCAAATCCGTGTGCTGGAAGGCGAACAAGGCGTGCTGGAAGTGGGGCAGGATGTCCCCATCAGTCAATTTGTGTTCCTCAGCCCGTTTCAGAGCGCAAGCTCCACCGAATACCGCTCTGTGAGCAACAAACTGTTTGTAGTGCCCCAAATCACCAAAGACCGAATTCGCATAGAGGTATACACCACTAACCAACGCCTGCAGCGCAACAGCGCCAATAAAGTCGAAAAGGTCCAAGCCCAGTCGGTCCTGGTGGTTGAGCCAGGCGAATGGACTCCACTGGCTGGCTCCAGTCAATCCGCGAGCCATTCTTCTGATTCCATTAATCATTCCACCAGACGCTCCGGTTCCAGCGGAAAAACGCTCCAGATCCGCGCCGACATATTGGATTAGGCACCTTTATTCACAGCGAAAATACCACCCATAATTTCGACTTATGGGTCAGCCGGGAAACCATTTGACAGGTTTCAGCGTAAACTGCATCATCCCAGCCCTTTCAAAGCTCAGCTTTATGTATTCAGGCTACTTCTATAGGGGTAGCTGACACTTGGAGGCAGATACGATGACAGAACGCACCAAAATCGGTGGTTTAGAGATCGCTACCAAACTGTATGACCTGGTAGCCAATGAAATTGCACCGGGCACGGGCGTCACACCGGACCACTTCTGGGCGGAACTGGAAAAGATCCTTGCTGATCTAGCCCCCAAGAACAAAGCTCTGCTGGCCAAGCGCGATGACATTCAAGCCAAAGTGGATGCCTGGCATCAACAGCGCGCCGGCAAAGCCATCGACATGGCGGAATACAAAGCCTTCCTGACTGAAATCGGTTATCTGTTGCCAGAAGGCGATGAATTTGAGGTTACAACCTCCAAAGTAGACGCCGAAATAGCCACTATTGCAGGCCCTCAGCTGGTGGTGCCGGTTATGAATGCTCGCTATGCACTCAATGCTGCCAACGCACGCTGGGGCAGCCTTTATGATGCGCTCTATGGCACCAACGTCATTTCTGAAGAAGGCGGCGCTGAAAAGGGTCGTGGCTACAACCCGGCTCGTGGCAACAAGGTTATTGCCTATGCCCGCGCCTTTTTGAACGAAGCGGCTCCACTTGCCAGTGGTCAACACGAAGATGCAACAGCCTACTTTATTAAAGGCGGTCAACTGGTTGTGGCCCTGAAAGACGGTTCAGAAACCGGTCTGGCCCAGCCCCAAAAATTCGTAGGCTACAAAGGTGCCGAAATCGAGCCTACATCCGTGCTGTTGCGTAACAACAACTTGCACATCGAAATCCAGATCGACAAAAACGGAGCCATCGGCAAGGGCGATGCCGCAGGTGTGAACGATCTGTGCCTGGAATCAGCAATCACCACCATTCAGGATTGCGAAGACTCTGTTGCTGCAGTTGATGCCGAAGACAAGTGCGTTGTGTACAGCAACTGGCTTGGCCTGATGAAAGGCGACCTGTCTGAATCCTTCGAGAAAGGCGGTCAGAAACTGACTCGTACTATGAACCCTGATCGTGAGTTCACCGCCGCTGACGGCAGCAAACTGGTTCTGCCCGGCCGCTCTATGCTGCTGGTACGCAACGTTGGCCACCTGATGACCAATGAAGCCGTACTGTTCAATGGCGAAGAGATCCCTGAAGGCATTCTGGACGGCATGGTGACCTCACTGATCGCCATCCACGATCTGAAAGGCAGCGGACAGTTCAAGAACTCTCGCGAAGGCAGCGTCTACATTGTTAAGCCAAAAATGCACGGCCCCGAAGAGGTGGCATTTGCCGTTGAATTGTTCGGGCGTGTAGAGCAGGCATTAGGCCTGGAAAAGAACACCCTCAAAATTGGCATCATGGATGAAGAGCGTCGCACCACCGTGAACCTGAAAGCCTGTATTCGTGAAGCCCGCGAGCGCGTGATCTTCATCAATACCGGGTTCCTGGATCGTACCGGTGATGAGATCCATACCTCCATGGAAGCCGGTGCGGTGATTCCCAAGTCTGCCATGAAACAGCAGCCCTGGATCAACGCCTACGAAGACTGGAACGTTGACATTGGTCTGGAATCAGGGCTCAAAGGCCGCGCCCAGATCGGTAAAGGCATGTGGGCGATGCCCGATGAAATGGCCGCCATGATGGACGCCAAAATTGGCCACCCCAAAGCCGGTGCCAGTTGCGCCTGGGTACCCTCTCCTACTGCAGCCACACTGCACGTTATGCATTACCACAAAGTCAACGTGGCCGGTGTTCAGGAAGAGCTGGCCAAACGTGCCCGCGCCAGCCTGGATGATATATTGACCATCCCGGTAATGACCGACACCTCCAGCCTCACCGCTGAACAGATTCAAAAAGAGCTGGATAACAACGCTCAAGGCATTCTGGGCTACATGGTGCGCTGGATTGATCAGGGCGTAGGTTGCTCTAAAGTGCCTGACATCAACGATGTAGGCCTGATGGAAGACCGCGCCACACTGCGAATCTCCAGCCAGCACGTTGCTAACTGGTTGCGTCACGGCATCTGCTCCCAAGAGCAGGTTATAGAAACACTGCGCCGCATGGCCGCCGTTGTAGACCGCCAGAACGCAGGGGATGCAGCCTACCGCAACATGGCTCCAGACTTTAATGGCGTGGCTTTTGAAGCCGCCTGCGAATTGGTACTGGAGGGATGCAGCCAGCCCAGCGGGTACACTGAGCCGGTCCTACACCGTCGTCGCCGCGAAGCCAAAGCTAAATACGGCTGCTAGTAGCTACACTTGAAAAACCCGGCTTTATGCCGGGTTTTCTTTTGTATTTTTATAACGTTACACGACTCTCTTATTGGCATTTCTAGAACTTACAGCTTGAATATTAACCATATTTCTGGCCTTATATTGGACTTAGCCTTCTGTTTACTGTTGATTCAGGGACCAATGGGTAGCTAAAGCAACAGGATCGCTTATCGATCACCCACCAGTATTCTCTTTTGGCTGTACCACATAATCTTTAATAACAATAACTTAATATTGAGATTCAGGTATGCCCAGCTTTCTGTCCACTGTTCAGGACGCCACATGGTTTGCAGATGCAGATCACCGTCACCTAGTGCCGCGCACGCGCCAACTGCAGCAGCTGGAAAGCTATAAGCATCTCCCCGTTCGCGCCCTGATTGCGCCCAACGGCAGCGGTAAAACAACGCTGTTACAGCAATACCACCACCAACATCCTGATAGCGTTTGGGTTTCCCTGCAGCCTGAAGACAGAGATGCCTGCCATTTCTTTACCCACCTGAATCGCGCTATCGAGCAGCAACAGCCAAGCGTGACAGGGGCGATTCTCTGCAATGAATTTGGTGAACAGGCCCCGCTGCTGTGCTTAGACCTATTCCAACATCAGCTGGATCGGCGCGAGTCTGGTCTTTGCATCCTGTTGGACGACATGCAGGTACTCGAAGGCGCCCCCTGGCTACCAGAATTCGTGGCGTTTATGGGGCAAAGCCGTAACATCAACTGGATCATATCTGGGCAAAGCCATTCCTTGCTGGGTAACGCGGACAGCCAGCACCGCGCCAATGCCTTCGTCATGACCCACGAGGATTTGTATTTTACCCACCAGGAGATCCGCGTATTTCTCAGCAAACATGCCAACCATCAGGAATTCAATGAACGGATAATGAGCATCACCGCAGGCTGGCCTGCAGGGGTCAAATTGGGTCAGCTATGCTTGAGCCGCTTTCCTTCTTTCATTGTCCATGAGGAACAGACGGGGCGAGAATTATTTTTCAGCATGGTGGATAGGCTGATTGACGACCTATCGCCACAGGCTCAAAAGCTTCTAACCCAGACCGCGTTTCTACAGCGCTTTAACACCGATCTTGGGGGCTATTGTGTGCGCGGAATGAATACAGAGCGCGTCATAGAAGAGCTGCTGGAAACTCGATTCCTGTTAAGCATCAACCCTGAACATCCACTGCGTTATCATTTACCACCCATGGTGAGCGCCCGGGCCATGATGCGCTTCAGGCAACTGGATACCAACAGCCAGGATCAATTGATTGGGCGAGCCTGCACCTGGCTCACACAAGCCAATCTACGCATTGATGGCTGCAAAGCAGCGCACTGTTACTCGCAGCCCAATTTTCTTCAAGAGTACTTTCTAAAAAGTCTGGCTTTCTGGCTGCGGGTTGGGGATTTGCAATCGTTGTCAGAGAGCTTCACGCTACTAGACAATGGATATCTGCCTCAGGAGTTGGCCCAACAGATACCGGTTCGCACCGCCCGGTGCTGGTTAATGGCTATTTCCGGACGTTTGAAAGAAGCCAAATCCACGCTGGATGCATTGCTGGGGACACTTACCCCCAACCAGGTGCTAACTGAACCGAAAAACTCAACCGAGGCTAATTACGCTGTAATTTACGCCTTGATTCAGCATCAACGTAGCGCACTCACTGCCAAGGAGTTGTCACAGCTAAAACTGTTAATCAAGCACCCGCAGATGTACACCTCTTTGCGCACCTCCCTGAATTGTATCATCGGTGAAATCGAACTGAACCGCCGCCATACCGGGCATGCGGCAGACTATCTATTGCAATCCACATCGCTGGCCAATCAATTACATTACGAATGTGTCTTGGGGGTCTCCAGTCAAGCCGAGATACGGCAGCGATACCTGAGTGGCGAAACAGAGCTGGCCATGCAGCTTTCTGAAACCTTTAACAGCAGACATGATCCATTTCCGGATCACGTGGGTAATGCAATGGGGAAGGCTGTTTACGCCTATTTGGTGTATCGCCAGAAAAACAAGTTACAGGGCTATGAGCAAAGCCTGGCGCTGATGGGAAAAGCCTCCCCCTGGCTGCACACCGATGCTCAGTTTCTTGCCTATCAACCACTGATTCGCTACACCATTGAGCAAGGTGATACAGAGCTGGCCACCGCTTTGTTGCAGCACTTGCAGGCAGTGGCAAATCTCAGCGATGCGCCCCGCTTTGTCGCACAAATAGCTCTGGAACGTTTTCGCCTGGCAATAATTGATAATCAGCAGGCAGAACTTCTGAAGTTGGCGGTGGAGTTCGATCTGGCTACGCGAATAAGCGCATGCCTGGCGCAACCCAGCCGCTTAGACTGGGTATGCCGTGAGAGCTGGCTGCTGTGCGGTATTTTTTATGAACTTGGCAAAAGCGATATCCACAGGGCAAGCGAACTGACCAAGCAGTTGTTGCATCTGAATGTTGAGTTCGGCTACGCCAGCCGCCATCTGCCGTTGTCATTGCTGGCAGCCATGCTGGAGTTCCGGCTCGATCTAAAAACAGCGGCCTACGTCAAATTGAATGATGTGCTGACCCAGGCAGAAAGCGAGGGCATCACCCACGGCTTATTCGATGATGTTCCCGGCATCGAGGTTATGGTCAATCAGGCGCTGGCAGAAAACCGTATTAACCATTCAGAGCATATAGCGTCGCTGCTCAGCCTGGGTTTTGGTTAGTCTTCTTCGGCGTCCAACAACAAGCGACGTTCATCATCCGCCATCCGTTCGGCGGTATACATGATCAATCGACGCAGCCACTGATGGCCCGCGTTGGGGTGCAACAGAGGGCTCCAAGCCATCTTCAACTCAAACTCAGGAATGTAAAAAGGAGGTTCCAGAATCACCAGCTGAGAATTCTCCGCCTGCATTTTGGCCACTTTGGTGGGCAGCGTCGCCACCAAATCATTATTCTGAGCCAATAAACCGGGCATCTGGTAGTGGCGGGTAAAAATAGTGATCTTGCGTTTTTTACCAATCCGTTGCAGCGCCTGATCGATCCATCCCAAACCGCCCGACTTCTCCGGGTTGACCCCAAAGCCAACCCCCATACCGGTTTTACTTACCCAAATGTGCTGTGCATTCAGGTACGATTTCAGGTTGAAGCTCTGCGCCACCGGGTTGTTTTTGTTGACCAGACAAGAAAAACTGTCGGTCCACACCGTGTTTTGATGGAAAGATTGGGGGATTTCGTTGAAGCGGTTGATGGCCATGTCGATACGACCCTGCTCCATATCCTGATAGCTCACATCACTGGGGGTAAGGAAGTCCAGAATGATGTTGGGTGCCTCACTGCGTATGTGCTTGATCAGGGCAGGAATCAGCGTTGCCTCCGCATAATCACTCACCATAATGCGAAACACCCGCTTGCTGGTGAGCGGTTTGAACTCCTGTTTTGGCTCCAATAGGTATTGGGTTTCCGCCAGTATCTGCCGCACCTTCGGTTGCAAATCCAACGCCCGCTCGGTGGGCTTCATGCCCTCACTGGACCGAATCAGCAACGGATCATTGAACATATCCCGCAAACGCTTGAGCCCATTGCTCATGGCCGGTTGAGTGATGCCCAACTGCTCCGCTGCGCGGGTTACATTAAGCTCTCGCAGCAACACGTCAAGATACACCAGGAGATTAAGATCCACCCTACCGACATTCATCAGAGTAATACCTTATGAATAATAATAAGCAGTGTGAATTATGGCAGATTGTGTGGCCCAGGTCAGGCAAAAAACCACATACCAAGGCCGATGGCCGCCACCATTCCCACCCCATCACACAACAGCCCACACCAGAGCGCGTAGCGAATACGGGTGATACCGACTACACCAAAATACACCGTAAGAACATAGAACGTCGTTTCGGTGGAACCCTGCATCACCGCAGCGATACGGCCAGGTAAAGAATCAACCCCATGAGCATTCATCACATCCAGCATCAATGCACGAGCGCCACTGCCGCTGAACGGCTTCATTAATGCCACCGGCAGCGCCTCCACAAAACCATTGCCAACCCCAACCCATAGCAGCAAGGCACCTATCTGGGCCACCAAATATTCCAGCGCCCCGCAGGCGCGAAACACACCAATGGCCACCAGCATGGCGACCAAGTATGGAATCAGTTTGATCGCCGTCTCAAACCCTTCTTTGGCACCTTCTACGAACTCTTCATACACTGGCACCCGCCGCCACAGGCCAACGCCAATAAATATCGCAATGACACTCAACAACAACCCATTGGCCATCAACTGGGATACACCACTGAGTTCCGCTGTCGGCAGCAGGCTTAGCCAGTACACAAACCCAGTCATCAGTGCCACGCCCGCCACCAGATAACTCAGCACCACCCTATCGAAGGGAATCTTCTGAATCAGCATCACCGCGAGCAACCCCACCAATGAAGAGGCGGTAGTGGCCAGCAGAATAGGAATAAAAACATCGGTCGGATCGACCGCACCCAGTTGGGCGCGGTACATAAAAATGGTGACAGGCAACAGGGTGACGGAGGAAGTATTCAGCACCAGAAACAGGATCTGGGCATTGCTGGCGGTGTTCTTAACCGGGTTAAGCGCTTGCAGGGCTTGCATAGCCTTCAACCCCAACGGAGTGGCGGCGTTATCCAGCCCCAACATATTGGCCGCCAAATTCATGGTAACAGCCCCGTGCGCAGCATGCCCTTTTGGTACCTCCGGCATGATACGGGTAAAGAAAGGAGCCAAAGCACGGCTAAGTGAAGCGATCAAACCCGCCTGCTCTGCTATGCGAAACAAACCGCACCACAACGCCAGCAAGCCGACCAGGCCGATGGCGATCTCGACCGATAGCTTGGCCATATCAAAAGTGGATTGAATAACCGCTTGAAAAACAGCCTCGTCGCCGCCGAAATAACGTGCCAAGGCAACGACAAACCCCACCAGAAAAAAACCACCCCATAAATAATTGAGCAAAAGCCCTTTTCCTTTTGGCTAGTGTCGGTGCAGACAGCTTACAGATTAACGATGTTCACCATTTTTACCGCATCCCGCGCCGGTTTGCCATCCACCGTCTGATCATCGGCAAATTCATAGGCTTTACGCTCACTGCTGCGGTCAATTTGCAGGTTTTTAAAATCGAACAGGCTGGTATCGGCCATTTGTGACAGCTTAATGTTTTGCATGGACGTAAATATATGCTCAACGCGCCCAGGCTGCTGGCGTTCCCAATCCTGCAACATCATCTTAATATTCTGACGCTGCAGGTTCTCCTGAGAGCCACACAGATTACAGGGAATGATGGGGAACCCTTTACAGTCAGCAAAGCGCACCAGATCTTTTTCGCGACAATAAGCCATGGGCCGAATCACGATGTTGCGGCCATCATCGGACAACAGTTTGGGGGGCATGGCAGAAAGCCTGGACCCGTAGAACATATTCAGGAACATGGTTTCTACGATATCGTCACGATGGTGCCCCAAGGCAATCTTGGTGGCTTTGATATCCTCGGCAAACGTATAAAGAGTGCCGCGACGCAAACGGGAACACAGGCCGCAGGTTGTAGCCCCCTCGGGGATCTTTTCCTTAACCACTGAGTAAGTATCACGGTTGATGATGTAATACTCGATCCCAAGCTGATCCAGATACTGGGGCAACACATGTTCCGGGAACCCTGGCTGCTTCTGATCCATGTTCACCGCCACCAGTTCGAAATCAATCGGCGCGCTTTTCTGCAAGCCCATCAGAATCTCCAGCATGGCATAAGAATCCTTGCCCCCGGACAAACACACCATGACACGATCACCGGCTTCGATCATGTTGTAGTCAGCAATCGCTTTACCTACTTCCCGGCGCAGACGCTTCTGTAGCTTATTGAACTGGGTTTTCGCTTTTTTGGCCTGCTCCGGGCTTGGAGCAGCTTTAGCGGATTGGATCTGGCCTGAATCGCTGACGGACATGGTACTTCCTGGTGTGACAGTTTGACGTGGCTTTGTACCCGATTATGGGAAGCATGTAAACTAAGCGAATAGCCTGCCGCCAGATTGCTGATAGACCTATACAACAAGCTTATGCATTTAGTTGTACCATTGTACCAATTTGGCTATTATTCGGCCCAAGCAGTTTCGTAATCGTTCGTTTTTTTCGTAACTGAAATAAGAAATACACAATAATAAGATAAAAAATGCACTACCTTGGGCACCGGACATGGGCCATTCTCCATATTCACCCCTTCAGGTAGCCATAAGAACCGCCAAGGAAGCCGGGAGCCCCCATGAGCACCATTGATCGACGCAAATTTCTGTCCTTTCTCGCAGCGGGTGTGGCCACACCCTATATAGTCACGTTTACCAGTGGCGATGCTCGCGCCGGGCTTATCCCCACCGACGCCCCACTGAACTACGATTCCCAACGGGTGTTTAGTCTATCTGTATCCTCAGGTGATCCAACCCCTACGGGTGTGGTGCTATGGACCCGAATCGATCCCAGTGCCTGGCGAGCAGGTCAGGCCCTGTTTATCCAAGTGGCAAGAGATGCCGAATTCCAGCAACTGGAGTTTGAAAGCCTGGTGGAATCCCAGCACATCAAACCAGAGCGCGATTACTGCGTGAACATCGATGTCGATGGCTACCTGCAGCCCAACATCCGTTATTATTACCGCTTCATATACGACAACACCGTGAGCCGCACCGGTCGCTGCCGCACTGCGCCACCGTTCGGCGCAGAAGTGGATCACCTCAAACTGGCGTTGCTCACCTGTCAGGATTACACCAATGGCTATTACGGTGCCATGGCGCAGATAGCCCAAGACGATTCCATCGATTTTGTAATTCATCTGGGGGATTTCATCTATGAAACCGCAGGTGACCCCCGCTTCCAGAGCCTGCCGTTTGAAGATCGCTTGATTGTCCTGCCCAGTGACGGCCTCGTGGCCCTGGATCTGGACGACTATCGACACCTGTATAAAACCTATCGCTCCGATCCGCTATTGCAGCAAGCAATGGAGCAACACACCTTTATCATTACACGGGACGACCACGAAACCGCAAACGATGCTTACTGGGATTACGAGCGGGATACGCTGGGGGCACCGGATCATCCGTTTACAGTGGATGCGGAATACGGCAACGATCCCGCCCGCCTCCATCAATTGATGCTGGATTCCCAGCAAGCCTGGTTGGAATATATCCCTGCCAGGGTGGAAGTTGATTGGAGTTCAACTGATCCCCATCGTTTTCTGAAATATTACCGCAGGGTACAACTGGGTAATCTAGTGGATCTGTTCATGCTGGATGGCCGTACCTATCGTACCGGCCACCCCTGCGGTGAGGCCGATTTCTTCGGCCGTTATGTGCCTTATGGCTGCACCAACTGGAAAAGCGATCAGCAAAGCCTGCTGGGCTCAGATCAACGAGACTGGCTGCTGAATGGTGTGATTGGCTCGTCTGCGCGCTGGAAGCTGTTGGGTAACCAGACCTATATGGGCTCACTGGGTGTTCGATTGGCCAACGGCAAGCTCCCCATTAATGTGGATGCCTGGGATGGATTTGATTACGAACGCAACTTAATCAACAACGAAGTTGCTCTGAATCAGGTGGAAAATTTTGTGGTGGTGACTGGCGATCTGCACACCTATATCGCCTCTCATATCAAAAAAGATTACGACAAGCGCTCTATTTTCGATTTCAAAAACTTTATTGGGGTGGAATTCATGACGCCCTCGGTGACGTCTGCCGGCCTGTTTGACATGATCGGGGCAGCCACCCCGGAAGGTGAACAGCAGCTATTGGCGCAAGCCGTCACCAACACCGCCGTGCGTCTCACCAATCCTCATATTCGCTACTTCAACACCACGCAGAACGGTTATTCCACGATTGAGTTCAAGCACAAACACTGTGACTGGAAAGCGTATATTGTTGATAAAAATGTGAATGATGGAGAACAGTCCGTGAAGCTGATTCGCCATTATCGCAAGTACACCACCTTCCCCTGGCTGGTCACTCAGGCTGCGCTGATATATTAAAAACCCACCATGCCATGGAGAAGTGCTGACTTCACCATGGCATGGCCGTCCTGCAGCCACTACTTCAATTCGCTGGACGATTTTCCCAACACGTTGCGCGCAATGATCAACTGCTGAATCTGTTGCGTGCCTTCAAAAATATCCAGAATCTTCGAATCACGGGCAAATTTCTCCACCAGCAGCTCTTCGCCGTAACCCAGGGAGCCACACAACTCCACACACTTTAAGGTAATCTTATTACCGACACGCCCCGCTTTAGCTTTGCACATCGACGCCTGTTTGGAGTTAGGCTGTTTATTATCGGCCATCCAGGCGGCCTTCAGAATCAGCAAACGGGCGGCCTCCAACTCGGCCTCCATGCGGTACATTTCAGCCTGTAAGGCACTGCTGTTATTGATGGTGCGGTCGTAGTTCAGCTCAACCCCTTCCTTCAACAATAGATCTTTGGTGATCTCAAGTGCGGCGCGGGCCACACCATAGGCCATGGCTCCCACCGGCGGGCGTGTGTTATCAAAGGTCTGCATAACACCACCGAACGCTTTCTTACGGGCTTCGGCTGTGTCTGCAATTTCAGGCGAACCCAGGATGTTATCTTTGGGAATGCGACAGTCGCTGAACAGAATGGCCGCCGTATCGGATACCCGCAACCCCATCTTGTCCTCGCAGCGCACGATGCTCATGCCTGGCGTACCCTGCTCCACCACAAATGATTTGATAGCCGCCTTACCCTTATGCTTATCAAGGGTCGCCCACACCACCACGGCATCACCACGGCTGGCCGCCGTTGCAAAAATCTTTTCGCCGTTCAGCACCCACTCATCGCCATCCAGCACCGCCGATGTTTTAACCGCCGCAGAGTCAGAACCACAACCGGGCTCGGTGATGGCCATCGCGCAATGCAGACCGCCGAATTTTTTCTTTTGCTCTGGTGTACCCACTGCCTGAATCGCAGCGTTACCTAAACCCAGCCCAGGAATGGACAACATCAAACCGATGCAGCCCCAGCTCATCTCGCCGGTGGCCAGCACCTGCATCATATTAGCGCCGTTTTTAACGCTATCGCTGCTGCTATCCTTGCCGCCGGTTTCTGAACTCATGCCCATGCTTTTCAGCATCTGACCAATAGGAATCAATTCCTGCGGTGTATCGCAATGTTCAATCTTATCGTATTTACGTGCAATGGGACGAAACACCGTGCTGGCCAGTTGATGGCTCATGTTTTGCGCCATCTGCAATTTCTTTGGTAATTCAAGATTAATCATAGTTGTTCTCGCCTTTAGAATGCCTGATCCGATGATCGCTTAAATAACCACTGCGCCCTGAAGCAGCGCAGCTGCGCGTAAATTCCGATACCACATTTCAACCGGATGCTCGCGGATAAAACCATGACCTCCCAATAGTTGAACACCATTGGTGCCGATTTCCATGGCTTTTTCGGCACAGAAAATACGACACCAGTAGGCATTTTCGTGGAACGCCAACCCTTGCTCAGCACGGGAGGCTGCCCGATACACCAGCAAACGCATTGCCTCCAATTCGGTAGCCATATCCGCCACCATAAAGGCCACGGATTGGCGATGTGATATGGGTTCGCCAAAAGCGGTGCGATCATTCACATAGGGTACAACGTAATCCAATACAGCCTGACAGCAACCAACCGCCACCGCCGCCAGACCAATACTGGAAAGATCCAGCAACCTGGCCACATCGATATTAATACGCGCCGTTTCTGGCACTACCACATCCGCAAGCTCTATCCTGCTCAAACTCAGTGGCCGCAGCCCCATAAAGGATTCTTCAACCATGGTCATACCGGCGACATCGCCAGCACCGGCGTCCACCACGAAGGCGGCGCTTCCGTCTTCCCCTGCCACCGCGGCAATCACCATAATAAACTTCGACTGTGCCGCCAGAGGCACCAGCGTCTTCACTCCGGTCAAGGAGTAACCATCGGCAACCGGAGTCGCCACTGTTTTCAAATCCGATGACTCGAAGGTGGCACGGGGCTCCATCAAAGCGATGGTGGCAGCCTGAAACGTTTCCGCCGCCAGAGGGGTTAAATAGGCTTCCTGTTGATCTTCTGTGCCATGATCCAGCACTGCATTAATAAAGCTCAAGGGCGTCAACGCGCCAATTGCCAACGACATATCCCCCTGACCCAAATCTTCTGCGTTCAACATGTTCGATACAGGCGATCGAGGCATACCTGCTCCGCCCAACGCTTCTGGTATGGGCATCAGGCTCAAGCCCAATTCATTAACGCTATCGTAAAAATTTTGTGGAACCGCAGCTGCCTCATCAACGTCACGGGCAATGGATTTGATCTGAGATTCAACAAAGCGGCGAATGGATTCGCGGGTAATGCGCTGTTCTTCCGTCAAGGTAAGATCGAAACAGGCCGGCTGATGTTCAGACATCTGAGCTCCCTCTGGATAAATTGATTAAACGCTTGTTTTAATCCTAGGCCAGAGGGAATTGATCCAACAATGATCAAAAGTGACAAACCGAGGTCAATCGGGGGTTAGAAAGAAGCTGTTTTAATACAGCAGGCTAAGACGATTCAACATGGCATCGTGCTCTTTCCAGCTTGGCAACGCCTGATCCATCAAATTATAAAAATGACGGCTGTGATTAAATTCCAGCAAATGACAAAGCTCGTGCACAATCACCACATCTACGCAGTTGATCGGATAACGGGCTAGATGGGTGTTCAGAATGATCTTGCCGTTTTTACGACAGGTGCCCCAACGACGCTTCATTGAACGCTGCTGAACCTCCGACTCGGGCAATTCAAACCCTCTCATTTGCTCTCGCCAGTGCTCATGCCGCTCATTGAACAGCAGTAAAGCCTGCTCACGGAACCAGCTCTGCACGCGCCGCTCTATGCGGTCACTATCATCCTGATCACTGCCAGGAAGCACTAAATCGACTGCATCCAGCGCCTGATGATGAAAGCGCTGTTTTTCACCGAGAAAATAGAAAACCTCACCCCACTGATAGGTAGGCTCGAACCGAACGGGCCGTTCTGCAATATTTAATAACTGCTTGTGAATCCAGTCCTGCTTGGAATCCACAAAATTCAATGCCTCCTGACGGGACACGAAATGAGGCACACGTACTTCCACGCCCTTCTCCGCGCTGACGTATATGCCAATGGTTTTGCGGCGGCAGTACTTGATACTGAGCTCTTCGCTCTTCCACGCTAGTGCTTCGTCCGTCATCCTGTTAGCAACCCTCACAGAAGCCCATTTGCCGTCCATCAACCATCTTAAAACGCCTTTTTAGTCTATTGAGATATAACGAAACCGGTATTCGCTGGAGCTCACCTGCCAATGATCAAAATTCAGCCTAAATCCATTTCTAATGTCAAATTTACGTCAAAATGAGCATTAAAAAAAAATCACCGCATAACTTATTGAATAACTATATCTTATTTATTTTCAATTAGTTACGTCACTTTAAAGGGCTGATTTTGTTCTAACCTGAATGCAGGAAAGTTTAATTTCATGCAGGAACCAAGCTCATGCGCCCGATCAAGACTCTGACTGTACTGGCTATTATCGCAGGACTCTCCGTGTCCACAAACACTCTGGCTTATTATCCTCAGGCGTCGGCGTATGATATCGAATTCAACACCGGCGTTGGCAACTCTCAAGGCACCCTGCAGTGGAACATTGCCGGTGGCAGTGATGGCCCAAATATCCTGTCAGAACTCACATACAAAGACGTGAATTTTCGCCAGTTCAACATGTCCAGCCTGATGCGCTTCCACCGCGGCTGGCTTGCTGACCATGAGCTGCTGGTGGATTTCAGTACCGGAACGGCCAACGAAGGCACCGTACAGGATTCCGATTACGATAGCGATAATCGCCAGGATGAATACAGCCGCAGTTATTCCTCCGCCGTCAACTCATCCATGACCGACATCAGTGTAGGCTTGGCCCGACGTTACCAAATAAGCGATTTTCAGGTTCTGAAACCCATGATCGGATTCACCTCCAAAAAGCAAAACATGCTTATGACCGAAGGTCTGCAAACCATCAACACCGACAACCCCACCGCCGTAGGCCCATTTCGGAACACCTTAAAGAGCAGCTATGACACACAATGGAACGTCTACTGGGTGGGTATGGGCTGGGGGCTGGAAACCCGCGATCACCGCGTAAATCTAACCGCAAAATATCAATGGCTGGATTACTCCGCAGAAGCCGACTGGAACCTGCGCTCCGACTTCGCCCACCCCAAAAGCTTTGAGCAGAGCGCTACAGGCTCCGGATACAGCCTGGGAATCAATTACGCATATCAATTTTCCAACCTGGTATCGCTTTGGATCGATTGGCACCTGACAAACTGGAGTACTGACCCAGGACAAGACACGGTATTCTTCGCCGATGGGTCCCGTGGCAGAACCCAATTGAATGAGGTAAGCTGGGAAGAAACGGGTATTTCGACAGGTTTAGTTCTGCGGTTCTGAACACAATTGTTTATTCATGGTTAGTCATACATGGCAGAAGCAAAGCAGCTCAATATCTTCATTCGCTATAGCCTGATCACAGTGGGCTGGCTCTCTGTAGTGTTGGGCGTGATCGGTATTTTTTTGCCACTACTGCCCACTACGCCGTTTCTGCTTCTTGCCGTCAGCTGCTTTGCCAAAAGCTCAACACGCTTCCACGATTGGCTCTTAAATCAACCTCAGCTTGGCCCTTACATCCACCTCTACATTGATGGCAAAGGCATTCCCCTCAAAGCCAAAGCCTATATTCTTATTATGCTGTGGTTCACTATATCCACATCGGCGCTATTTTTTGTGAGCGCTGTAATACTGAAGATTTTGCTGTTGATTATTGCCAGCGGTGTAACCATCTACATCGTAAGAATGCCGACTCTGATAATTGAGGGCAATGCTGTGGTGACCAACAAGCCAAGCACATTGGACAATCAATGCTGATCGGCTTTACTGCCTCCCCGACACGTAGGTGAATCAGGGCTTTCTGCCCCGGTCTTCTGCCACTCATCATCGGTATACGTGTGAATGGCAAGCGCATGTACCGGCCCCGCCAGCTCTTCAGACAACACCTTATAGATCATCTGATGACGCGCGACGGATCGCTTGCCGGTAAACAGATCAGACACAACAACCACTTTAAAATGGGTCTCTGAATTGGCCGGAACACTGTGCATATGGCTCTCGTTCACGACTTGCAACAGGCTTGGGTTGAAGTGCTGGCTGAGTTTTGACTCAATGGCCGCCTGAACAGGAAAGGGTTTTGACATAATCATCTTCTCTTAGGACGCATTGGGCCGATTATAACCGATCTGGCTCAGGCCCGCTGATAACGAGAGCGTCGCATTTGCCCCTTGCCAAGCCGGAACTCGCCTGCCTTCACCGGTGCAGAGAAATAATGTCCCTGAGCAAAACTGCATCCCATCTGCTCCAAGCGCGCCAACGTGCTCTCATCCTCAACACCGTGAATCACCAACTTGATGTCCTGCTCGCGACACAAATTTATGAGCCCCGCAACCGAATCATAATGAAACTTGTTATCCAACCTGGCCACAATGCGCTGATCCAGCTTTACTTCCGCCACCGGCAAACTGCTCATATAACTGGAATTGCTGTAGGCGGCTCCAAACTCATCAATAGTAAGACTGATACCCATAGAGCGAATGCGATTCAGCGCTTCTCGCGTGATGCACGGATCTTCTATGATGGCAGCCTCCTTGATTTCGAACGACAGCATTTTGGAGGGCATATGATAGCGGGTTAGCAGTATTCCCACCTCTTCCAAAAAACGATCCTCTCGCAGACACTTGGGGGAAAGATTCACCGACAGCTTTATCGGGTTGTCTTGGGGGTCAACGGCAGTCAGATAATGACAAATCGCCTGCTCCATGACTTTCAAGGTCAACTCTGCCACAAAGCCACCAACTTCAGCTAAATAGAATATCTCATTAGGGTTGACCTTCTCCCCATGAGATGTATCCCATCGGGTCAATACCTCAATACCACACGGCTGATTGCTGCTTAAATCATAAACGGGCTGAAAATACAGCGATATTTCGTTCTCTTGTATTGCCTGTCGTAGCTGATTGATCAGACTGATATTGCGCGGATTATATTGATCCACCGATTCCAGCTGGTAACCCTTCAACAGGTTTTTTTCGGTATCCGCACGCAACGCATTTAACGCATGCTGGTACAAGGAGTCAAAAGAGGCCTCAGTGTCACTGAGCCGGGCCACTCCAAATGACACCCCAGGCTGTAACCCGATGCCTTGATAAAAGAAAGGCCTTTGCATCGAGACTTCCACTTCATCCACGGCAAAGTTCACCGCAACGTCATCCATGGATCTCAGCAAAAATGCATAGCGGTTAGAATCAAGAACCGCCATCGGCACGTACTGGCCATTGAGCTCTTTCAGCGAGACCACACCCACAATACTGCGCAATACAATGCTCAGGCGCTTAGTGGCTCGAGTCAGCAGCTCATTCTTGGCCGCGTGGCCCAGCTTACTTTCAACCAGGCTAAGATGATGAAGCTCCACCAGCACCATAGTGACCGTCTCACCGGTAGAGCCAACAGACTCAATCACCCTACTGGCCGCACTTTGCAACGCCTCAGCGTTGGGGAACTCCTGTAATGTATCGCGTAGCACCTTCTTTTGAATCTGTTCCTCGGTGTACTTTAACTCCAGCATGGTTTCCTGCTGCTGAGTCAGCCCCATACTTTTCTGGGAGCGTTCTTTCTGAATCTGAGAGGCGATGCCCAACGACAGGGTAATCCCCAACATGCCTAGCGCCACCTCTTTAAGATGCACAGTGACATAGTTCGCCGGCACCAAACCTAATTGGGCGAACTGATAGATCGCGTACCCCAGGATGAAAATCGACCAACCTACCAGAAAATAGCGTGTCGCCCGATCAGACACACTCAATGACGCAATCATCGCGGGGATGAAAAACAACAGCCCACACACAGAGAAACCACTAAAAAACAAGGGTAGAGGCAGCACCTGAAACGTTAACGCACCCAGCAGCAACAATGACAACGCCATCGATGCCAGCAGTAAACGATCAATCACAGGATAATCCGCCCGCGTATTAAGAAATACACGCGTAAATAGCGCCGCACTCATCAGTGCCACACACTGAAAGAAGGCGCCAAAGCCAATCCACTGAAACACGCGCACCGATCCGGCAAAATGCGCCAGAAAGCCTTCAGTATGAGCCGTAACCAATAACCCGCATGAAAGAAATGCGGCCAGATAGCAATACATCGGCTCTCGTAACGAGACCATCACAAAGAGGTTATATAGAATCAGCGCCGATAAGCCACCGAACAACAAGCCCCAGGCCGGTAACGTTTTGCGTTGGTGCAGCCGATAGGCATCCTCTCGCCAGACCTTGGCTGGTATGGTCATGGCCCCACGCACATTCAGTTTAATATACAGCTCGAAAGTATCGTTCAAGGCCAGATCAACCGGATAGACCAGATACCGATCCTGAATCGACTCCACCAACGTGAATCCTGAGCTGTCCAACGTTCCATTACGGGCAATATACATCGCCCCACCAACCAAATGGGGGTTCTCCAACACCAGCAACCACCGTGAAGCAGCCTGCGCCCCCCGCGCACTTTCCCGAACACTGGCCCGGACCCAATACGCCTGATTGCTCATGGACGAAAACAGGGTTTGCGACTGCAGCGGCGTAAACGCACTATCGGGCAACTGCAGAATGTCATCGAGCTCCGCCAAACCCTGTGGATCCGGCGTAATCTCCAGGTAACTGGACACATCGAGCTGCTTGGCCCCTAAGCCATTAATCAGAATGGAAAGCTTGGAATCAGCAGAGACAAAACGAGAAGTCGCATTGGCGGATACAGACCCGACGGCTGCCATGCACAAAAGCAGGGTAACGCCCAACCAGTTCGTCAGGAAGCCGCGCAGTGAATAGCACATCCCCTGCCCCATTAATCGTATTGCCGAAACAGAATTTTCATCACAATCTTGACCATCCAGTGTGACACTCAACGCAACGCGCTCCCCAGTGCCTTGACCTTGGCCAGATTCCTTGGCATTTAATATGCTACAAATGAGAAGTCGAATGACTTCCTAAATAACAAAATAGACTTAGGTTAAAGATTTGTCTATTAAATTTCTTAAGAAGCACCCCTAAATAGGGAGCAACGCACATTAATTGGTAAAACCTTACAAACTACCAGACAACTTATTGAAAACTAAAGTAAATAAAAACCCGGCCGATAAAGATTAAAGGAACCCTTAATTTCGGTCACTACCAGTGAGAGAAGTCCGACCATGCTACTGATGCCACGCATACACCGCCGCCCCATAGAAAGGTTGAAATCAAACCGTTCTATAAAGGTGTATGCCAGCGAGCGCAGCAAAGCCGTGGACCTCCATGAACGACCACAATTCTCCGATCGGCGCGGCGTTAAAGAACGCAGGCGCAAGGATACACCGGTCAAAGATGAGCGCAGACGTCAGGACAGACGCAATGCACACCGCATGATGCGCCCGGAAATCCGCTCCATGCTGGAAAACGCTGGCAGCGCCAACCCCGCCACCATTCGCAGGGGAGGTGTCTATATTGACGAAGATGTGTAAGCAACGGGGACATAACTGCACCAAATTGGCCCCTTCATTCCGTTCAACCCCCCGATAACACAAATAATTGGTATTTAGGTCTCCAGATGCATAGAATTGTCCGTCTTTAAAAACAGGATGACAGGAGATCGACCCAATGAAACAACCTGTACGTGTCGTAGTTACTGGCGCAGCTGGCCAAATCAGCTATTCACTGCTTTTCCGCATCGCGGCTGGCGAAATGCTTGGCTCCGATCAACCCGTAATTCTTCAGATGCTGGAAATTACACCCGCTCTGGAAGCTCTGAAAGGCGTTGCCATGGAGCTGGACGATTGCGCATTCCCTCTGTTGCACGGCATGGTTATCACTGACGATCCCAACGTTGCGTACAAAGATGCAGACTTCGCCTTGCTGGTAGGTGCCCGTCCGCGCGGCCCAGGCATGGAGCGTAAAGATCTTCTGGAAGCCAACGCTGCCATCTTCTCAGTACAAGGCAAGGCCATTAATGAACACGCCAGCCGTGACATCAAGGTACTGGTAGTGGGCAACCCGGCCAACACCAATGCACTGATCGCTCAGCGTAATGCACCAGACATCAACCCACGCCAATTCACCGCCATGACCCGTCTGGATCACAACCGTGCCCTGACCCAACTGGCGCAGAAAACCGGCAGCTCCATCAATGACATCACCAAGATGACCATCTGGGGCAACCACTCTTCCACTCAGTACCCAGATATATCCAAGGCGCTGATCAGTGGTGAAGCGGCTGAGCCTAAAGTTGAGCAAGACTGGTATCGCAACGAATTTATCCCCGTTGTGCAGCAACGCGGTGCAGCCATCATCAAAGCCCGTGGTGCATCAAGTGCCGCATCTGCCGCAAACGCCGCAATCTTCCACATGCGTGACTGGGCACTCGGCACCGCCGAAGGCGACTGGGCAAGCATGGGCGTATATAGCGATGGCAGCTACGGAATTGCCGAAGGACTGATCTACTCTTTCCCATGTGTCTGCAAAAATGGCGACTGGGAAATCGTACAAGGTTTGGAAATCAGCGACTTCAGCTCCGAGAAAATGAAGGCCACTGAAACCGAACTGGCTGAAGAGCGTGATGCCGTTGCGCACCTTCTGCCCTGATTTCGCTAAATAGCACGCCATAAAAAAACCGGCTATTGAGGAACGTGTAAAACGTACTCAATAGCCGGTTTTTTGTTGCCTGCTGACTTGGCGCTGCTTTCAGTGTTTAAGCAGGCATCGTTAATTCGACAGAAGACACAATAATCCCATTATTGTCAGCATAAACGTATTCACCTGGGTGAAAAGTCACGCCACCAAAGGCGACTGGAATATTTAAATCCCCCCGCCCTTGCCGATTACTCTTAATAGGAATAGTGCGTAACGCCTGCACACCCAGATCGGTATTTCGAATTTCATCCACATCACGGATACAACCATAGATGATCAGCCCGGCCCAACCGTTCTGAGCCGCCTTTTCTGCCAGCATATCACCCAGTAGAGCGCAACGTAACGATCCCCCACCATCCACAACCATGACTCGGCCCGCACCCGGCTTGCCCACATGCTCCTTCACCAGGGAGTTGTCCTCATGGCATTTCACCGTAATGATTTCACCGCCAAAAGACTCACGCCCACCATAGTTCGTGAATAACGGCTCCACTATCCGAACCGATTCAGGATAAGCATCACATAAATCAGGAGTCACAAATTTCACACTACATCTCCTACATCAATTGAACTAGTCGCTGGCAAGTTTAACAATCTTGTCATGGCTATACACCTTAACTTTCGGCTTACTGCCCGGCTCAATTGTGGCTGAAGCCAGACAATCGTTCACCATGGCCTTGGCAACCACATTGGCTTCAATCGCTTTGTAAGCGGATAAAGAGCCCACCAGTAACGGGTTAAATAAGGGGGCAACCAAAGATGCCGCCGCTTCTCCGAGGCGGGCTTCCTGCCGATCCCCCAGCAGCAACGATGGCCGAAAAATGGAAAGTGATGGGTACTCGAGTTCCTTAAGGTGATCCTCCAACTGCCCTTTCACTCTGGAATAAAACACCAATGAACGGGCAGACGCGCCAATTGCGGACACCAACGAAAATGATTTGGCTGAATGGGCACGCCCCAACTCGGCAGCATCCATGCAATATTGGTAATCAACTAACTTGAAACGCTCGCGGCTGCCAGCCTGCTTTATCGTGGTACCCAAACAGCATAGAATGGCATCCACTTCAAACAGCTCTGGATATTCGTCCAGACGATCAAAATCAACCAGCACGTTGTGCAGAGCCTGATCTTTCATCTGCAATGAACGTCGGGTGGGTGCAATGACTTCACTAATTTGCGAAGTGGCCAACAGATCTGACAGGCAATGCCGACCGATCAGCCCGGTAGCCCCCAGCAACAAAACTTTCATTTATGCTTCCTTAAATATTGGAAATAGCTAAATGGCGGCTAGGCAGATTTCAGAGACGACTCCTGTCTCTCAGATTCACTGTCTCTTGCCCCCAGCCATTGCCGCATTTTAGCATCCAGCTCTTCGATATTGACAGGTTTAGATAGGTAGTCATCCATACCACAAGCGAGGCAACGCTGCTGTTCACCTTCGACCACGTTGGCGGTCATCGCAATAATGGGTATACGAACCGACGCTTCATTGGCTGCCTCTTTGTCGCGCAAAGCAGTGGTGGTTTCATAACCATCAAGCACCGGCATCATACAATCCATAAGAATTAGATCGAACTCTTTCTCTTCCAGCAAGCCCAATGCTTCCTTACCGTTGACCACCGAAGTCACCACATAGCCCAGCTTATTAAGCAGGCCTTTTGCCACCATCTGGTTAACCGCATTATCCTCAACCAACAGAATACGACGCCCTACCATCTCCCCGCTGGCTGCATCCTGTTTGTCTGCCGTCTCTTCCGGTTGATCCAGTTCAAACGTATCGATCAACACTCGACATAGCTTCTCTCGAGTAATGGGCTTACTCAACCAATCCACTGAAAGTTTGGCTTCCATACCCGTACGCAAAGCATCAGCACGCTGCGCCAAGGATGACAGCATAATGACCTTAGGGGATGTTTTCAAAGGAGCCATGCTCTGTAGATCCGTTACCAACGCAAGATCCATAGGTTGTAAAACCGGCATATTAATAAAGATGAGTTCATAGCCCCGATCAGCTTCATCGGCCTCCGCTATCAGCGCGTGCGCCTGCCCATCACCAGCAATGGATTCGACAACCATATCCCATGCAGACAGCTGCGATACCAGTGCTTCCAGCAACCCGCCACCTGCACCCACAATCAAAACCCGTTTGTTAAGTAGCTCTTTGTTTAAAGACAGCTTCTGGGCCTGTTGAGTAGAAAGCGGCATGCACACCGTAAACCAGAACTCGGTGCCCTCTTCGGGGCTGCTTTTAAAACCTATATCACCGCTCATGCATTCAGCCAGCCCCTTGCTGATAGCGAGCCCCAGCCCCGTTCCCGCCTGTGCTACATCACGGGTGGTCAGCTGTTTGGAGAATGCATCGAACAGATGATCCTGCATCACCGGGTCAATACCTTTACCGTTATCACGAACCGACACTCTCAGTTCAGCGAGCTGCTCGGAGACTTTGCTCATACTCACGTGCAACACAATATCCGTGCCGTCACTGTACTTTATCGCGTTAGACACCAGGTTATTGATCAACTGAGCCAAGCGCCCCTGATCCCCTTTCACCCTGACCGGAATATCCTGCTCGTACGTACAACTAAGCTCCATGCCTTTCTCATGAGCACGGGGCCCGAGCAGCTCGAGGTTCTGATCGATACACCGTTTTACATGAAACACGCTTTCATTTAGCTGAACCTGGCCGGAAGTAATGCGAGAAAAGTCCACAATATCGTCAATCAGGCTCAGCAGACCTTCACCTGAATGCACAGCCAGGTTTTGTAATTCCCGTTGCTGAGCACTCAGCTCGGTGTCGTCCAGCAACGCCAACATACCAAGCACATTATTCATGGGTGTGCGTATTTCGTGGGTAATATTTGACAGGAATTCCGTTTTGAACTGGCTTGCACTGTGAGCTTCATTGGCGGCCTGAGCCAAGTCTCGTGCCTTAGTATGCAGTTCGTGATGCACGCGAACGTTATCCCAATGGCGCACAGACAACAATCTGGACTGCCGCAGCAACATCACCATCATCACCAGCAAACCTGCAGCGATGGTCAGCCCATTGATATCAGCCAGCACCGTAAACGCAGCAATAGGAGGGACCAGATTACAAAACAACCTAATCCCATTCCGCTGATCGTAAGGCGACCACTCTACATTATTAATGGCGGAGTACCCCACCATATACAAAGTGACCAGAAACGCATTGACTGCCAGCTTATCCAGCCAAATGACCGCAGCACAGAACAACCCCATGCACAGGGAGTTGCCAACCTGCAGCACCATGAAATACATACGCCAACGGGCCGGCCCGGCACCATAGGTAGAATCGAATCGAATGCAAAAGTAAAACAGACCTGCCGATAGCACCAATAAAGCTGCCCCACTCACCGCCGTGACCACAGGGTGCAACAGATAATAATTACCAACGGAAGCAACAAACAGAAATAACAGAATATTGGCTGCGACAAAAAAGCGGCTCTGAACGGCAAGATTCAGATCGATCTTGCGCAGAATTTTTCGATCCTTTAACAGTTTTTCGTCACGTTCCATGAGGCCCATTCAACATTCAGTGATTAACTAGCTCAATTATAGCCAGTTTTGCACCTAAACCTCAGTTTTGAATCATTATTATCATTACTAAAACATCATTTCTTAGTAGTAATACGTTAACTTTACCTGAATATAGTCATCACTTTCTATGACACTGATTTTGCGGCTGGAGTCTGTTAGACGCTGAACCTGTTGCAACACATTAAGCCCGTAGCTGGGATCAAAGATGATATCGAGCCCATCCTGCTCAATCAGCCCAAGCAAGAAGTCTCGAACCTCATCAAACGCAACCGAACCCTGTCCCAATAATGGTGAATTCAACAGCGCGGAAATAGCCTGGGCGTTCGTCTCATCCACTTGAGGAGTACCCCGCTCCAATACCGATATTGCCTGAACTTCAAGCTTGAAGTCAGAATACAATCGCCGCTCAAATTCCACAGAAATGACTTTTTCTTCGGTATCAGGATCCCACAAGAACCCCGCCAGCATAGAGGTATCGAACTCATCATTGAAAGTAAAACGCCCCCCCACGCCAATATCGTGCTCTAAGTAACCCGGAGCCATATCATCTCGGGAATCTCTCATGAATTCAGTAATCAAAGTGACATCCACATCACTGTCGAACAGCCCATAAAAACTGTATTCAACACCGGCAACACCGGCCCAATACTGTTCTCGTTCGCTTTCAACAGCAATCCCTTCAAACTTAACAGCCCAACCTTCGTAGAGATATTCAAGCTCAATACCAAATTGATCTTTATGATAATAATTGGGAATCAACATGGGATCACTGAGGTCGAAATTGAAAGAATACCAAGGCTCCCGATCCACACCAGAAAACACAGACAGAGCCATTTCAAGATTATCAGTCAAGGGCCTCTGCCAACGCGCCGCAAAATCAATATCATTGGGGCCGGTATCGGTGCTGTACTGCGCATTATCCGTATCCACTGGAATCGGCGTGCGAAGCCGCCCATCCGGGCCAGGAAAAGTCCGCTCCCTGAAGCCAACTAATAGATAAAAGTCGAAAATACCCCAATCGTGCACCAAAGAGAGATTCAGCATCGGTTGGCCAAGCTTCTCATCATCTCCATCAACCAGATCCTGCTGATTGATCACATCAACCAAGTTGATGAACTCCGTTTTACCCCAAAACACACGAGTAACACCCGACCTCAGTTCCCAATCCTCACCGACATGAACCCAGAGCGCCTCACGGATATCGAAAAGGGTTCGCTCAGGATCTTGTTGGTCCAAAATAACATAGGGTGCGAACGTAAAGAGATCCTGCTCATCATTCCATGACGTAAAATATTCTGCCCCCAAGCGCAAAGCCACCGCGTTCTGCGCCTGGCCAAACTCACCCGGATCCTTAAAATAGCGATATTCCACGCCCGTCTCAGCAGACCATTCCCCACCTTCCAACAACGGCTCGAATACAGCTCGAGCTGCGGTACTTACGAGAACAAGCAACCCGATAACAACAAATTGTATCAACTTCATCATGAAACTTTCGCTCAGGCGATCAAATAATGACCAGGCCAAGGGTATAAAAAAGCCGCGTTGAAGACATCCTCAACGCGGCTTTTGATTAACGGGCTCTTTTTAAACTGTTCTTATTAAAATCTGAATCAGACAACCCGGTTTTGAATTTAATATTGCTCTGCTTCATCACCGTACTGCGACCAGTTTGATGGTTAACCATCAACAACTCATCTGGGCGCCAGAACTTGCCCTCATATTGTTTGAATCCATTGGTGGTTAAAGTCTTCAAATGGCTGCTCTTACGATCGTAGAATTCAGCCTTCAAGGTTCGATAATGTTCCTTATCAATCCATGAAACCACTCGGGTGTAGCCGGAGTTCTTATCTACCGGGTAACTCTCTACCACAAAACAATCCTGACCTTCGTAGCTTTCGTCTTTCAGATATTTGTAGGTGTAGTCTTCGATAGACTGCCCACCAATGTCCTCAAATGAAAACTCACTTCCCATAAATGGCCCTGACTTCTTGCTGGACGCAATCTTTTTAACCCTCTTCAGAGCAGGCAGATAAAGCCACTGATCGTCGTCTCGATCTTTATGCTGATGAGTTAACAGTGCGGTACCTTTCTGATCCTTGGGAGACAAAAACACCATGAGAGACATATCGCCCTCATCGCCTTTTCCTTCAAGCCCCTTAACAGACATCTCGCGCTCGCTAGTGGCCTCTTGCTTGTTCTTGAGAATCATCAACATATCAGCTTGATTATCGACAAAGCCCTCGTCCCGTCGCTCAGCCTCCTTATATATGTTGTAACCCTTCTCTTCCGGCGTTTCAGCATGAACTTGGGTAACAGCAACCAAGGAGAAAGCAGCCAACAAGTTCACCAATTTCCTGTTCATTATCAGACTCATACCTTTCTATTTCCCTATCTGCAATTGACACCAGCCATAGTAACACAGTGTATCAGCGGAACATCAACCAAAGGGACTAGATATGGAGCAGGGACACCGGGACAGGTATACATCAACAACGCAACCGTATACCTATAAGGGGGCGCTCTAGTGAAAACGAGCGCAACGCTTCTCAGTATATTGAGACTTAAGCTTGTTACGGGAGCGATGCCACCGGTCCATTTGACTAGCTGACCCACCCGACTGTCTCAGTTTCGTATATCGATCAATCTTCTCTTCAATTTTCTTACATTGTGCTGCAGACGCAGGCTTAGCGATAACAATACCAGGCTGTATGAAGAGCGTTATTACCAATAAAACTAGAGACGGATATCTGAGTGCTGACATCACATTTTGTGTCCTTAGTGGAAAGACAGATGTTTGTGGTGTGGTGTTAAATGGTGTTCCCCACATAAAGAGCCGACTGGTGCGTAGCGTAAGGAGGTCCAGCGGAACGAAGTGGAGCGAGTTTTGATGTGTTTGTTAGGAATTTGGCGCCACAACATAAGTAGTGCCATGCTCATTTACCATGGTGCCGATATTAAACCGATTTGGATCGACCAACCTAGATAAAACCTCATTATCATTTTTACCCCAAACCACGCCTTTGAAATCGAAGGGGAATGGGGAACTATTTTCGTTGGGGCTATGCAGGTAGACAGCATCGTCATACGACTGCTCGTGAATGAACCACCAACTTTGAATAGGCCCACTAACCTTAGATTTGAATTCTTCGGCCATATTAAGAATATCATAACCAAGAGATATCGAGGCTTGACGGTTTTCAGGTCGCGAGTCTCCTTTTCCTTGAAAATCAATATGGCAATGCCAGTAATCGAACCAGCCTGCTGGGTCAAGATTGGAAAAGCTACTCACTGCATAACCTCTCATCTTTTCCCAGTATCTATCCATTCTCTTTTTATATCTGCGATCCATGATGTTTACCTCTAACGCTTTGGTAACGGGACCGCCGGAGCGGAACAAGCATGTGGTAACGTGAGCGCAGCGAGCCACATGCTGGCGGAGCGTAGGCGGTTCCCGTTGACCAACTTGTTATGTACAATTTTTTGCTGAAAAGTACTTATCATACACTGTCCCAGCCTTAGATTTTACAACCATATTTATTGAGAATTTAGGGCTTGCACCTGTTTTTGCTATAAATTCGCAAACAGGCTTTATAAGCGCTAAATCAAGGTTAGTTCGCACAGCATCCATACCAGTATTATCTAAGTGTGATTCGCCGATACTAAAGTCAAATCGCAATGAATCCTTATAATCCTTTGCTGCGATAGGCGACAAATAGGGTATATCAGATACCAGGCTAGTGCTCAAAGTCATTAGAGTCGCAGTTTTGCTATCTTTCATTAGCCTAGGTTTAATTACAAAATTAAATACGACTAAACCGACAACCAAAAGTACAACTACAAAGATCTTTATGTCGCTTTTTTTCATAAATCTATTTCAGACAATCACAATTAAAGGTTTCTAAACCCAAATCACGCACACACATAACGTTGCCAGCAATTGAAAAACAGCGCAGTAACGCAGTGGATGCTCTGGTTTTTCAATTACCTGGCTTTGCTATGTGGTGACATAAGCGAATACCGATTAAAAGAACCTAACCCTTAAATATCCTACCACCATAGCCACCAAGCTGAGTCCAATAATACACTGCCAGTATTGGCTTGGTTCAGAACTTCGGCGGTGCCACGTACCTAATACGAACATCTTTTTTGCAATTAGGCCATAGAAAATTGAAGCGATACACAGAGCCATCCCAAAATCAAGAATCCACTTAATTACTTTTATTAGTAGGTCATTTTCCATTGGTGTTCCCCACAAAAAGTAGACACTCTAACTATGCAGCCATAGCAGCTGCTTCCTCATATTCAACGGGGCTTACCCCATCGTTTGCTGAGTGCCTTCTCTTACGGTTATAGAATATCTCGATATAGGCAAATATACCCGATCGAGCCTCATCTATCGTCCGGTAATTCTTCGGGTAGATCAATTCAACCTTGAGCCGACTAAAGAACGACTCCATTGGTGCATTGTCCCAGCAGTTTCCCTTTCGACTCATGCTGATGCTAATTTCGTTAGCGCGTAGATAATCAATGTACGCCTGCGAACGGTATTGGGTGCCTCGATCGGAATGCACGATCAGACCTGGTGTGGTCTCCCTTTGCCGCAGGGCCATATCCATGGCTTTGGATATCAGGGCCTCTGTCATTGAGGTATCCAGGCTCCAGCCCACAATTCGGCGCGAGAACAGATCCATCACCACCGCCAAGTACAACCAACGATCCTTGACCCAGATATAGGTGATATCGGTCGTCCATTTCTCGTTTGGCTGGCAGGCAGAGAAGTCACGCCACAGCAGGTTGTCCGAAACATTATGCATCGTCAGGCTATGTCTGGGATACTTGAAGCCTTTACCATTCAAGGCCCTTATTCCCTGCTCAAACATGATCTGAGCGACATAATTGACGGAACAGGGATGACCAAGCTCCGCCAGCTCTTTAGCCAATCTAGGCGCTCCGTATATGGCCTCAAAAGCCTCGTAGGTGTCTTTGATCAGCTCTTCCATCTCCAGCCGGCGCTGAGCTTGATCACTAATAGGGCGTTCCAGCCACCGATAATAACCGGATCTGGATACCTTCAGAACACGGCACATGAGAGTGACCGGATACTGATCCGTATACTCACTGATCAAGGCGTACTTCACTTTTGGTCGTTCGCGAAGTACGCAGCTGCCTTTTTTAGGAATTCCAACTCCTCTTTGAGCTTCTTGTTTTCCCGACGTAGCCTACGCGTTTCTTCACTCTCCTGCTTAGAATAATCAACACCATCTACCGTATTGAACTGCTTATCAGAAAGACGGGTGAACTGACGACGCCAGTTATAGATCTGCTGGGCACTCACTCCTAGCTCTTTTGCAACCTGAGCAGTAGTAATGCCGTCTTTCGAGGCTCTGTTTACCGCTTCTCGGCGGAATTCTTCGGTATAAGCTTGGGTCTTCTTGCGTGCCATCTCGGACACCTCCATAGTGGTTAGTCTAACTATAAAGGATGTCTACTAATTGTGGGTAACACGGGCAGCTAACGCCGCGCTCAGGGGGAAAACGGAGCGGAGCTAATTTGTGGCAAAGTGAGCGCAGCGAGCCACAAATTAGTGGAGCGTAGTTTTTTCCCTTGCAGCGCCTTGTTAAATGATTACTGTTCATCACTCTCTGAAATTGGATATACCGTCACTTTAATATCAAATCCTAGAGCAGTTACTTTACGCAACAATTCGTTAGAAATGTTGTTGCTTACAAAACCATCATCACCACTGTCATAACCGATATCAAACATCTTTTTATCGCAACTCGCCAACAACAAAGCCGATTCATCACTTAGCTGATCAAGGAGTGCCAAAAACTTCTCTAAAACTACGCTAGGCTCCTGATCATTCATGGAACACTCAAAAGCTAAATTATAGACGTCATCTACATATTCATTCGTCAAAGGGTAGATTCTACCTTTGAGTTCACTTGCAATACTCGAAAGATCTTCCTTTGAATACAGCTCTAAATCTACATTGATGAAAGATGTACGAATCATGGTTTCATTTAACGCTTTGGTAACGGGACCGCCGCAGTGGAGCAGTCATGTGGTAAAGTGAGCGCAGCGAACCACATGACTGCGGAGCGTAGGTGGTTCCCGTTCACCAATATGTTAGCTCAATTCATTTTTCAAATCATGAATAGCCAAAGGAACGCCAATTGTGGCACGCTCTCTGTAAACGGTATAGTCTCCTCGTTCAGCCCTTGGGTCTATTAATATTAACTTTGAACCTTTCTTTCTTTTGCTAAGAAGAGATGCTGCGGGGTATACCTCCAACGAGCATCCTATAACCATTATCACATCGGCACTCTTTACTAATTCCAATGCGGACTCATACAATGGTACGTATTCACCGAACCACACAACATGAGGTCGCAACTGACTCCCCTTTTCGCAGCGATCACCGATATTGATATTTTTTCCAGCAGTATCATAAACTAAATTACGATCCAACGAACTCCGTGATTTAAGAATCTCACCATGAAGATGAAGAACCTTCGTCGATCCAGCGCGCTCATGTAGATCATCTACATTTTGCGTAACGATATGAACATCACAGAATGACTCAAATTCTGAAAGTGCTAGGTGTGCAAGATTAGGTTTAGCAGAAACTACTTTAAGGCGCATAGAGTTCCAAAACTCCAAGACCTTATTCCTATCCGCCTTCCATCCCTCAGGAGAAGCGACCTCCTCATGAGAATACTTAGACCAAAGTCCATTCTCATCTCGATAGGTATCTAAACCACTTTCCGCGCTGATACCTGCACCACTGAAAACAATTACTTTATACATGAACTGAAACCGCTCGGAGCTAACGCCTTGCTTACCGGCCCAACTACGCGCCGCAAGCTTGTGGTAAAGTTTGCGCAGCAAACCACAAGCTTGCGGCGCGTAGTTGGGTCCGAGTACAGCAAATTGTTAACTGGATTTTTGCACTCGGTGCTCATTTTTCCAATTTTCTATCTCGGTTTGCCTGCGTTGAAGATGCTCGATATATTTCGGATGTTGCGCAGCATGCGGATCAGAAAGCAAATTTTTTATGCTGCGTTCAACTCTCCAACCATGCCCTTTACTTGTTGCACGAATGAATGCATCACAAAATATGTCGACAAGCTTGTTATCACCTTTAATGGTATGCAGCACCGAAACTGCACACCAAGTACTGATTGGGTCACGATCCCGACTCAGCTGCTCTATGCATTCCATCAACATAAACTCAGCCAAATCCTCCTTGCCTCTTCGAATTGCAACACTAAGAGGCCAGCGCGCAACCTCGACTCTTCGGTTCTCGTCATGGCAATTTAGCGCAGAAGCGAACGATTCTTTGATGGTGGAAGCCAACAAGGTTCCGTTCGTGTGCTCTGCAACCTTCGCTAGTGATTGACACCTGTACCACGGATGCACAATTGATTTTGCGACTTCATAAGCATGGTCAACATCGGCAATCACCAACTGGTCAACCTTTCGTCTGAGGTTAACTCCTTGTCTTGTTTCAGTGCTATATGGATCTGATTCGAAACTCATACAAAATTCAGTTAACGCTTTGGTAACGGGACCGCCGTAGCGGAGCAGGCTTGTGGTAAAGTGAGCGTAGCGAACCACATGCTTGCGGAGAGTAGGTGGTTCCCGTTGACCAACTTGTTAGAATTAGGTGCTGAAACAAAGCGTAATATCTTTTATATCTTTGCATTTTAATCCATCACGCTCTTCTAGGCTCATATACCGATTCAGGTTAATGTACGATGGCAACGTAATCGTATACTCTCTAAAGTCACTATTTCTGACATCAATGCCAAGGTCGATCAGCTTCGTTGATTCATTAATATCAAGATTGATAATTGGTTCTTTTATCAGAACCCAACCACTTCCAGTGTCATTACCCGACAAAGAGACCAATAACTCATTCACCCCATCATCGCATACGTTTAAGGATATCGAGATGTCTCTTGGATCTGGGTCTACATGATATTTCAGACTAGTGTGTACATTGCACACACGCGTACTTTTTAACTCAGGGACATCACATCCAAAAATTAAAGCGGTCACCATAATTGCAATATATCTAAACACACAGGTCTCTTGGAATTCTAACGCGAAGTTAAGTGGCAGCGCGCAGTGGAGCTTACTTGTGCCATAATTTGCGAAGCAAATGCACAAGTTAGCGCAACGTAGCGATGTCCACTTGAACGACTTGTTAGAGCAAGAGCCTGCAACACCTGCCCTACCCTTTAACCACCACTAAAATCGGTTTTGAAAAACAAAAGCGTGAACTTTAAACGCCCATTACGCTCGGTGGTGTACAAAAGAACACCCAAACCAGTCGTATGGCACCATGCCATCACATGCGAAAGCGGACCACTCAACCTGACTTGGCTTTGAAAAGAACCTGGAGCAAGTGACTATTTCAAGAACTCACTCGGTGAGGACCAATGGATTGCTGCCTATCGGTTTTTAAGCTTTTTGTTTTGGCCGTGTTTATTAGTCACGCATCCAAAGCCAACCGCCAACCTGACGAATATGTGCTCTAACGCTTTGGTAACGGGACCGCCGGAGCGGAGCAAGCATGTGGTAAAGTGAGCACAGCGAACCACATGCTTGCGGAGCGTAGGTGGTTCCCGTTGACCAACTTGTTATATCAGCCGCCTAACTTTTCTTTTAACCGCTTGACGCTACGTTTAGCCCTTTTTGACATTTCGGATCTGACAAGAGGCAACATCAATCTTTTAAACAGAAAACTATTATTACGGCTATACATGGCCCAAATGACCTCATTACCACCTGAGGTTTCCCTTATAGCTATCTCCATTCTTGGCTTTATCGGAGACAATGTACCTTCTGTTATAAAGGTAGTCGGACTTTGGGATTCAACCACTGTAATCTTAACTTTACTATTGCCCTTAAAGGGTATCTTAACCGTCTCTAAATAGGTTTTACCCTTTGCTCCGTGACTCAATTCATTTAACGAAGCTATATGCACCACACCAGTGAACCACCCCGAAAAATTTTCCATATTTGACACATAGTCAAATATTTCTTGAGAACTTTTATCTATTACTACTTTTTCCAGTGCAAGTAGATTCATCACTCTTCCTTGTGGATATAACGCGAAGTTAACGGGCGGTGCGCAGTGGAATTGGTTTGTGCAATAATGAGCAAAGCGAATGCACAAACCAATGGAGCGTAGCGCCGGGGAGTTCCTTCGATAAAGTGGACACTCGTCAGTTATATCGCGCCTGTTCAAACTCAATCGGGCTTAAATAGCCTAGTGATGAGTGTATACGCTCTCTGTTGTAAAAATCTACATAGTTCTGCATCGCTTTATAAAGCGTATTCTTTGCCACGAATGTTTTCCGGTGATACATGTCAGACTTCATTGTTTTGTACCAAGACTCCATATGAGCATTGTCGTTCATGGTCTTTCGTCTGTTAACGCTCTGTTCGATTCCCACTCTCGTTAAATAAGAGCTGAATTCAGAACCGAGAAACTCTGCGCCTCTATCACTATGTACAATGGGCATTGTATCAGGCTGCCGTTCCATGAGCGCTCGTTTTAATACACGCTTGGTTAGTTTACTGCTCTTATGCTCACCTATGGACCATGCCAGCAAATGACGCGAGAATTTATCCAGAACCGTCGCCATATACTTATATTCACCGTTCACTCTCAGATAAGTGATATCAGTCAGCCAGACTTGGTTGACGCTGGTGAGCTTAATATCTTTGATCTTGTTCTTGGTGCTGCCGAAGAACTTGGTCATCCAGGGTGTAGGTTTGTATAAAGTTTTAGAAACCGCCTGAATGCAATTTTCTCGCATTATCCGTGCTATTCTGGCTTCACCTACATAAAAGCCTTCTCTTTTTAACTGTTGATAAATCCTGGGGCTGCCGTAGGTTTCGCCGCTTTCTCTGAATACTCGACGTATCTCAACAAGCAGATCAGCATCCCTCAGTGCTCTCTCACTCTGTGGTCGGTCTCGCCAGGCATAGAATCCGGATCGACTCACGTTGTATAGCTCGCACATCACCGCTACCGGGAGTTCTTCTTCGTGATCGTAGATGAACTGGAAGATGTCTGCTTTCGCTTTGAATCCCACTCGATTGCTTTTTTTAAAATTTGATGTTCAACAAGAAGGCGCTTATGGGCCTTCTCTAGCTTTCTTAATCGTTTTAGTTCAGCAGCGGTTTCACTGTCGAGATCAATACCTTTTGACATAACTAGTCCTTCTCTCACTTGTTTACGCCAACGCGAGAGCATAAGCGGATGAATACAAAGAGACTCTGCCACATCGTTGGATTGGACTCCAGGTAACTGGCTTAATTTGACTGCTGTAGCTTTAAACTTATCTGTGTACTTGTAGGTCGTTCTTGGGCCTGGTTTTGGCATTGTTTTGACTCCTAGATTGTTAGGTCTAAGTGTCTACTGAACCGAGGGAACCTCCCCGTCCCGTTGAACGACTTGTTATAACTAAAATGGGTTAACTGTTTGTATTGGTTGTATGAATTCGGCTAATTTTTACTTGCCTTAATACAGCATGACAAGGCCATCAGAAATGGAATTACCATAAAATAACAGAATAATGAAAATTTGAACCATCTAGTAATACCCTGCCTTAACCCCCAAAACTGCCAATACTGACTATACACACCGCTAGACTTTGGATACATAACTTGCTCTTTTTCTCGCTGCTGAATCTCACCCGAAGAATCCGCATAGCTTTCATAAATTTTAAAATCACGCATATCTGGAGAATACAAGCCATGCAATACGATTGGAAAGATGACTGAGAATGCAAATCCGATCACAAGTATATGTTTCATTTATCTAGAATCAGTGTCTCATGGTGCGGAGTAAGTTTTGGATATGATCGGGGTTATAACGCTGTGTTAAGCGGACCGGCGTAGCGGAAATGGTTTGTGATAAAATGAGCGAAGCGAATCACAAACCATTGGAGTGTAGCCGGGTCCGCTTGAACACTTTGTTATGAATCTTTTCACAGAGCTGAGCAATTGAAATATTTCCATAATTAACACTTTCGCTATCTGAATAAGACACCGTGTATTCAGAAATCACCAATTGACGATCGATATTTGAAACCAAGTAGTTTAGGTAAGGAATATCGATATCATCTGAAGATAGTAATATTTTCATTTTTGTTCCTGAATAAGAGATTCCTATACCTTTCTGTGGAGTCCTCATTGAGAGTTGATTTCGAAATGCATCTAATTTGTGTTTTAAATCATGAATTTTTTGCTCTTGATCTTCGACTATATGAAATTTATAACCTGCGCCTGCATTAGAGATAACAAGCTTATTGCCGACCAGTGATATATCTTCAACACTTCCAAAATACACGTTACCAAACAACCCCCAGCAAACCTTATCATCGTATATGGTGAGTGGGAACTCAGACCTATATCGCTTATCAAATTTTGCACGATATTTTGAATGCAAGCCGAATATTACTGAGATAAAAACAAACCCAAATCCTAACTGCTTAATGTGGTGATTCCCATCACTCAGAAATATACAAACAAAAGCAGTCAAGCCAAAGATAAATGCAATCATGCTGTTAGATTTGTAAGCGATAATTTTCATAGTGCGTGAATTACGTGATTTCATAACGCTGTGGTAACCGGCCCTGCGTAGCGGAGGCAACATTTGATAAAATGAGCGAAGCGAATCAAATGTTGGCGGAGCGTAGCTGGGTCCGGTTGACCACTTTGTTGGTAGTGTTCAGAATTCTGTGTCATTTCTTTATCATTAGACCAAAAGAGATGACCTATGACCAAACCTACTTTCGATATGGAAGCCGCCCTCAAAGCCCTGCGTGAAGGCCAAGACCTCACTGGCAAGGACGGCATCCTGACACCCCTGATCAAACAGCTCACTGAGGCCGCCATGAAGGCCGAGCTGGAAGAGCATCTGGCCAACGAGGAAGCCCCTAACCGTAAGAACGGCAAGTCTTCCAAGACCATAAAAGGCCCTACGGGCAGCTTTGAGCTGGATACCCCCAGAGACCGGTCTGGCACCTTCGAACCCCAGCTGGTCAAAAAGAACCAGACTCACCTCACCGATGAATTGGAACGCAAGATCCTGGCTCTGTTTGCCCTGGGTAACAGCTATCAGGACATCCGCGGCCATATTGCCGATCTCTACGGTGTCGAGCTTTCCAATGGTACCATCAATGCTGTCACCGACAAGCTTCTCCCAGAGCTTCAGGCATGGCGTGAGCGAGATCTGGAGGCTATCTATCCGATCGTCTGGCTGGATGCGATTCACTACAAGATCAAGGAAAACGGCCGCTATGTCAGCAAGGCTATCTACACCATTCTGGGCCTCAATATCGAAGGCAAGAAGGAGCTGCTGGGCCTGTATTTATCGGATCAGGAAGGTGCTCACCACTGGCTATCTGTGTTGACCGACCTGAACAACCGGGGCCTAAAAGATATTCTGATTGCCTGCGTGGATGGCCTGAAAGGCTTCCCTGAAGCCATTGAGACCATCTACCCCGACACCGAGATTCAGCACTGCATCATCCACCAGATCCGCAACTCCATGAAGTACGTTGCCTCCAAAAATCAGAAAGCCTTCATGAGTGACCTGAAGTGCGTTTACAAGGCTACCACCCTCAACGCCGCAGAAATTGCCTTGGACGACCTGGAAGCCAAATGGGGCGACAAATATCCAATGGTAATCCAGTCTTGGCGCAGTAAATGGCCGACGTTATCGACTTACTTTAAGTACCCGGATTACGTGCAGAAGGCGATCTACACGACAAACGCTGTCGAGGCTGTACACCGCCAGTTCCGCAAACTCACTAAGACGAAAGGCGGCTTCCCTAATGAAAACAGCTTACTGAAGCTGTTGTATGCCGGTATACTCAAAGCCACTGAGCGATGGACTCACCCGATACAGAACTGGAACCTGACGCTGTCACAGCTCACAATCCACTTCCCAGACCGGCTGGAGAAATACATCAGCTTATGACGCCGCTAGGCTGACACAGAATTTTGAACGCCCTCGGTCCGGTTGACCGTATTGTTAAAACTAGATACTCGACCAAGTACCGAAAATCTGTAATTTAATGGCTCTATCAAAACCAGATGCCCAGTCACCAAACTTATGTCGCCCCATAAATTATACAAACCAAAATGAATTTATTTCTCACCCTTTTTCTTCATACTCTTAGCACGATCTTCTTTATTGTAAGATCGTCGCCTTCGTATTCGATATGCCAAATTTGATAAAAATATATACACCAAAAATACTACAATAGCCCAACCTACAAAGTCGCTCTCTGTTATCTGATCATCAAACATCGACCCTATCGATAGCTTCATTATTATACGAACAATTAGATCGAAGATTATATCCATTCAAGTACGCTGAAAATCTTACACATGTGAGTTTTAACGCTTTGGTAACGGGACCGCCGGAGCGGAGCTAGCATGTGGTAAAGTGAGCGCAGCGAACCACATGCTAGCGGAGCGTAGGTGGTTCCCGTTGACCAACTTGTTAGAAATCATGTGATGCCGTAACTCAAACCCAAATAAAAAATATAGGTGAATGCAATGAATAATGTACTTGAAAGTATTACATTAAAGCCGCCTTCAAGACCGTCTAAATACTTAAATGCAGGACTAGATGTATCACTCTCTGCACTATTCACGATTGATTTAAACTTAAAGAGAGCATAAATCAGAATAGCCAGTAAACCCGCAACTATTAGAGCCTTCATCTCATAGAAAACGAACACAATCAGGTAAACAAATATCACGCCTACATTTACATATAAAAGCAACTCTAACAGCGAGAATTCATCTTTATACCCAACTTCATCCTCTAACGGTTTTAGATTTCTAATCTGCTTTCAGAGAGAGATGACCAATTGAAATCAAACCAAGCAATGCAATTAAACCGTACAAAAAAGCTATCCTTATTCATTAATGTAATGTTTCATTAATATCCGACGGATTTCTAACGCCTGCATCACAGGAGACAACGGAGCAGAGCCGATTGTGGTAAAGTGCGCGTAGCGCACCACAATTGGCGGCGCGTAGTTGGCTTCCTGTGTATGCACTTGTTAGGCATCGCTGTACTTGATGTTGGTTATATGCATAAAGCTCGTTAATTTCTCGTTGATACTTTTAAATATCACCTTGAAGTCCTTTCTTTCTTTCGCCTTGCCCTGTCTCATTACTCGCGCCTGAGCTCCACATGTGTGAGCAATAAAGTCAGCAATTTCCATAGGCGGAAAACACGCAGATTTAGGCATAACAGCTATGCTCAACTTTAATTCTTGAATCCCCTCTTTCTAGCTCCTTGTTCGACAAGCTTCTAAGGATTCTATTCTCCACCCTATCAGATGCCTCAATGATGATCACAAATCTATCAAATATTGCCCACTGACCCACATCGCATAACCTTGCTAGTAATGCATTACCCAATAGATCAATAATAGATTCTTCAGTTTCGTTTGAAATCTCATGGCGAGTAGTCACGCCAACCCTGAAGAACTCGTAACTTTTAAAATATTCCGAAAGCCCTTCTATTTGATCTCTTGTAAATTGAATTTCGGATGCATGAAGTGGTCTTTCTACTGATCCAAACAGCCGATTACACAAATTACTCCATGGACCATCAATCAGCCTCACATAGTCGATCACCATAAATCCGCACCCAGCTAATCCAAACACTGGGTGCGCTGGATCTTTGAATCTCTCATTGCCAGTATCATCAATAGCAAATACCAGCGTGTTCGGACCAAAGATTTCTAGGCCGTTGTCTGTTTCAAAATTAAGTTGATCCATCGCATGTCAAATCTTTAGTTTGAACCTTGGTGTTGCCTAACGCTTTGGTAACGGGACCGCCGTAGTGGAACAGGCATGTGGTAAAGTGAGCGCAGCGAACCACATGCCTGTGGAGCGTAGGTGGTTCCCGTTGACCAATTTGTTATGTTGGTAATTTCTGTTTGTAATACAGAAACAATAAAATAGGTGGAACAACAAGCTCTAATACTGTTGCTCCGATTAGCGGTGTAGACGGTAAACCAGAAAGCAATATAGAAATAAGCCTAGCAACACCACCAAGGAAAAATAACGCTGCAATACCAGGTATAAAACCTATGCGAGAGCCGAGATCTCTAGACACCCAAAAATTGAACACACCATAACCAACCCAAAATACTGCAAAAAATCGCATCTCGTTATCATGAGTAGCACCAGCACCACCTACTGCCCCAGGTACAGATGCCGACCCGCCGAATATGACGTTCAATCCAGTAACAACCGCGACTAAAGCTATAGCCAATAAAATCCATCTTAATATTTTTTCCATTACTACAACCCGAATCACTTAGAAAGAATGGAACATGGAGAGACATAACGCAAAGTTAACGGGCGGTGCGCAGCTGAATTGGTTTGTGCAATAATGAGCGCAGCGAATGCACAAACCAATGAAGCGTAGCGCCGTCCCGTTGAACGACTTGTTAGGCTAACCCTTGCGAACGCCGTAACCAGTGCAATTAATAACTTTTGACCCATAATCAATTGAATCACTAAAGCTACAACCACTACCGAGGTTATCTTTTACAAAATTGCAGTCTAGGAACTCACACTCTACGAACCTGCAACCAGAAAAGCTAGTTCCTCTAAATACACAGTTCGTGAATTTACATTGCATAAAATTAGAAATATTAAAAAGTCCCCAATACCACTCTACGTTTATAAACTCACAACTAACAAAGTCAGAACCGATGTCTAAACCATACATATCAAGACCGTTAAACTCACAATATTTGTAATATTGTTCGTCCCAATCTTCAGACTTCAAATCGTTCTGTTTAAATAGCCGATGCTTCATCTTATTGCCTAACGCGAAGTTAACGGGCTGCGCGCAGTGGAATTGGTTTGTGCAACAATGAGCGCAGCGAATGCACAAACCAATGGAGCGTAGCGCCGTCCCGTTGAACGACTTGTTAGAGCAAGAGCCTGCAACACCTGCCCTACCCTTTAACCACCACTAAAATTGGTTTTAAAAACAAGAGCGTGAACTTTAAACACCCATTACGCTCGGTGGTGTACAAAAGAAAACCAAAACCAGTCGTATGGCACTATGCCATCACATGCGAAAGCGGACCACCCAACCTGACTTGGCTTTGAAACAAACCTGGAGCAAGTGACTAGTTTAAGCACCCGCTCAGTGAAGACCAATGGTTTGCTGCCAATGTGTTTTTTAGGTTTTTTGTTTTGACCGTGTTCATCGACCACACGCCCAAAACCAACCACCAAACTGCTAAAAATCAGCCTGACGAATATGTGCTCTAACGCTTTGGTAACGGGACCGCCGTAGAGGAGCTAGCATGTGGTAAAGTGAGCGCAGCGAACCACATGCTTGCGGAGCGTAGGCGGTTCCCGTTGACCAACTTGTTATGTGCTTTTTGCACTCTAAAACTGATATTGAGCAAACCCATTTTAAAACTTATATAAAAATGGATTACTTTGCTATTCACTGTGAACAGCTCTAATCAATTAAATTGAATTTAGATTGACACCAATGCATCAAAACCACTCAAACTATTGTTCTTTCAGAGAAGTGAAATTTGTTTAAATCTAGCCGCAATTTTATATGTTGATTCACTACCTTATTGGGCTGGACACCATCCAATACCTCCAGGGCAATAACATTCGTTCCCGATGCAATACCCACCAAAATATGTTTTGCAGCCATAAGCACTAAACGATATTAACAAAACCACTCCAATCTTAACCAAGGTCTTTTTCATTTTGATACCCATCCCTGTTGTCTTTTTCTTTCTATGGAATATTTATACGTGAATTCATCATTTTCGACCCACTGAAATCCATGGGGTTTTAAACTCCAATTCTAACAGCACCGCACCTGAAGCCGCATAACGCGAAGTTAACGGGACCGGCGGAGCGGAAGTGGGTTGTGCAATAATTGGCGCAGCCAATGCAAAAACCACTGGAGCGTAGCTGGGTCCCGTTGAACGACTTGTTAGCAAAAGGCCACTAATACAACCAACCCGTTCTAACTGAAACACCCGCAAATACGAACAATATGGACATGATCGTGACAGGAACTATGTGCCACGCCATTAGTTTAAGTGTTTCAGGAGACAAACGCGGAATCACCCTAAATCGAGCATGAAGTGCGAACAGGAACGTAATTAAAAGTAAAACAAACTTTAACAAAAGTGCATGAGTTAATGGATTTTCCAAATCAAACCACCCCTTCACGCTAGGCAGCATGTTATAGGATAATGCAAGCCCTGTAGCAATTTGAATAATCAAGGCAGGCATACCTATCTTTTCATAAACTTTTTCGAAATCTAACAATATTTCCGGAGACCGATGCCTCAGTGATCTTGGAAGAATCACAACAGAAAGGACTATATGACCACCGGTCCAAATCGTCGCACCGATAATATGTAAAAATAGTAATACACCGTACATATATGGAATTCTCGTGAAATTGCTAACGCTTTGGTAACGGGACCGCCGAAGCTCCACAAGCATGTGGTAACGTGAGCGCAGCGAACCACATGCTTGTGGAGCGTAGGTGGTTCCCGTTGACCAACTTGTTAGGCACCCCAGTATTCGTATTTAACTCGCAAAGCCAATGTTGCAATAAATGCAACCAGTGCATAAGAACTTAATAGGAACAGTGCCGCAAGAAAACAAGCAAACAGCAGAAAACCGTTACTGTAAAAATACAATGTTCCAAACGAAACCATCACACAAATTGAAAAGGCCATAATTGCCAACGAGCCAATATATGAGATACTCAACTGTTTCGCTAAACACTTAACATATATTGCAACGGCGTATGTATCTAGGCATATAACCTCGTTACTTCTTAACAACCACCTCTTATACAACTGAAAACATACAAGGGAACCGACAACACCTATTACAAACGCATACTCAGTAGCCACAGGATATAGTTTTCCAAGCAAGTAGGCAGGCATTCCAAGGCCGACCAATAAGAACCCAACCATCATAACAACGTATCTCAGTTTGCTAAGCTGGTCCTGACTTATTCGAATTGCCTTTCTAGAAAAATACCCTGGAGAAAAAAGTAATTTTCCTCTCCCTATTCCACGCTCAAGCTCTTTATGAGCCTTATCGGATGCTTCTATTATCGATTCTACGAATTTATTCATTTGCCTAACGCGAAGTTAACGGGCGGCGCGCAGTGGAATTGGTTTGTGCAATAATGAGCGCAGCGAATGCACAAACCAATGGAGCGTAGCGCCGTCCCGTTGAACGACTTGTTAGAGCAAAAGCCTGCAACATCTGCCCTACCCTTAAACGACCACTATAATTGGTTTTGAAAAACAAAATCGTGAACTTTAAACGCCCATTACGCTCGGTGGTTTACAACAGAACACCGAAGCCAGTCGTATGGCACAATGCCATCACATGCGAACGCGGACCACTCAACCTGACTTGGCTTTGACCAGAACCTGGAGCTAGTGACTACTTAAGCATCCACTCAGTGAGGACCAATGGATTGATGCCTATCTGTTCTTTAGCTTTTTGTTTTGGATATGTTTATTAGTCACACATCCAAAGCCAACCACCAACCTGCCAAAAATCAACCTGACGAGTATGTGCTCTAACGCGAAGTTAACGGGTGGTGCGTAGTGGAGTTGGTTTGTGCAACAATGAGCGCAGCGAGTGCACAAACCAATGGAGCGTAGCGCCGTCCCGTTGAACGACTTGTTAGAGCAAGAGCCTGCAACAACCGCCCTACCCTTTAACAACCACTAAAATTGGTTTTAAAAAACAAGAGCGTGAACTTTTAACATCCATTACGCTCGATGGTGTACAAAATAACACCCAAACCACTCGTATGGCACTATGCCATCACATGCGAACGCGGACCACACAACCTGACTTGGCTTTGACCAGAGCCCGGAGCAGGTGACTATTTCAAGAACTCACTCGGTGAGGACCAATGGTTTGCTGCCTATCGGTTTTTTAGCTTTTGCTTTGGCTGTGTTTATTAGCCACGCATCCAAAGCCAACCACCAACCTGCCAAAAATCAACCTGACGAGTATGTGCTCTAACGCGAAGTTAACGGGCGGTGCGTAGCGCCGTCCCGTTGAACGACTTGTTAGAGCAAGAACCTGCAACAACCGACCTACCGATTAACGACCACTAAAATTGGTTTTAAAAGCAAAAGCGTGAACTTTAAACACTCATTACGCTCGGTGGTATGCAAAAGAAAACCAATACCACTCGTATGGCACTATGCCATCACATGTGAAAGCGGACCACCCAACCTGACTTGGCTTTGATAAAAACCTGGAGCAAGCAACAATTTCAAGAACTCACTCAGTGAGGACCAGTGGTTTGCTGCCAATGTGCTTTTTAGGTTTTGTTTTGACCGTGTTCATTGGCCACGCACCCAAAACCAACCAACAACCTGATAAAAGTCAACCTGACGAGTATGTGCTCTAACGCGAAGTTAACGGGCGGTGCGCAGTGGAATTGGTTTGTGCAATAATGAGCGCAGCGAATGCACAAACCAATGGAGCGTAGCGCCGTCCCGTTGAACGACTTGTTAGAGCAAGAGTTTGCAGCACCTGCCCCACCCTTTAACGACCACTATAATTGGTTATAAAAAACAAAATCGTGAACTTTAAACGACCATTACGCTCGGTGGTGTACAAAAGAAAACCCAAAACACTCGTATGGCACCATGCCATCACATGTGAAAGCGGATCACCCAACCTGACTTGGCTTTGACAAGAGCCTGGAGCAAGTGACGAATTTAAGCACGTACTCGGTGAGGACCAATGGTTTGCCGCCTATTGGGTTTTCAAGGATTTTGTTTTAACCGTGTTTATTAATCACACATCCAAAACCAACCACCAACCTGCTAAAAATCGGACTGACGAATATGTGCTCTAACGCGAAGTTAACGGGCGGTGCGCAGTGGAATTGGTTTGTGCAATAATGAGCGCAGCGAGTGCACAAACCAATGGAGCGTAGCGCCGTCCCGTTGAACGACTTGTTAGAGCAAAAGCTTGCAGCACCTGCCCTACCCTTACAACACCACCAAAATTGGTTTTAAAAAACAAAAGCGTGAACTTTAAACGCCCATTACGCTCGACGGTGTACAAAATAACACCCAAATCAGTCGTATGGCACCATGCCATCACATGTGAAAGCGGACCACCCAACCTGACTTGGCTTTGACCAGAACCTGGAGCAAGTGACTAATTTAAGCACCCACTCATTGAGTACCAATGGTTTGCAGCCTATATGCTTTTTGAGGTTTTTTGTTTTGACCGTGTTCATCGACCACACACCCAAAACCCACCACAAACCTGCCAAAAATCAACCTGACGAGTATGTGCTCTAACGCGAAGTTAACGGGCGGTGCGCAGTGGAGTTGGTTTGTGCAACAATGAGCGCAGCGAATGCACAAACCAATGGAGCGTAGCGCCGTCCCGTTGAACGACTTGTTAGAGCAACAACCTGCAACAACCGACCCACCGATTAACGACCACTAAAATTGGTTTTAAAAAACAAAAGCGTGAACTTTGAACACCCATTACGCTCGGTGGTGTACAAAAGAACACCCAAACCAGTCGTATGGCACAATGCCATCACATGTGAAAGCGAACCACCCAACCTGACTTGGCTTTGACAAGAACCCGGAGCAAGTGACTATTTCAAGAACTCACTCGGTGAAGACCAATGGATTGCTGCCCATTGGGTTTTCAAGGTTTTTGTTTTGACCGTGTTTATTGGCCACACACCCAAAAACAATCACCAAATTGCTTAAAAAAACCTGACGAGTATGTGCTCTAACGCGAAGTTAACGGGCGGTGCGCAGTGGAATTGGTTTGTGCAACAATGAGCGAAGCGAGTGCACAAACCAATGGAGCGTAGCGCCGTCCCGTTGAACGACTTGTTAGAGCAAGAGCCTGCAGCAACTGCCCTACCCCTTAACGACCACCAAAACCGGGTTTAAAAAACAAGAGCGTGAACTTTAAACGCCCATTACGCTCGGTGGTGTACAAAAGAACACCAAAACCAGTCGTATGGCACAATGCCATCACATGCGAAAGCGGACCACCCGACCTGACTTGGCTTTGACCAGAACCTGGAGCAAGTGACTAATTTAAGCGCCGACTCGGCGAGGACCAATGGTTTGCAGCCTATTGGGTTTTCAAGGTTTTTGTTTTGGCCGTGATTATTAACCACACATCCAAAGCCAACCACCAACCTGCTAAAAATCAACCTGACGAGTATGTGCTCTAACGCTTTGCTAACCGGCCAAGTTGCGCCGTGCCAGCATGTGGTAAAGTGAGCGGAGCGAGCCACATGCTGGTGCGGCGTAACTTGGTCCGCGTTGAGCAACTTGTTATGCGCATATTGCTCGGATACTTTCTAACTGTACTTAAGCACATATTTTCAGTGAGAACACAAACAGAATAAACCAACAATTTGACAACAGGATACTCAAAGTGATTGCTGTGCGTGCATAAATTGGAATTATAGGCTGGACGATAAGAAAAAAAACAACAGCCAATTCCAGAACCAACCATAAAACACTTGCACCAGCATATCCAGAATGACAAGTAAGCCCATCATATGTGAAATACATGAACAGAAATGCGCAAACAGTAGAAATGCATATGAAGGCTAAAAATATTGCGCCTACAAGCACTCTCCATTTTGGCATGGATGTATTTGTCAGGTCAGCAATAATGTTATCAAGATAGCTCATCATCTAGCACATTCGAGAATATACGTTCGCATAACGCTTTGGTAACGGGACCGCCGGAGCAGAACAAGCGTGTGGTAAAGTGAGCGAAGCGAACCACACGCTTGTGGCGCGTAGGTGGTTCCCGTTGACCAACTTGTTATGTGCTACTTTTTGATACTAAGAGGCTTACCTTTAACGCCAGCATAGAACACCAATAACTCAGCATTGGTGGAACCAGTGTTTGTGCCGTAATGAACAGTATTTACTAATTCGACTACCGAATCACCTGCCCTAAGCACTACTTCATCTTCTAGCTCAGAGACCACTGTAATTTCACCTGCGACTATTACCGCAGCATTAATTACTGGATGCTCATGCTTCTGAACTACAGCGCCTGGTGGAACTACCACCTTTAATATGGTGATTTCAGGAGTACCATCTGAGTATTTCGGCAGATCCTTACCATCCCAGCTTTTACTAGTTTTAATGAGCGTTTCAAACAGAACTTCCGGTGCTTCGTCTGCATTCACGTAACAACAAAACAAAGAAACCAAAAGCAAAACTAAACTTTTATACATGTTCCTGACCCGTGGAAAAACATAACGCTTTGGTAACGGGACCGCCGGAGCAGAACAAGCATGTGGTAAAGTGAGCGCAGCGAGCCACATGCTTGTGGCGCGTAGGTGGTTCCCGTTGACCAACTTGTTATACAAACCCACCGACCCGCTTTGTTTTTTTGTAAACCAAAGTTTTTGCTGAAAATTTACAGCAGAAGTAACCACTAAAAACAGAGTAAAAACCTAAGATGGAAGCTCTCCCCCGTGATTTAAAAATCGAATTCACAGGATTAATTCAACCATAAACTATCTATTTGTTCGAAATACGAAGCCGAGAACTCTTGCCATCTTCTTGGAACCGATCATAAACCCTACAAGAAACAGAAAGATAGCGAAAACGAAAGCATAGTTATTATCAATAAATGCTTCGTCACTTGCGTACTTGGGAAAAACTCTAATTAGAACAAAGAACTGAATCATCAAAAAGGTGATATACCCGATAACGGCCGAAAGAACGCCCGTCGATATACGATCTGACATCTTCAATTTTCTGTTACTCGCCATTCACTGTATAACGCAAAGTTAAGGGGACCGGCGCAGTGGAGGTGGTTTGTGCAACAATTGGCGCAGCCAATGCACAAACCGCTGGAGCGTAGCCGGTTCCCCTTGAACGACTTGTTAGCCAAGCAATTTATTGACACTTTTCAGCATATAACCCTGAAAGGCCCAATAATGCAGTGGCCAACCCCCCATCCATCAAAGCATCGCAAAGATCTTTATCAGCTTTTTGATTTTTACTATATCTGTACGTACGATCTGATTGGAAATTAGTATCCGACTGCTCTCCGTCTGCCGGCACAAGCTCGACGCTTACATTTGAATCCGGACTGAGATAACCACGACTCTCAAATTCAATTCTACTGACCTTGTGCTCTACCGAGTTCACTTTTTCGCGGATATCCGAAATGTCATGATCAATTCGATTAGCATACTCAGCAATGTGCTCGCGTATTCCTGCCTGCTGTAATTTTACATTTTCTAAATCAGATGAGATATTCCTATAATCGAAGTATAGAAATATCAAGCCGATAATATTAAGAATTACTAAGCTGTTAATTAATTTTTGGATCATGTTTTCTCTATTCGGCTAACGCGAAGTTAACGGGCGGTGCGTAGCGGAATTGGTTTGTGCAATAATGAGCGCAGCGAATGCACAAACCAATGGAGCGTAGCGCCGTCCCGTTGAACGACTTGTTAGAGCAAGAGCCTGCAACAACTGCCCTACCCTTTAACGACCACTCAAACTTGGTTTTAAAAACTAAGAGCGTGAACTTTAAACGCCCATTACGCTCGGCGGTGTACAAAAGAAAATAAAAACCACTCGTATAGCACTGTGCCATCACATGCGAAAGCGGACCACCCAACCTGCCTTGGCTTTGACAAGAACCTGGAGAAAGTGACTAATTTAAGCACCAAATCGGTGAGGACCAATGTGTTGTAGCCAATATGCCCTTTTCGGTTTTTGTTTTGGGTGTGTTTATTAACCACATACCCAAAGCCAACCACCAAACTGCTAAAAATCAGCCTGACGAGTATGTGCTCTAACGCGAAGTTAAGTGGCAGCGCGTAGTGGAGCTGACTTGTGCGACAATTTGCGCAGCAAATGCACAAGTTAGCGCAACGTAGCGATGTCCACTTGAACGACTTGTTAGAGCAATAACCTGCAACACCTACCCTACCTTTTTAACCACCACCAAAATTGGTTTTAAAAAACAAGAGCGTGAACTTTAAACACCGATTACGCTCGATGGTGTACAAAAGAAAACCAAAAACACTCGTATGGCACTATGCCATCACATGCGAAAGCGGACCACTAAACCTGACTTGGCTTTGATAAGAACCTGGAGTATGTGACTAATTTAAGCACCCACTCAGTGAGGACCAACGTGTTGCAGCCAATATGCTCTTTTCGGTTTTTGTCTTGGCCGTGTTTATTAACCACACACCCAAAGCCAACCACGAACCTACAAAAAAATAACCTGACGACTATGTGCTCTAACGCGAAGTTAACGGGCGGTGCGCAGTGGAATTGGTTTGTGCAACAATGAGCGCAGCGAATGCACAAACCAATGGAGCGTAGCGCCGTCCCGTTGAACGACTTGTTAGAGCAGGAGCTTGCAGCACCTGCCCTACCCTTTAACCACCACAAAAATTGGCTTTAAAAAACAAAAGCGTGAACTTTGAACGCCCATTACGCTCGATGGTGTAAAAAAGAAAACCAAAAACACTCGTATGGCACTATGCCATCACATGCGAACGCGGACCACCCAACCTGACTTGGCTTTGACAAGAACCTGGAGCAAGTGACTAATTTAAGCACCCACTCAGTCAGGACCAATGGTTTGAAGCCTATTGGGGTTTTAAGGTTTTCGTTTTGGATTTTTTTATTAGCCACACACCCAAAACCAACCACCAACTTGCTAAAAAACAACCTGACAAGTATGTGCTCTAACGCGAAGTTAACGGGCGGCGCGCAGTGGAATTGGTTTGTGCAACAATGAGCGCAGCGAATGCACAAACCAATGGAGCGTAGCGCCGTCCCGTTGAACGACTTGTTAGAGCAAGGGCTTGCAACACCTGCCCTACCCTTTAACCACCACATAAATTGGTTTTAAAAAACAAAAGCGTGAACTTTAAACACCCATTACGCTCGATGGTGTACAAAAGAAAACCCTAAACACTCGTATGGCACCATGCCATCACATGCGAACGCGGACCACCCAACCTGACTTGGCTTTGACAAGAGCCTGGAGCAAGTGACTAATTTAAGCACAAACTCAGCGAGAACCAATGGTTTGCAGCCTATTAGGTTTTTAAGGCTTATGTTTTGGCTTTGTTTATTAGCCACACACCAAAATCCAACCACCAACCTGCTAATAATCAACTTGACGAGTATGTGCTCTAACGCTGGAGTTAAGCCGCGGCGCGTAGCGCCGTCGGCTTGAACGACTTGTTAGGCATATAATTGGATAAACGAATCGTAGTTAACCGCCAGGCCATCGACCAGAGTATTTGCTTTTGACAGCATTTTCTTATCTTGTGTAAGAATGATTGAACCCGTAGAAATAGCTTTGACAACGTAAATCATATCTGCCGATTTTAGATCAATAATTCCGTGCGAATTTAGAGACGGAATAAATTCATTTACAACAAAAGATTCATCAATAGCCAATATCGCTATATCTGGAAGATCGATATCTGTTCTTACCAGCACACCCTGCTTGTTTTTGTACTCACAAATAATTGCAGACTTGAATTCACAAAATCCATGCGCCGGCATAGATACCTTTATGCTCTTAGAAAGAAGTATCGAAAAAGCCGACTTTGCTTTCTCGTGTTCTTTTCTATGCGGGAGCATATAGTCAAGTATCGTGCAGACATCGATGATAATGCTTTTGTTCATGGTTTTGCCTAACGCTGGAGTTAAGCTGCCGCGCGTAGCGCGGTCAGCTTGAACGACTTGTTAGCATTTATCTGCGACATTACAAAAGAATTGTCGGACATATGCACTGTAAATTATAGGGAGTTGCTGCCTGAAGGCGTCCTGATTATTACCAAGACCTAGACCTATTGCTTTTTCAATATCTGGAAAATGAGAAAACCGACCCTGCCTATACGCGGTTTCAATTTCTTTGATTACAGGCCAAATAGGAACATCCGACGAATCAAACTCATCCCAAGCATTTACCAATATTGACAGAAGAGCTATTGAAGCCCCGCTTTGGAGCAATTCAATGTCTAGTGAAAATGTGTAGCCTTCTGGCTCATATACAACAGCGTCTATGAAATCCAACGGACTGAAGTTACCGCAGTCTATATTGTGTCCAAAGCCTGAATACGATCTAACCATATCAAGAAACATGAATAAGATGTCTCTTATCGCATTCTCAGCTTGATGTAAATTTTGAGTTGTAATTTCCATGTTTTAAATGCTAACGCTTTGGTAACGGGACCGCAGTAGTGGAACAGGCATGTGGTAGAGTGAGCGCAGCGAACCACATGCCTGTGGAGCGTAGGTGGTTCCCGTTGACCAACTTGTTATGTGCTAATTTTCAATATTAACAATACACGGTCATTACCACTGCCATCATAATTCTTGATGTCTAGCGGACAACCTTCACTATCGTATTTTGATGCTCGAAAGCCCATTGCCTGATGATAGGATAGCGACTGTGAATTACTCGGTGACGTAACACATTTTACGTACTTGCAATTATTAGAACGAGCAAAATCTATAAATACCTTATAGATAGCAGAAGCAATACCCTTTTCACGAAATTCAGGATCAACACCTGTAAAATGAATATATGCAGTATCAGGATGTACTGGAGACAAAAAGCCAACTACAAAACCAACGAGCCGTCCATCAAGTACGTAACAGAAGCTCGAATGAGTAAAATGATCGAAAAACAAACGAGGCAACATATCCTTAACTTCGCGCCCTCCCCACCAATCAATTACGCGATCAATGACAAACTCATAATCAGCAGAGGTTAAATTTCTTATCATTTTTTATACACCGCATAGCACGCCCTCACATAACGCGAAGTTAACGGGACCGGCGGAGCGGAAGCGGTTTGTGCAACAATTGGCGAAGCCAATGCACAAACTGCTGGAGCGTAGCTGGTTCCCGTTGAACGACTTGTTAGAGCAAGAACCTGCAACAACCACCCTACCCTTTAACGACCACCATAATTGGTTTTAAAAAACAAAAGCGTGAACTTTAAACGCCCATTACGCTCGGTGGTGTACAAAAGAACACCTAAGTCACTCATATGGCACGATGCCATCACATGTGAAAGCGGACCACCCAACCTGACTTGGCTTTGACAAGAGCCTGGAGCAAGTGACAATTTCAAGAACTCACTCAGTGAGGACCAATGGTTTGCTGCCAATGTGTTTTTTAGGTTTTGTTTTGACCATGTTTATTGCCCACGCACCCAAAACCAACCACCAACCTGATAAAAGCCAACCTGACGAGTATGTGCTCTAACGCTTTGGTAACGGGACCGCCGGAGCAGAACAAGCATGTGGTAAAGTGAGCGCAGCGAGCCGCATGCTTGTGGCGCGTAGGTGGTTCCCGTTGACCAACTTGTTATACAAACCCACCGACCCGCTTTGTTTTATTGTAAACCAAAGTTTTTGCTTAAAATTTACAGCAGCAGTAACCACTAAAAACAGAGTAAAAACCTAAGATGGAAGCTCTCCCCCGTGATTTAAAAATCGAAATCACAGTATTAATTCGACCATAAACTATCTATTTGTTCGAAATACGAAGCCGAGAACTCTTGCCATCTTCTTGGAACCGATCATAAACCCTACAAGAAACAGAAAGATAGCGAAAACAAAAGCATAGTTATTGTCAATAAATACTTCGTCACTTGAGTACTTAGGAAAGACTCTAATTAGAACAAAGAACTGAATCATCAAAAAGGTGATATACCCGATAACGGCCGAAAGAACGCCCGTCGATATACGATCTGACATCTTCAATTTTCTGTTACTCGCCATTCACTGTTGGTGTTCCCCACAAAAAGTAGACACTCTAACTATGCAGCCATAGCAGCTGCTTCCTCATATTCAACGGGGCTTACCCCATCGTTTGCTGAGTGCCTTCTCTTACGGTTATAGAATATCTCGATATAGGCAAATATACCCGATCGAGCCTCATCTATCGTCCGGTAATTCTTCGGGTAGATCAATTCAACCTTGAGCCGACTAAAGAACGACTCCATTGGTGCATTGTCCCAGCAGTTTCCCTTTCGACTCATGCTGATGCTAATTTCGTTAGCGCGTAGATAATCAATGTACGCCTGCGAACGGTATTGGGTGCCTCGATCGGAATGCACGATCAGACCTGGTGTGGTCTCCCTTTGCCGCAGGGCCATATCCATGGCTTTGGATATCAGGGCCTCTGTCATTGAGGTATCCAGGCTCCAGCCCACAATTCGGCGCGAGAACAGATCCATCACCACCGCCAAGTACAACCAACGATCCTTGACCCAGATATAGGTGATATCGGTCGTCCATTTCTCGTTTGGCTGGCAGGCAGAGAAGTCACGCCACAGCAGGTTGTCCGAAACATTATGCATCGTCAGGCTATGTCTGGGATACTTGAAGCCTTTACCATTCAAGGCCCTTATTCCCTGCTCAAACATGATCTGAGCGACATAATTGACGGAACAGGGATGACCAAGCTCCGCCAGCTCTTTAGCCAATCTAGGCGCTCCGTATATGGCCTCAAAAGCCTCGTAGGTGTCTTTGATCAGCTCTTCCATCTCCAGCCGGCGCTGAGCTTGATCACTAATAGGGCGTTCCAGCCACCGATAATAACCGGATCTGGATACCTTCAGAACACGGCACATGAGAGTGACCGGATACTGATCCGTATACTCACTGATCAAGGCGTACTTCACTTTTGGTCGTTCGCGAAGTACGCAGCTGCCTTTTTTAGGAATTCCAACTCCTCTTTGAGCTTCTTGTTTTCCCGACGTAGCCTACGCGTTTCTTCACTCTCCTGCTTAGAATAATCAACACCATCTACCGTATTGAACTGCTTATCAGAAAGACGGGTGAACTGACGACGCCAGTTATAGATCTGCTGGGCACTCACTCCTAGCTCTTTTGCAACCTGAGCAGTAGTAATGCCGTCTTTCGAGGCTCTGTTTACCGCTTCTCGGCGGAATTCTTCGGTATAAGCTTGGGTCTTCTTGCGTGCCATCTCGGACACCTCCATAGTGGTTAGTCTAACTATAAAGGATGTCTACTAATTGTGGGTAACACGGCTGTATAACGCCGCAGTCACGGGACCAGCGCAGTGGAACAAACATGTGATAAACTGAGTGCAGCGAAGCACATGTTTGTGGAGCGTAGCTGGTTCCTGTGCACTGCCTTGTTATACGCGTCACCCATCTGCTCTAACCCCCCCGACTGTTCCGTCTAGTAACTCAGCTGTAAACATGTGTCGATTTTTATCGGCCAAACAATCGAATGACAGTTCCCAATAACCCTTTCGATCTCCATTTTTTGGTATGAAAATCCCAACGAACTTGAAGTTATCAGAGAATTCACCATTAAGTGATTTCTGAAACCAGCTCTCATACTCATTTATCAATGAAGGGGCCACAATCTCGAATTCGTTTTGATAGTTAGCTACAAAATCATTATAGAACTTAACTTGATCTTGGCTTGGGCCTTCCATACCCGCATAGACATTGACACATATCTCTACGCCCAAGGGAGGAAAAACCAGTTCAGACTGCCAAAAATCATCATCGTCACCACAAACTTCAGCAATGAGATTACCAAAAACAGGATGAACCATATCTGGTTCAGGTGGTTTTGACGCAATCATCTTTTTAAATAGATCGATAATGCTCATAGTAGCTCTTCGTATAACGCCCCAATGAGCCGCGCCGCCAGGCGTCGGATTGATTGGCTTGTTATATCATTGCATTGATTTTTTTCAAGGCATCCTTTGCGGGCCTTGAGACTTGTTCGTAGCCATCGGAAGAAAGCTTTAAAGCTACCTCTCTATATAGCTTATTTGGTTTATCACTAATAAGTTGTGCTACAGCCTCTCGAATAAAAAAATCACCATTCGTTGAGAGCTTCTCAACGAGTCCAATACACCGCTCATCGAGCCCCTGGATTAGATAAACCGTACCCTCTGAATAGTAATCACTATCCTTGTCATATGTTGATTCAATATAGTTACACAACCCAGGCACATCTTTAGAATCAACCCTTTTCTCATAGTCGACGTCATCGATATCTTTAGATTCTTTTCCTGCTTTATTAAGGGATTCCACCCAGCTATCCAAGGTTGAAAACTTGAATAGTCGATCACCATCATGAGAGTAGTGAAAAATACAGCCTTTCATCGGCGTTTTTAAAACATAACAGTATGAATTACTATCATTAGCATCATCCAATGGCACTAATCCCAACTCTTCATATATAGGGTCAAACTCAATGAACTCTTTATGCCGCCGTATACTTTCATCCATGGAAAGCGGGCATATTCGGCTTTCAGGATACTCTTTTAGAGCTTTCCCAAGAAAATACAATTCAAGTTCCTTTGAAAGATTAGTACTCATAATCATCCTTTGATATAACGCGAAGTTAACGGGCGGTGCGCAGTGGAATAGGTTTGTGCAATAATGAGCGCAGCGAATGCACAAACCAATGAAGCGTAGCGCCGTCCCGTTGAACGACTTGTTAGAGCAAGAGCCTGCAACAACTGCCCTACCCTTTAACGACCACCACAACCGGGTTTAAAAAATAAGAGCGTGAACTTTAAACACCCATTACGCTCGATGGTGTACAAAAGAAAACCCAATCACTCGTATGGCACAATGCCATCACATGCGAAAGCGGACTACCCAACCTGACTTGGCTTTGAAAAACACCTGGAGCAAGTGACTAAGTAAAGCAACTACTCGGTGAAGACCAATGGATTGCTTCCCATTGGGTTTTCAAGGCTTTTGTTTTGACCGTGTTGAATAATCACACATCCAAAGCCAACTACCAACCTGCTAAAATTCAGCCTGACGAATATGTGCTCTAACGCTTTGGTAACGGGACCGCCGTAGTGGAGCAGGCATGTGGTAGAGTGAGCGCAGCGAACCACATGCTTGCGGAGCGTAGGTGGTTCCCGTTCACCAACTTGTTAAAACCCTACCTCGCCAAGGTATAGAGGGTATTACCCATTTTGCTAACTCTTGTGGCAAGTATGCCCTCAGCCACCATATCTTGAAGAATCTTTCTCAAATCGGACAAATTGCAGTTACCAAATTTTTCAAATCCTGCTTGCTTTGATCCCCACTTTTGCATTCTTAGCGGGGAATACGGAACAGGATAGTATTGACCTAAGAAATCTTTAATTAAAGGTCGCAACTCAGCAGAGGCCACATCTAAAGAAATACCTGATATTTCATCCATACCTCTAACTTTTATATCCAACTCAGAAACTAACTGCCTTAATTCTGACAACTCCTCGATATGCTCTTTGGATTGCTCGTTAAGTACTCGCTCAAATTCAACAGGCCCAATTTTATTAATTCTAATACCTAACTTAGACCATGGAGTGACAGCAAATAAGAACACAGTTGCACAAAATATGAATATTGGGCCAATTTGTAGATCACTAGGTGATGGTGTTTTTTGTGGGCAAATAATGTGGCTCACATATAGCACGACACAAGCCACAGATATCGCGCCAAATACTAACCCTAATAACCACTTGTATAAAGAGGGCAGCTCGAATGCAGAGCCACTTTCAGATAATGGTGTTTCTTCAAACTTATCCAATCTTTACGTCCTTATATGGCTGCACGCTACTTGAGTTTTAACGCGAAGTTAACGGGCGGTGCGCAGCGGAATTGGTTTGTGCAACAATGAGCGCAGCGAATGCACAAACCAATGGAGCGTAGCGCCGTCCCGTTGAACGACTTGTTAGAGCAAGGGCTTGCAACACCTGCCCTACCCTTAAAACACCACCAAAATTGGTTTTAAAAAACAACGCGGGAACTTTAAACACCCATTACGCTCGGTGGTGTACAAAAGAAAACCAAAACCACTCGTATGGCACTATGCCATCACATGCGAAAGCGGACCACCCAACCTGACTTGGCTTTGACAAGCACCTGGAGCGAGTGACTAATCTAAGCACCCACTCAGTGAAGACCAATGGTTTGCAGCCATTGTGTTTTTTGAGGTTTTTTGTTTTGACCGTGTTTACTGGCCACACACCCGAAACCAACCACCAACCTGCTAAAATTCAACCTGACGAATATGTGCTCTAACGCGAAGTTAACGGGCGGTGCGTAGCGGAATTGGTTTGTGCAACAATGAGCGCAGCGAGTGCACAAACCAATGGAGCGTAGCGCCGTCCCGTTGAACGACTTGTTAGCGAAAAAACCTGACTTTATGCAGTTAGTTAATTAATAAACTGGTTTTATGTTTTCAGTGTTTTAAAAGAAAGCAGGAAAAACAATAGAAACCAGCAGAAAAACACTATGAAGTGGCGATAACCTCCAAACCGTTTAACTCGATCACCACTAATGGCACTTTAATCCGTCTCAACGGCTTTAGACACGTGTGGTTCAGCGACTACAGATAACAACCACACATCCATTCTTTGCCTTTAAAGGGTTTACCACCCAGCAAAGCGATCTTCAGATGGCTTTGCCTTTAGATTACAAAACAATCCATGCAATGGTTTGTTATGATGCGCTGAATTTGGGTTCTAGGCTTTTGATTTTGACCTTCGCAGCGCTAACGCGAAGTTAAGTGGCAGCGCGCAGTGGAGCTTACTTGTGCCATAATTTGCGCAGCAAATGCACAAGTTAGCGCAACGTAGCGATGTCCACTTGAACGACTTGTTAGAGCAAGAGCCTGCAACACCTGCCCTACCCTTTAAGCACCGCCAAAATTGGTTTTAAAAAACAAAAGCGTGAACTTTAAACACTCATTACGCTCGATGGTGTACAAAAGAACACCCAAACCAGTCGTATGGCACAATGCCATCACATGCGAAAGCGGACCACCCAACCTGACTTGGCTTTGACAAGAACCTGGAGCAAGTGACTAATCTAAGCACCTACTCGGTGAGGACCAGCGTGTTGCAGCCCATATATTCTTTTCGGTATTTGTTTTGACCTTGTTTATTAACCACACACCCAAAGCCAACCACCAACTTGCTAAAAATCAGCCTGACGAGTATGTGCTCTAACGCGAAGTTAACGGGCGGCGCGCAGTGGAATTGGTTTGTGCAACAATGAGCGTAGCGAATGCACAAACCAATGGAGCGTAGCGCCGTCCCGTTGAACGACTTGTTAGAGCAATAACCTGCAACAACTGCCCTACCCTTTAACGACCACCAAAACCGGGTTTAAAAAATAAGAGCGTGAACTTTAAACACTCATTACGCTCGGTGGTGTACGAGAGAAAACCAAAGCCACTCGTATGGCACTATGCCATCACATGCGAACGCGGACCACCCAACCTGACTTGGCTTTGAAAAGCAATTGGAGCAAGTGACTAATTAAAGCACCTACTCGGTGAAGACCAATGGATTGCTGCCCATTGGGTTTTCAAGGTTTTTGTTTTGACCGTGATTATTGGCCACACACCCAAAACCAACCACCAACTTGCTTAAAAAAAACCTGACGAGTATGTGCTCTAACGCGAAGTTAACGGGCGGCGCGCAGTGGAGTTGGTTTGTGCAACAATGAGCGAAGCGAGTGCACAAACCAATGGAGCGTAGCGCCGTCCCGTTGAACGACTTGTTAGAGCAAGAGCCTGCAACACCTGCCCTACCCTTAAAACACCACCAAAATTGGTTTTAAAAAACAAACGCGGGAACTTTAAATACCCATTACGCTCGGTGGTGTACAAAAGAAAACCAAAACCACTCGTATGGCACTATGCCATCACATGCGAAAGCGGACCACCCAACCTGACTTGGCTTTGACAAGAACCTGGAGCAAGTGACTAATTTAAGCACCCACTCGGTGAGGACCAATGGATTGCTGCCTATCGGTTTTTTAGCTTTTTGTTTTGACCGTGTTTATCAATCACACATCCAAAGCCAACCACCAAACTGCTAAAAACCAGCCTGACGAATATGTGCTCTAACGCCTTGGTAACGGGGCCGACGTAGTGGAACAAATATGTGGTAAAGTGAGCGCAGCGAACCACATATTTGTGGAGCGTAGTTGGCTCCCGTTCACCAACTTGTTACATGCTCTCAAAGTACAACTTGACACTAGCTTTTTTTGCCAGATCAACGATTTCATCAAAATCATTTTCTGAACACAAGAATAGAATTAAAGCATCTGAACCATCATTAATTGCAAGCATTCTTAATCCCACAGAACGCACACAATCAAATATTGTTGGATCATGATCAACGCTGCCAACACCACCAACCAACGAACCAAACCCGTACTTAGTTTCACTATAGAATTTCTCAAGCTTTCTATATACATCTGATTCGTCTAATCCAGCGGGGCTAAGTTCATTTAGCGAACTCAATATGAATGCAGGTTCAGACCTGTTATCTGCGCAAACTACGGAATTCACCTCATATAATGATCTTGATAATGCTTGAGCTGGATTAATATCACTGGGAGACTCAATAAAGCAGTTTTCTTTTTCAAACTCATCTATGCTATCAAAATATTCCTTTGGTGACTCACAGTAAAGACCAACCGATTCAACAGCCTTTTCATTTTTATTAGATATCTTGTCTGCCAAAACAACCAAGGGATGAGCCTTCCTATAAAATTTTGATCTTCCGAATATTCTCTTTAGGTATTTCATAGAACTAAACTCGACTCATGTAACGCGAAGTTAACGGGCGGTGCGCAGTGGAATTGGTTTGTGCAATAATGAGCGCAGCGAGTGCACAAACCAATGGAGCGTAGCGCCGTCCCGTTGAACGACTTGTTAGAGCAAGAGCCTGCAACACCTGCCCTACCCTTTAACCACCACCGAAATTGCTTTAAAAAAACAAATGCGTGAACTTTAAACACCCATTACGCTTGATGGTGTACAAAAGAAAACCAAAACCACTCGTATGGCACTATGCCATCACATGTGAAAGCGAACCACCCAACCTGACTTGGCTTTGACAAGAGCCTGGAGCAAGTGACTAATTTATGCACCGACTCGTTGAGGACCAATGGTTTGCTGCCTATTGGGCTTTTAAGGCTTTTGCTTTGACCGTGTTTAATAATCACACATCAAAAGCGAACTACCAACCTGCTAAAATTCAGCCTGACGAATATGTGCTCTAACGCTTTGGTAACGGGACCGCCGGAGCAGAGCAAGCATGTGGTAAAGTGAGCGTAGCGAACCACATGCTTGCGGCGCGTAGGTGGTTCCCGTTGACCAACTTGTTATACATGACAAGCCCCAACCTTATTGACAATCACCTTAGTTAAAACCCATATCAATCTAATTAGTTCAAACACGCAATATAAGACGATACCGTACATCCAACCAAAGAAAGTTCCGAACACTCTTGGTGCGCCATCTTTCAAAGCATGCTCCATTGCCATTTCATCAGTGGGCGCAAAATTAATAGAATATTCCCAATAGAGATTAACAGCTCCTGCTATCATGCCCCATCCGACCATGATCATAATGATAGCGCGGAAATACCAAGATATATGTAATGTCTTTACAAAGACAACCGCTAGAACAGCTAACGGAATACATAGTATCGCTTCCTGAACAAATTCGTATTGATTCAAATATTTCGATCCCGCCATTTATCTTTAGAGTTGTATACCTGGTTTTGTATAACGCGAAGTTAACGGGAACGGTGGAGCGGAAGCGGTTTGTGCAACAATTGGCGAAGCCAATGCACAAACTGCTGGAGCGTAGCTGGTTCCCGTTGAACGACTTGTTAGAGCAAGAACCTGCAACAACCACCCTACCCTTTAACGACCACTATAATTGGTTTTAAAAAACAAAAGCGTGACCTTTAAACGCCCATTACGCTCGGTGGTGTACAAAAGAAAACCAAAACCACTCGTATGGCACGATGCCATCACATGCGAACGCGGACCACCCAACCTGACTTGGCTTTGAAAAGAACCTGGAACAAGTGACTAATTTAAGCACCGACTCAGTGAGGACCAATGGTTTGCTGCCAATGTGTTTTTTGAGGTTTTTTGTTTTGGCTGTGTTTATTAGCCACGCATCCAAAACCAACCACCAACCTGCCAAAAATCAAACTGACGAGTATGTGCTCTAACGCGAAGTTAACGGGCGGCGCGCAGTGGAATTGGTTTGTGCAACAATGAGCGCAGCGAATGCACAAACCAATGGAGCGTAGCGCCGTCCCGTTGAACGACTTGTTAGCACTGCCCAACGGATAGCACTAACTGCCCATAAAATAATGTTTTGATTCTAGCTTTTTGACCTATAGCGGTAGTAAAAAGCATAAGCGTAGATACGCTACCGCCCTACCCACCAATTTACCGAGCATATGCAACATACGTATTTAATTTAGCCGCACATTCTATCAGAAAACACACAAGAACACTGTCAGGAATACTTACATACTTTGATATGGATATATATCAATAACCAGGAAAACCAACAGTTAAAATGGGTACAAATAGCCTAGTAGTAATCACATAAGAAAGCTTACATAGCTGTATTGTTACATATCATGAAACATTCGATTTAATGATATGTATTTCGGAATTTAGGTTTTTTGAATTTTGACTTGTGCTAACGCGAAGTTAACGGGCGGCGCGCAGTGGAATTGGTTTGTGCAATAATGAGCGCAGCGAGTGCACAAACCAATGGAGCGTAGCGCCGTCCCGTTGAACGACTTGTTAGAGCAAGAGCCTGCAACATCTGCCCTACCCTTCAACGACCACTATAATTGGTTTTAAAAAACAAAAGCGTGAACTTTAATCACCCATTACGCTCGATGGTGTACAAAAGAAAACCTAAACCAGTCGTGTGGCACAACGCCATCACATGCGAACGCGGACCACCCAACCTGACTTGGCTTTGAAAAGCACCTGGAGCAAGTGGTTAATTTAAGCACCTACTCGGTGAGGACCAACGTGTTGCAGCCAATATGCTCTTTTCGGTTTTTGTTTTGGCCGTGTTTATTAACCACACACCCAAAGCCAACCACTAACCTGCTAAAAATCAACCTGCCGAGTATGTGCTCTAACGCTGTGGTCAGTGGACCAGTGTAGTGGAGTAAATTTTATGGTAAAAGAGCGCAGCGATACCATAAAATTTTCGGAGCGTAACTGGTTCCACTGCACCACTTTGTTATAACTTTTGCTGCTTGAGCTTGGGTTTTAGGTAATTTTCAATATCTCCAACTGCTTTTAATAGTTCAAGCTTGAACTCATCATCTTCTTCGTTTGTTGAGAGATCATATATTATATCTCTTTGCTTTTTGTAAATTTCAGCTTTTGATTTTCTCATATCCGGATCACTATCTGGATTAGTTGAATCAAGAAAATACTTAGTATGAATCAGCAATTCATGCTGTAGTTTGAAGACCACTGAAAATAGATCTTTGAGTTCTGCACCCCAAATTGCTTCCGATTCTAAAAGATCCGGATAGAGAGCAAGACGAACTTCATCTACACTATTCCATCTTGACTCATAGGCAGACCTGGTTCCGTAAAACCTAATTTGTTCATTAGACATCCTGGTTCGTTCGTCTTCAGGTGGCTGTGGCATCTCGTAAGCCATCATCATAGGATTTCTAACATTTTGGATTCGATCTCTCAGCTTAAACAAGCTTACTAATACTCTTCTGGAAAGATCGTAGTCGGCTTGGCCATCTAACTGACGCCTCCATGTATTAAGACCTCTAATCGCCACATAGATACCAACTAGCGAAGCAATGAGAAGAACCAAATCTTTCAATACTGATAATATTTCAGGACAACTCACTTAGCTCTCCTCAGTTATAACGCGAAGTTAAGTGGCAGCGCGCAGTGGAGCTTACTTGTGCCATAATTTGCGCAGCAAATGCACAAGTTAGCGCAACGTAGCGATGTCCACTTGAACGACTTGTTAGAGCAAGAGCCTGCAACACCTGCCCTACCCTTAAACGACCACTATAATTGGTTTTAAAAAACAAAAGCGTGAACTTTAAACGCCCATTACGCTCGGTGGTGTACAAAAGAACACCCAAACCAGTCGTATGGCACTATGCCATCACATGCGAAAGCGGACCACCCAACCTGACTTGGCTTTGATAAAAACCTGGAGCAAGTGACAATTTCAAGAACTCACTCAGTGAGGACCAATGGTTTGCTGCCTATGTGTTTTATGAGGTTTTTTGTTTTGACCGTGTTCATCGACCACACACCCAAAACCAACCACCAACTTGCAAAAAATCAGCCTGACGAGTATGTGCTCTAACGCTTTGGTAACGGGCGCAGCGTAGCGGAACCTGTTTGTGGTAAAGTGAGCGTAGCGAACCACAAACTGGTGGAGCGTAGCTGCGTCCCGTTGACCAACTTGTTAGGCTTACCAAAATGACATAATTTTTGTTGCTATAAAAAGAGAAGAAAACCCTGACAATACAAATACAACCTTCACCAATCTATGCAAGGGTGTTGTATAGCATTCTTTATACTGTGCGGTATTTGGAATACCAAGCTTATCTTCAACAGCAATAAGGTTTTTGACTGCCCTTCTTTCACCATCAGCTATGTTAGACATATGCTCTATAACAAAGGGTCCCGATAGAAAAACCACCAAACAAAGTATAAGCCATTCAAACAACTCTCCACCAGCGACGCCACCGAACAAGAGCCCAGTTACACCTAGATATGCGAATGGCAACTGCCACAACTGAGAACTGTACCATCTTGATCTATTGTTCAATTCCGTAAGCTGAACTCTTAAAGATTGACGAACATCATCCTCTTCATTATTACTCATATATCTCTACCGAATAGGACACCAATGCATCTATTAGATATTAACTAATTTCGCTTCGGGTTAAGAAAAAACAAATGCATATTCTCGTCGCCTAACGCGAAGTTAACGGGCGGTGCGCAGTGGAATTGGTTTGTGCAACAATGAGCGCAGCGAATGCACAGACCAATGGAGCGTAGCGCCGTCCCGTTGAACGACTTGTTAGAGCAAGAGCCTGCAACAACTGCCCTACCCTTTAACGACCACTACAACCGGGTTTAAAAAATAAGAGCGTGAACTTTAAACGCGCATTACGCTCGGTGGTGTACAAAAGAAAACCCAAAACACTCGTATGGCACTATGCCATCACATGCGAACGCGGACCACCCAACCTGACTTGGCTTTGACAAGAGCCTGGAGCAAGTGACTAATTTAAGCACCCACTCAGTGAGGACTAATGGTTTGTTGCCAATGTGTTTTTTAGGTTTTTTGTTTTGGCCGTGTTTATTGAACACACACCTAAAACCAACCACCAATCTACTAAAAAGCAGCCTGACGAGTATGTGCTCTAACGCCGCAGTCACGGGACCAGCGCAGTGGAACAAACATGTGATAAACTGAGTGCAGCGAAGCACATGTTTGTGGAGCGTAGCTGGTTCCTGTGCACTGCCTTGTTATACGCGTCACCCATCTGCTCTAACCCCCCCGACTGTTCCGTCTAGTAACTCAGCTGTAAACATGTGTCGATTTTTATCGGCCAAACAATCGAATGACAGTTCCCAATAACCCTTTCGATCTCCATTTTTTGGTATGAAAATCCCAACGAACTTGAAGTTATCAGAGAATTCACCATTAAGTGATTTCTGAAACCAGCTCTCATACTCATTTATCAATGAAGGGGCCACAATCTCGAATTCGTTTTGATAGTTAGCTACAAAATCATTATAGAACTTAACTTGATCTTGGCTTGGGCCTTCCATACCAGCATAGACATTGACACATATCTCTACGCCCAAGGGAGGAAAAACCAGTTCAGACTGCCAAAAATCATCATCGTCACCACAAACTTCAGCAATGAGATTACCAAAAACAGGATGAACCATATCTGGTTCAGGTGGTTTTGACGCAATCATCTTTTTAAATAGATCGATAATGCTCATAGTAGCTCTTCGTATAACGCGAAGTTAACGGGACCGGCGGAGCGGAAGCGGTTTGTGCAACAATTGGCGAAGCCAATGCACAAACTGCTGGAGCGTAGCTGGTTCCCGTTGAACGACTTGTTAGAGCAAGAACCTGCAACAACCACCCTACCCTTTAACGACCACCATAATTGGTTTTAAAAAACAAAAGCGTGAACTTTAAACGCCCATTACGCTCGGTGGTGTACAAAAGAACACCTAAGTCACTCATATGGCACGATGCCATCACATGTGAAAGCGGACCACCCAACCTGACTTGGCTTTGACAAGAGCCTGGAGCAAGTGACAATTTCAGGAACTCACTCAGTGAGGACCAATGGTTTGCTGCCAATGTGTTTTTTAGGTTTTGTTTTGACCATGTTTATTGCCCACGCACCCAAAACCAACCACCAACCTGATAAAAGCCAACCTGACGAGTATGTGCTCTAACGCGAAGTTAACGGGCGGCGCGCAGTGGAATTGGTTTGTGCAATAATGAGCGCAGCGAGTGCACAAACCAATGGAGCGTAGCGCCGTCCCGTTGAACGACTTGTTAGCTAAACACCGCTAAAACCCAAAGTTAGCTCCAACTGAAGTGTAGTGCAAATCAACGTCGTATACATCATACAAGCTATATCCTGCCTTCAACTTGAAATTTGGTGACACTTCGTACATCAACCCAAAACCGAGTGCCAAATCACTTCCATCTTCATTATCAGAGCCACTACCATAACCTGAAACATGTACATTAAGATCAGCATCCCACATGAAAAACCCGACTCTACCATATGCAGAAAACTTGTCGCTTAGCTTGTCGACGCCAACAATAGAGAACTCAATACCAGATATCTCTACACTCGCGCCACTCACGCTATACCCGGATAAAGATGAGATCATATTAAGCATAGAACCATCAGCTTCAAACTCTCCCAAGTTTGTATAAGAAGCCTCAATTGAAAAGCTTCTGTTCAGATCAAATCCGCCGCTTAATCTAAATCCGTTATCGTCTTCAAAACCTTCTTCATCGGTGCTACTAAAACCAATAGAAGCTCCTAAATATCCAGCCGCATGTACTCCTTGTGAAATTATGAATATAACGAAAGCAGACAAAATAGGATATCTATACTTCTTCATTAATCACCTTACATTATTGTAGTTAGTTTATTTGTTAATATGACCTAAATATATTTTTCTGGGCAGCTAACGCGAAGTTAACGGGCGGTGCGCAGTGGAATTGGTTTGTGCAATAATGAGCGCAGCGAGTGCACAAACCAATGGAGCGTAGCGCCGTCCCGTTGAACGACTTGTTAGAGCAAAAGCTTGCAGCACCTGCCCTACCCTTACAACACCACCAAAATTGGTTTTAAAAAACAAAAGCGTGAACTTTAAACGCCCATTACGCTCGATGGTGTACAAAAGAACACCCAAATCAGTCGTATGGCACCATGCCATCACATGTGAAAGCGGACCACCCAACCTGACTTGGCTTTGACCAGAACCTGGAGCAAGTGACTAATTTAAGCACCCACTCATTGAGTACCAATGGTTTGCAGCCTATATGTTTTTTGAGGTTTTTTGTTTTGACCGTGTTCATCGACCACACACCCAAAACCCACCACAAACCTGCCAAAAATCAACCTGACGAGTATGTGCTCTAACGCGAAGTTAACGGGCGGTGCGCAGTGGAATTGGTTTGTGCAATAATGAGCGCAGCGAATGCACAAACCAATGGAGTGTAGCGCCGTCCCGTTGAACGACTTGTTAGAGCAAGAGCTTGCCGCACCTGGCCCACCCTTTAACGACCACTATAATTGGTTTTAAAAAACAAGAGCGTGAACTTTAAACACCCATTACGCTCGGTGGTGTACAAAAGAACACCAAAATCAGTCGTATGGCACAATGCCATCACATATGAAAGCGGACCACCCAACCTGACTTGGCTTTGACAAGAACCTGGAGCAAGTGACTATTTCAAGAGCCCACTAGGTGATGACCAATGGTTTGCAGCCCATATGTACTTTTTGGTTTTTGCTTTGGCCGTGTTTATTAACCACACACCCAAAGCCAACCACCAACCTGCTAAAAATCAACCTGACGAATATGTGCTCTAACGCGAAGTTAAGTGGCAGCGCGTAGTGGAGCTTACTTGTGCCATAATTTGCGCAGCAAATGCACAAGTTAGCGCAACGTAGCGATGTCCACTTGAACGACTTGTTAGAGCAAGAGCTTGCAGAGCCTGCCCTACCGTTTAACGACCACAAAAATTGGTTTTAATAAACAAGAGCGTGAACTTTAAACGCCCATTACGCTCGGTGGTGTACAAAAGAACACCGAAGCCAGTCGTATGGCACAATGCCATCACATGCGAACGCGGACCACCCAACCTGACTTGGCTTTGACAAGAACCTGGAGCAAGTGACTAATTTAAGCACCCACTCGGTGAGGACCAATGGTTTTCTGCCTATTGGGTTTTCAAGGTTCTTGTTTTGACCGTGTTTATCAATCACACATCCAAAGCCAACCACCAAACTGCCAAAAATTAGCCTGACGAGTATGTGTTCTAACGCGAAGTTAACGGGCGGTGCGCAGCGGAATTGGTTTGTGCAACAATGAGCGCAGCGAATGCACAAACCAATGGAGCGTAGCGCCGTCCCGTTGAACGACTTGTTAGAGCAAGAGCCTGCAACACCTGCGCTACCCTTTAACCACCACCATAACAGGTTTTAAAAAACAAAAGCGTGAACTTTAAACACCCATTACGCTCGATGGTGTACAAAAGAAAACCCAATCACTCGTATAGCACTATGCCATCACATGCGAAAGCGGACCAGCCAACCTGACTTGGCTTTGACAAGCACCTGGAGCGAGTGACTAATCTAAGCACCCACTCAGTGAGAACCAATGGTTTGCAGCCAATGTGTTTTTTGAGGTTTTTTGTTTTGACCGTGTTTATTGGCCACGCACCCAAAACCAACCACCAACCTGATAAAAATAAACCTGACGAGTATGTGCTCTAACGCGAAGTTAACGGGTGGTGCGTAGTGGAGTTGGTTTGTGCAACAATGAGCGCAGCGAGTGCACAAACCAATGGAGCGTAGCGCCGTCCCGTTGAACGACTTGTTAGAGCAAGAGCCTGCAACAACCGCCCTACCCTTTAACAACCACTAAAATTGGTTTTAAAAAACAAGAGCGTGAACTTTTAACATCCATTACGCTCTATGGTGTACAAAAGAACACCCAAACCACTCGTATTGCACTATGCCATCACATGCGAACGCGGACCACACAACCTGACTTGGCTTTGACCAGAGCCCGGAGCAGGTGACTATTTCAAGAACTCACTCGGTGAGGACCAATGGTTTGCTGCCTATCGGATTTTTAGCTTTTGCTTTGGCTGTGTTTATTAGCCACGCATCCAAAGCCAACCACCAACCTGCCAAAAATCAACCTGACGAGTATGTGCTCTAACGCTTTGGTAACGGGACCGCCGGAGCGGAACAAGCATGTGGTAACGTGAGCGCAGCGAACCACATGCTTGTGGAGCGTAGGTGGTTCCCGTTCACCAACTTGTTATGCATTTAACCCTCCATAATAGCTACTTATACCCTCTATATATACACTGCCTTTTGAGTTCTGAATTAACTCAACAAAGATACCAGTAGAAAATTCAAGAGGAAAATCGCATTCAATCAGTGCCACTAGACTACTGTCATTTTCATTAAAATATTTTATATTAACTGTGGATTTAGAATCGTTAATTTCGCCAACAGCCTCATCACGCGCCGCTTCAAAATCTTCTTTTATTGCCAATGATGGCTCCCGATCAAAGCAAAGGGCATAGGAATACTTATCAGCAATCTTTTGATAATCACCATTCCGTAACAAACTTACAACTTCAACACCAACTTCATTCAATTCAGCTTCAGTCATATTAGTCGTATTGCATAACGTCGTGGTCACGGGACCAATGCAGTGGAACAAACATGTGATAAAATGAGCGAAGCGAAGCACATGTTTGTGGAGCGTAATTGGTTCCCGTGCACCACATTGTTATGCATTCACCGCATAGTCTCATATTCCCACTTGAAGTGTTTGGACAATTGCATACTAATACCTTGCCAGTTTATATCTTTGCAAGCTTCAACTATCGAGTGCAAAATGGCTAATGCATGGTTCCAATTTTCATAATACGGGATAACAACTAGATACCGTTTATCCGTTATTCTCGATAACGCCCTATTCGTTGCAATATGAACTGCAAAATTATCAGAACCTTCTTCACCCGAAACACCAATAGCAATATTACACCAAAATTCCACATCAGACGGATCATCAGGAACCCACTCCTCTATAGGATCGTGATCGATGCAGTCCCAGCTTATGATTGAGGGTGTCTTCATGTTTTCACACTACGTTTAACTCTAACTGCAACGCACAGATTCAGTCTTTGCATAACGCTGGAGTTAAGCTGCCGCGCGTAGCGCGGTCAGCTTGAACGACTTGTTAGGCGGCGCCCTACCAATTAAAACTCAAAAATGCCACAACAAATACGAATCCAAGCGCGAATGAAATATGAAATGCAAAATGCGCATAAAGGTAAATTGGCCTAGCGATAGCCTTTGAGCCCGAGCCCTTTAAGTGCTGAACCGCTGCCTCCTCACCGTATAAATCCAAAACATTATCTATTTCGTTCGCTGAATCAAATTTAGTCTGCACCTCTGTGTGCAGAATTACCACCCCGGAAAATATAACTACAACAAAGAATATGAACCCAAGAATAAGAAGAAATGAAAACTCTGGGTTATCTGGAACATAGTTTTCTTTGAATGCAATAAGTACAGACAAAAACGTACTGGATATCGTGATTATCATACGGACCCAAGACTTCAGCTCTTCGTTGCTTTGAGTTCTCAACCTGCGCGCAACATCGACAGGTCTTATTTGTTTGATTTCTGGGTTCATAATTCTTTGTTAGCCTAACGCTTTGGTAACGGGACCGCCGGAGCGGAGCAAGCATGTGGTAAAGTGAGCGCAGCGAACCACATGCTTGCGGAGCGTAGGTGGTTCCCGTTGACCAACTTGTTATACATTTTTTACTCATTTAAAGACCCTAGAAATCAATAGGATCGATATCTTTAGATTTACCGACTGCCCTAATTGAATAGACAACAAATCTATACGGAAAATCAATTATAAAATCCGCAACATCCAACCAATCGTACGCATCAGGTCTATTACTTCTATTTAAATTCGGCCTTAAGTAGTGAGAAAGAGTAAAACTTATAAAAATTCCAATGAACACTGACCAATCAAAACCGTTACTGAATAGGTCATAAACCAGACAACAACCAAGTATAAAAATAGCAATGGCGAGTATAAAGCGACAATAATCTACCCAGTCATCCATACAAATTAATCTGATCTCTTAATTAGGTAAATATCAATAAACTTCGAAAATAATGGAGCCATGTATAACGCTTTGGTAACGGGACCGCCGGAGCGGAGCAGGCATGTGGTAAAGTGAGCGCAGCGAACCACATGCTTGTGGAGCGTAGGTGGTTCCCGTTGACCAACTTGTTATACAAACCCACCGACCCGCTTTGTTTTTCTTGTAAACCAAAGTTTTTGCTTAAAATTTACAGCAGCAGTAACCACTAAAAACAGAGTAAAAACCTAAGATGGAAGCTCTCCCCCGTGATTTAAAAATCGAAATCACAAGGTTAATTCGACCATAAACTATCTATTTGTTCGAAATACGAAGCCGAGAACTCTTACCATCTTCTTGGAACCGATCATAAACCCTGCAAGAAACAGAAAGATAGCGAAAACAAAAGCATAGTTATTGTCAATAAATACTTCGTCACTTGCGTACTTAGGAAAAACTCTAACTAGAACAAAGAACTGAATCATCAAAAAGGTGATATACCCGATAACGGCCGAAAGAACGCCCGTCGATATACGATCTGACATCTTCAATTTTCTGTTACTCGCCATTCACTGTATAACGCGAAGTTAACGGGCGGCGCGCAGTGGAATTGGTTTGTGCAATAATGAGCGCAGCGAATGCACAAACCAATGGAGCGTAGCGCCGTCCCGTTGAACGACTTGTTAGAGCAAGAGCTTGCAGCACCTGCCCTGCCCTTTAACGACCACTATAATTTGTTTTAAAAAATAAAAGCGTGAACTTTAAACACCCATTACGCTCGATGGTGTACAAAAGAAAACCAAAAACACTCGTATGGCACAATGCCATCACATATGAAAGCGGACCACCCAACCTGACTTGGCTTTGACCAGAACCCGGAGCAAGTGACTAATTCAAGAACTCACTCGGTGAGGACCAATGGATTGCCGCCTATCGGTTTTTTAGCTTTGTTTTGGCTGTGTTTATTAGCCACGCATCCAAAGCCAACCACCAACCTGCCAAAAATCAACCTGACGAGTATGTGCTCTAACGCGAAGTTAACGGGCGGCGCGCAGAGGAATTGGTTTGTGCAACAATGAGCGCAGCGAATGCACAAACCAATGGAGCGTAGCGCCGTCCCGTTGAACGACTTGTTAAGTATTCAGCCACTTAATTATTAAAACCGAAACTAACGCAATGGTAGGAATTTGGAATACTGCACAAACAATGATGCTAGGTATTAGGATTAGTTTTGAATTACAAAATAGTCTAACATAATTTTTACTCAACAATGCCACTAATAGAAATACTATCATTGACCCCAAAAAGCTTATTGCCCAAACAACCTCATTTGAAGCAATTAACGCAACAAAAGCGCTTGCAAAAAGTATTGCCGTCATCAAAGAGCAATTCACCGTGTAGGTCTTAAATCTTACATTCGAAATATCTCTGTGTTTCTTGGATTGGAAGTACATTAGAAACACACTAAAAATCCCTACAATTATTGTATATGAGACTACGATAAGGGGGCCTATTACCCCAGCACCTGCTGCACCGAACATACTTAATTAGAAACCCGATATATACTTAACGCGAAGTTAACGGGCGGTGCGCAGTGGAATTGGTTTGTGCAACAATGAGCGCAGCGAATGCACAAACCAATGGAGCGTAGCGCCGTCCCGTTGAACGACTTGTTAGAGCAAGAACCTGCAACAACCACCCTACCCTTTAACCACCACAAAAATTGGTTTTAGAAAAACAAAAGCGTGAAGTTTAAACGCCCATTACGCTCGATGGTGTACAAAAGAACACCCAAACCAGTCGTATGGCACAACGCCATCACATGCGAAAGCGAACCACCCAACCTGACTTGGCTTTGACCAGAACCTGGAACAAGTGACTATTTCATGAGCCCACTAGGTGAGGACCAATGGTTTTCTGGCAATGTGTTTTTTAGGTTTTTTGTTTTGACCGTGTTTATTCGCCACACACCCAAAACCAACCACCAACTTGCTAAAAATCAACCTGACGAATATGTGCTCTAACGCGAAGTTAACGGGCGGTGCGCAGTGGAATTGGTTTGTGCAATAATGAGCGCAGCGAGTGCACAAACCAATGGAGCGTAGCGCCGTCCCGTTGAACGACTTGTTAGCGAAAAAACCTGACTTTATGCTGTTGGTTAATTAATAGATTGGTTTTATGTTTTTAGTGTTTTAAAAGAAAACAGGCGGAACCACTAAAAACTACCAGAAAACACTATGAACTCGCGATAACCACCAAACCGTTTAACTCGCCCCCCGCTAATGGCACTTTAAACCCTCTCAACGGCTTTAGAGACGTGTGGTTTAGCGAATACCGATAACCACCACACATCCATGCTTTGCCTTTAAAGGATTTACCACCCAGCAAAGCGATCTTCAGATGGCTTTGCCTTTAGATTACAAAACAATCCATGAGTGGTTTGTTTTGACGCGCAGAGTTTGGGTTTTAGGCTTTTGATTTTGACCTTCGCAGCGCTAACGCGAAGTTAACGGGCGGTGCGCAGTGGAATTGGTTTGTGCAACAATGAGCGCAGCGAATGCACAAACCAATGGAGCGTAGCGCCGTCCCGTTGAACGACTTGTTAGAGCAAGAACCTGCACCAACTGACCCACTGATTAACGACCACTAAAATTGGTTTTAGAAAAACAAAAGCGTGAACCTTAAACACTCATTACGCTCGGTGGTGTACAAAAGAACACCCAAATCAGTCGTATGGCACAATGCCATCACATGCGAAAGCGAACCACCCAACCTGACTTGGCTTTGACAAGAACCTGGAGCAAGTGAATATTTCAAGAACTCACTCAGTGATGACCAATGGATTGCTGCCTATCGGTTTTTTAGATTTTTGTTTTGGCTGTGTTTATTAGTCACGCATCCAAAGCCAACCACCAACCTGCCAAAAATCAACCTGACGAGTATGTGCTCTAACGCAAAGTTAAGGGGACCGGCGCAGTGGAGGTGGTTTGTGCGATAATTGGCAAAGCCAATGCGCAAACCACCGGAGCGTAGCCGGTTCCCCTTGAACGACTTGTTATCTGCATTACGTGAAATAGACATAAGCAATAAGACCTGACAGCCAGGGAAATGTGGCTAATGAAACGAAACCCAGAAACATTGTAATCCCTTCGACCAAACCTCTTGATTTAACCAAATAGAAAGGTAGAACAAATGGCCAAGCAACGAAATACACGTAACCGAGATCGAGAAACTTTGATCCCTTGCTTTCCTGATCTTTAACAGCCCATACTGCAAACAGAATGGCCACCACAAAATTCCATAATGTATATGTTCTTTCTGACCAATCACTGTCGTTTAGTATCAAGTACACATTTACTGTCGAAGCTACCGCTACAAATATCACAATAAATATAAAGATAGATTTATGCATCTGAGGTCTCAACCGGTTTCGCTATCTTCGTTCTCAGATAACGCCTTGGTCACGGGACCAACGTAGTGGAACAAGCATGTGGTAGAGTGAGCGTAGCGAACCACATGCTTGTGGAGCGTAGGTGGGTCCCGTGCACCAAATTGTTATACGCAAACTCGGCATAAACATTAGTTCTAAATGAAATTTTGGAACGCGCAATATACTCGAAACATGCCCCATAAAAATAATCCATATGTCGAGAAACCAAACAAGACAGCAACCCAATTAAGTAATTTATATACTTTAGTACCTTCGTTATATAAATACTGGCTTAGATAGGTCAATCCTGAAGTCACAGACACCATCAATACACTTAAAACAAAAGGTATAAGAGCTTCAGAGAATATTGGAACCTTTTGAGGCATATTAGCCGCCAAATGCCCAATGAACGCAAGAATTGCTACCGATGCCCCACCATTTAATAAAAATGAAGATCGAATAGCATTTTGTCCAGACAAAATTACTGATCGGTAAATCTCAAGATTGGCTGTATTTTCATACTTAGTTGATTCTATATGAAGTTGTAATGTTGCTTTGTGCCGTTCAATATCAGCTTCTGAAACATCTTCGATCTGCGAATCCAAGACCTGATTCAAATACTCTAATAGACCGTCACTATTAATTTGACGAATTCCGCTTGCCTTTAAGTCTTCGATCTGCTGTATAAGATTCTCAATAAATTTTCGCGTATTCATTCATTGCACCGTAAACGTATAACTCTTAATGTACAACTCCCCAAACCTAGGCAGCAATCCAAATACAGGAAAGCATCCAAATCTGGAATCAATTCAGATATAGCTGTCGCTTTATAGGAAAAAATATAAGGGGAGTATGATCATAAGACACGCTACCGCCCCACCCATGTCGCGGGTGTAAGTGTTGGCAAGCTATTTAGCCATATATTTTATGGTTATTAACCAGCGCAATAAAGTGAATATTACCAATTTACAACACTTGACCACTAACCTTGACGCAAACGCTCAATCATTCCCAGTTTGACTACTTTTCCGAGCGGTAGACGCCATAAATCCGACAATCTGTCGTAAATCCCTCCAGCCTCTATCACTTGCTTTTTAGCTGCAAAATCACCCCGCGATACGTATACACCAACACATAACGCCCGCTCTTCAGGGGTGAGTCTGTAAAGTTTATTGTGATCAATCGGCCCTTCGTCAACGATGAGCTCTATTGTTGTGTAGCGACGCTTCTTCTCGTCATCTTTGCGATAGCGCACGCAAACCAGCCGGTCTCCGTAACGTTCTGTGAGTTTCTTGGTGCCGCTGTCGCCGGGGCGAAGGGTTTTGATAACGTCCATATGTCTCTCCATGACAACTTCATGAATATATAGACATTATGGAGGCAAGGAATTGATGGTAGAAAGTGGCGTCCCCTAGGGGGTTCGAACCCCTGTTACCGCCGTGAAAGGGCGGTGTCCTAGGCCACTAGACGAAGGGGACGCAATTTGAATCGAACCACATCGAAATATGGTGGAGCTAGGCGGGATCGAACCGCCGACCTCTACAATGCCATTGTAGCGCTCTCCCAGCTGAGCTATAGCCCCATTTCCGGTTAACCTGCTGATTTTGAAGTGTATTTCAACTCCGTTTCAGAGAATCACCTGAAGAGGCTGCGAATTCTAAGTAGGATCCGCAGACCTGTCAACCGTTTTAGGTTATTTTAAAGGTCAAAACCTCGAAACTCTTTCTCCCAGGCTTTCGCTTCTTTTTTGCTCGGCCCACCCAGCAGGTCCAAGGCATGCCTGAGACGGGCTCGGGTCATATCAGAGCCAAGAATGACCATTGCATCCATTATAGATGGCGCTGCGGCACGCCCTGATATCGCAACAAACAGAGGCATCATGAAGTCTTTCATCTTCAGTTCCATCTGTTGACTGATACCGCTCAGGGATTGGCTTATTGTATCCCGATCCCAACTACGCGCCAACTCAAGCTGCCACAGGGAATATTGCAATACTTTTCGGACTTGAACCGCTTCCAGCTTGGGAAACTCAAACTGTTCGGCCTCAATGGACAATTGACCCGCCACAAAAAAGTCTGCCAGCTTTACTATATCCGACAAAACTTCCAGGCGAGTTTGAATCAACGGCAGTACTGGCATCAGATAGTCTTCGTTAAAGGCCCAATCCTTTAGCTTTTGCGCTAATTGCTCTGGCGTGCAGGATTCGCGGATCCAAAGACCATTCAGCCAGCTGAGCTTGGTCGTATCGAACACCGGCCCCCCTAAGGAGACGCGCTGGATATCAAAGTTATCCTGCATTTGCTGAAGTGTGAATTTTTCGCTTTCGTCCGGCATCGACCACCCCATGCGGCCGAGGTAGTTCACTACAGCTTCAGGCAAAAAGCCCATGCGCTTGTAGTAATTGATGCTGGTGGGATTCTTGCGCTTGCTGAGCTTGCTTTTATCAGGGTTACGCAACAACGGCATGTGGCAGAGAACCGGCATATCCCAACCGAAATATTCATAAAGCAATTTGTGCTTGGGAGCGGAGTTAATCCATTCTTCTCCACGAATAACGTGGGTGATGGCCATCAGGTGATCATCCACTACGTTGGCCAGATGATAAGTGGGCATGCCATCGCTTTTCATCAGTATCTGAGCGTCGACCTGCCCCCAATCCAACTCGATGGTGCCTCGCAGCAGATCAGCGATTTCACACTTACCCTCCTCCGGCACCATCATTCGAATAACGTAGGGAGCGCCAGCAGCCTTTCGCTTGGCTACTTCATCTTCAGGCAGGATCAAGTCTGACGGCTTTAACGCGGTATGCTTGCCCTCTGACTTACGCGCCTCCCGCAACTCATCAAGCTCTTCCGGGGTGCGATAGCAAACGAAGGCATGACCGCTGTCCAGCAGCTTTTGTGCATGCTCTTGGTAGATCTCCGAGCGCTCACTTTGCCGATAGGGGCCGTATTCACCACCCACGTCGGGGCCTTCTTCCCAGTTCAAACCAAGCCAGCGTAAGGAGTCGAGGATCATGGCCTCGGATTCAGGCGTACTGCGAACCTGATCGGTGTCCTCGATGCGCAGGATGAACTGGCCACCCATCTTATGCGCAAACACCATGTTAAACAGTGCTATATAAGCGGTTCCAACGTGGGGATCACCGGTGGGTGAAGGCGCGACGCGAGTTCTGACTGACATGTTTGTAATCCTGTAAACGATTTTCAGGGGCGCCATTATAGCCAGTTGCCGGTTAGGTAAAAAGAACTGATGGAGTGGTATAATGCGCGTCTGCAGTTTGATAACAAGGCCGAAAGCTGGTTGTAGCCCTCTGATATGAATAGAAAAACCATCAACAGACGCTTCTGCGTTGCCCCTATGCTGGATTGGACAGACAGCCACTGCCGTGGATTTCATCGTTTGATGACCAAGGAATCTGTGCTGTATACGGAAATGGTTACCACAGGTGCCTTAGTATATGGTGATGTGGAACGACATTTAGGTTACATCGAAGCAGAGCACCCGGTTGCCCTGCAGTTAGGTGGCAGTGACCCCACGGATTTGGCTCACTGCAGCAAGCTGGCACAAAGCTATGGTTACGATGAGGTCAACCTGAATGTGGGCTGCCCCAGCGATCGCGTACAATCTGGCCGTTTTGGCGCTTGTTTGATGGCCGATCCAGGCTTGGTAGCGGAATGCACTGCCGCCATGATAGAAGCGGTGGATATCCCTGTCACGGTGAAGTGCCGTATCGGCATTGACGAGCAGGATGATTACGCAGACCTTCAACGCTTCGTTTCGCTGGTCGCCGATAGTGGTGTGACTACGTTTATTGTCCATGCCCGCAAGGCTTGGCTGGACGGTTTGAGTCCAAAGGAAAATCGGGATATTCCACCTCTGAACTATGATCGAGTTTACCTGCTGAAGGAGGAGTTCCCAGATCTGGAAATCATCATTAACGGCGGAATAAATAACCTTGATGAAACCCTGCTGCAATTGGAAAAGGTTGATGGCGTAATGATGGGGCGTGCAGCCTATCAAAGCCCCTTCATATTGAAAGAGGTGGATCAGCGCATCTATGGCAGTGAGCGCCCCGTTATCAGTGATGCCGAGCTGATTGAGCAACTGTGCGATTATGTTGAGCTACGGCTGGCAGGCGGAGCCCAATTGAAGTACATCAGTCGGCACGTTGTTGGTCTGTTTCAAAGTCGGGCCGGGGCTCGCCAATGGAGGCGCTATCTCAGTGAAAACGCATTTAAACCAGGGTCTGGGACTGAAGTGATACGCGCGGCGGCAGCCTTTATCCCGGATTTGTCATATGATAGCGACATAACTACGCCATCTATTTCAAACACAAGGCAGTAACATGACAAACAAGCTGGAACAACTGAAAGCCATGACGACAGTGGTTGCGGATACGGGCGACATTGAAGCGATTCGTCGCTACCGGCCAATGGATGCCACTACCAACCCTTCCCTGCTACTGAAAGCAGCGGCGATTGAAGAGTATCAACCCCTCTTGGACAAGAGCTTGTCTGATACTGCATCCGCCCCAGCCAGCAACCGTATCGCGCAGGCCTGTGAGCACCTGGCTGTCAATATAGGTGCAGAGATTCTTAACTTCGTTCCCGGAAAAATTTCCACCGAGGTTGACGCACGCCTGTCATTCGATGTTTCGGCAACCATCAGCACTGCACGACGCATTATTGCGCTGTACGAAAAAATGGGTATTGGTCGAGAACGCATTCTCATAAAAATTGCATCGACGTGGGAAGGCATACAGGCAGCCAAACAACTGGAGCAGGAAGGCATTGAATGCAATCTGACTCTATTATTCAGCTTCCACCAAGCGGTTGCCTGCGCAGAAGCAGGTGCCACACTAATTTCACCTTTTGTGGGCCGCATTTTGGATTGGTACAAGGCCAATGGCGACGCTAAAGAATACTCACCCGAAAACGATCCAGGTGTGATATCCGTTACCCGCATATATCAGTACTACAAACAATTTGGCTACGACACTATTGTTATGGGTGCCAGCTTCCGCAATACCGGAGAAATTGAGCAATTGGCCGGTTGTGACCGGCTCACCATCAGCCCTCAACTGATGGGCGAACTGGAAGCTGATGCAGGAGCACTGCAACAGAGGCTAAGCCCTGATATGGAAAAACCGGCAGCAGAGAAAATTTCGCTCAGTGAAAGCGCTTTCCGCTGGCACATGAATCAGGATGCGATGGCCACAGAAAAGCTGGCCGAGGGTATTCGAAATTTTGCAAAAGATCAGATCAAACTTGAAATGCTGCTACAGGAAAAATCTACAACTAGTTGAACCCATGGACTTTGGCATCTCGACAGAAGTTTGTGTCAGGTGCCACGCCCTCTTCCAGTGGTTGCTCCAGTGCTGCCACGACGTCTTTAAAGGTTTCTCGATTAGACTCATTCATATCCATCAGGATGCGATGGGCTTCAAGCACCTTTTCAAATGCGTTCACCTCGTCGCACTCGACGCAGGGCATTTCACTCATGGCAGGACTTTTTACGGGTTCTTCGTGAACAATGTTAAATACCTTCTCGAACCCCATCGTATCTAATATGCGGGTTACATCCGGCTGGGTACTGATAATAAGAGGTTTACGATGGAAGCGTTTACGGGTCTGGATTGCAATTTTAGCTAACAGCCCCAGAGCGGTACTGTCGATGATTTGGGTCTCACTCAGATCAACCAGCACGGAAGCAAGCTGTCGATCCCTAAACATTGTTTCAATAAAACTGTCGAGCGTAGCGCAAATTGGAACGCGAATTTCACCAATTAGTTTGAGTACGTATGTACCTTGGTGGACCGCATATAGCGCCTTTCCGGTTTTAGATTCAGCCATGGATCTAATTACTGCCCTGCTTCGCCCGCATCCACAGGCATAATAAAGTCTACCTTGCCCCCTACCTTGGTGAGCAAGAAACCGTCATAAGCGCAATATCATCAGGAACCGCGTTTTTGGTGCGAAGATCCAGGTGATCTAAGAGCTGGTCTATATTATGAATCCCATTGGAAACTATTTCCATAAGGTGTTGCTCTTTTTCTGCTACGGATTTTTGAGGCATAACCTCAAGAACACCATCGGAAAAAATCACTAGATGGAAGCTCTCACCAATCGCAACCTCTTGATTTATATAATTTACTTCATCAAAAAGGCCCACCGGCAAGCCACTGCCCTCCAACGGAATAGCGTTACCATCTGTTACCAAAATAGGGGGCGGAAAATGTGCGGCACTGCAATACACCAATTTTCGGGCGCTACAATCGATATAACCGCAAAACACCGCCAAATGCTTACCAAGGCCCAGCGGCAATAACTCATCGTTGGCCCGCTTCAGTATATCCGCCGGTTTAAGGGTATGGGGCTGGTCAGCACTGTAATGCTGCTTGACCCTAATTGCCATAGTCTTAAGCAATACGGTGACAAAAGCAGAAGACGCCCCATGGCCAGAAACATCAGCCAGGTAGAATCCAATACGGTCATCACCCAAACTGAAATAATCGACAAAATCGCCGCTCAGGTACAGCGACGGGATAATGGTATATTCCACTTCCAGGTTGCCGTAACGCTTGTACGGCTCCGGCAACATCTTGAGCTGCACTACCCGCGCCGCTTCCTGATCTTCTTTCAGCAAACGCAGGCTATCATTGAGTTCCCGATTCTTCTTCTCCAACTGCTCTCGGTAATGCTGGTTCTGGGACTGCATCTCGTGATCATCCAACGCCCGCTTAACAGCATGAAGCAGCACTTCGGGATCAGAGAGTGGCTTGAGCAGAAAATCCGTTGCCCCCAGCCGCAGAGCCTTGACCACATCATCCATTTCACCCACATCGGAGATCATGATTACTTGCGAACTGTAGTCGCTTGACGCTATTTCTTTGAGGATGGAAAGGCCATCGATATCGGGTGAAGCCACATCGCAAATGACCACCTGAGGATGATGCTCTGCCCAAAAGCGAAGCCCCGGCTCACCCTCACTCTCGACGTGTACGTGATAGCCCTCATCACGCAAACAACCGGATATATGAGCCTGTAGATCTGATATCTGATCAATCAACAGAACTGTGACATCAGACCCTGGAGGTTGGGGAAACTTCATACCGGGAGCAAATAGTCCTTTTTAGTTTAACGACACGAAGGTTGGGTGTCGGACATCCCATTTGTAAGATTAAAAATTACTCTTAAAGCAATGATATTGCAACTGGTGAGCACCTCACCCCACAGGAACTGGATTCTAAATAATTTAGCAGTCTAAAAGCGTAGCGATATCTGAGCGCTCTGATATACTGATTTTGACCTGCATGAGCTGAATGCCAACACAAACACAATAATATGGCTAAACGTAGCGAGAGAGGACCCATGTCTTTGTCAGAAAGATCCTACGAAGAAAAACGCGGTTTCATACGGATGAGGGTAGACACCATGGTCACCTTCACTAAAGTTGATGGCAAAGAGCGTTATGAAGGACGCTGCCGAAACCTGAGCGGCGCTGGAATGCTGCTTGAGACAGAAAAAAAGCTTGAATCAGGTGATCGCCTGAGAGTTACTATCCCATCTGAAGGCCCGGACTTCTCTCCGCTTGACGCGGTTGTGGAAGTGGTACGCGTGACTCCGCTGCCCAACCTGCACTTCTTCAGGCTCGGTGTAGTGATCAAGAAAATCTGCAACTAGATATTGGAAGGGCCTTACTAAAGGCCCTTTTTATTATGTAGACAAATTACTGCTCACGATCATTAGCAGCCAGTCTTTTACTGTTCGCAACCGACTCAAAACCCTTTAGATCAAGCGCAAACGCTTCCTGAGTTTCAAATATCAAGCGGTTCACCTCTTCAGACACGTCTTTGTCTGGCAACACTCGATCATTCACAATACCCATGCCAATTCGCACAAAGAAATTATCAAGCCCTTCAAACGCGGTTTTCAGAGTAAGCACTGAAGTATCACCAGCCTTAGAAGACTGATCAAATTGAGCACCAACCAATATGCCCTTACCTTCATTACCCTTACAGGCCACGGCGATGAACTCCTTGATGATTTCATCCAGATCCTTGGGTAACACGATATCTATCATCGAGGTAGGCATGATGCCTAACGCATCGCCCTGCACCCGAATATCCGGAACATCTGATAACTGCCCGACCAGCTTCGCACCATCGTCCGTCGCCATATACTGAACACGCGCTTTGGCATTATCGATATGGGTAACAACGCCTAGTATCGTCATCGTGCTTTGCATGTGGGCGATGAAGTTCCAAGGCTTGTTGTCCTCGATAGGTGGTGCGTCCACGATCACTTTATTACCCTTGACCGGCAGGATGCGCCCGTCAGCAATAAATGCCTGGAAACTGCCACGCATGGTACGGCTGTCCATTTCGGCGTTAAACAGCTCGCCCCGCTCATCTTCCAAACGAATAGAGCCTTTGAACAACCGATTCATACTCAATAAATGGTCAGCAATGTGCGGGTAATATTTTTTCATCCGCTCAGGCTCGATAACAAATGAAACCTTAAGCTGTCGATAGGGTTTGTTTAAGTCGTGGTAAACCACGTCCTCGATAGCACCAATATGAGAAAGCAGCTCCCACATTGCGGGAAACGATGCCCAAAGCGGCGCGATGATATCTACATCTTCGGAACCCAGCTTGGGGCTCATGCGAATAACGTTGTCGCGATACTGTTGAGTGATGCCTTTATTCGACGCTTCGTTAAAAGAGGGTGCGCCATCGACCACTACACGAAACGTCTCAACCGCCGCCCCCTGAACTGAGTGCCACCGCATATCACCCACACCCAACTGCAACGTGCTGCGCATCAAATAGTGGTTACCCATGTCGCCGTCGATTTTCTTGGCGCGCACCAACGCCGACATATCGCCGATGGATTGGGGCACCCCTTCTGCAGCCACTCCCACTGCATTTGGAGTCGGGCCAACCTTGTACTTCTCACCAACCCGGGCACCGTACATTCGAAGCTGACGCCAATCACCGTCCTGCTCAGGCAGCATTTCATAGAAATGACTTAAATTGAACGACTCTAGGTTGTCCCACATTTCATCGACGAAATTCTGGGTTTGCTCGTGATACTCGATACCATTGAAGACGGTGCGATTCAGATCCGCCATTTCATGCATACGCTTGATGGCAACATCAGGATCACCTTCACCAGCCAGCTCAACAGAGGCTGCCCAGCTTCGATCCAGCACTTCAGGGGGTACCGCCATAGCCGATGTAGCGATCAGGGCAGCAGACAGCACGCCCAACTTAACTTTGATTTTCATAGCACTTCCCTTAATCATTTTTGTTATATCCTTCGGGGGGAATGGCTCAATCTTCCGATAACAGGCAAAATAAGTCTATGGCATTGGCGACGCAACTAATCGTCCTATTAGGCAAGCAAAAACCCGCTTTAAACGCCAATTTAAAAATCAGACCCTTCTATATCAAAAGCTTCCTCTTCTTCATCATCAAAATCGTCAAACAAATCGCCATCGTCAAGAAAATCGTCGGTCATTTGGCCATCACTGACCAAAAAATCACGGCGCTGCAGATAGGCGTCCCGGAAGAACGCATAGCGATCCCCGGCAATGAGTTTTTCTGCCTCAAGAAAGCTGGTTCTGAGATCCACAATTTCCAGACCTCGTATGCTGTAACGAGTAAGATCGTGATCCACTGCTTTATAGGGTGAAATATAGTAATCGGGTACCATGCCTGCACTATCACGCAGTGTGTTTGGCCCCAGGAATGGCAGCACCAAATAAGGCCCTGAGCCAACCCCCCAATACCCCAGGGTTTGACCAAAATCCTCATCGTGCCGATCCAGGCCGATGCGAGAAGCAATATCAATAAAGCCAAATATACCCACGGTGGTGTTCACCAGAAAGCGGGTAGAATCCAGGCCCGCTTGTTTAAACTTGAGCTGAAAAAGATCATTAACGATGGTTTTGATTTCACCTACGTTATTGAAAAAATTTGAAACGCCATCCTGAAGCGGGTCAGGCATCGCCTTATCGTAACCAGTCGCTACCGGCTTTAGCACATAATAATCGAGGGTATCGTTAAACGTGAAAATGGCACGATTGAAACCCTCAAGCGGATCCCTTTCGTTGCCTGGGGATTCTGTGTTAGCGCTGACCGTATTGCAAAAAGCCAATACCAACATCATCAAGAAGTAGTGGCAACGCCGGATAATCCAATCCGTACAGGGAGGATTTGTCATTATTGGGGTTCCTGTTGAGATCCGAGCGCTCGATTCTACCTTGTGTTTCCGGGCAACACAAAGCGTGATAACAAGCACAATAGCGAACCCTATGAGGCCAGCCGGCTCCACGCCTATGCGGCCGTACTCAGGCCCTGAATTTACGAGCAATCCAGTAATCCAGGCTCAAGAATCGCCCTGCCCCGGTAAAAAACAGGCTCAACAGCATGACAAAATAGGTCGTGGCAAATTCAATACCATTGTTGAGCACCACAAAGCCCCCGGTTTCCGTTAGCCAGCTGTAGTTCCCGTTCTCACGTAAAATATCGCGGGCGCGATCTAGGCGCTTACCAACCTCCTGACTGTTCTGGAGGCTTTCATCTGCGCCCGGGAATCCCAGCGGAGCCAATACCCCGGCAATACTGGTTTCTGGATCCGATGGCGCAACGGCGAACCAGCCGTTATCCCAGTGGGCGGTGTAACCGGCCACAATCATCGTAATCATGAGGGGGATGGCGACCCACCGCACCGCAAAGCCCGCTAACAAGGCGACACCGCCCAACAGCTCCGTAGCAGTTGCCAGAAACGCCATCACCTCGGGGGCAGGTAGATGCAGGGAATACTGAAACCAACTCACTATATCGTCAAAGTGATTCATCTTATGAACGCCCACCGCAATAAAAATCGGCGCTAAATATAAGCGTAAAGCCAGCGGGGCGAGGAAGTCTGCACGACGACAGGCATCAAGCACGTTCTGCAATTTATTAGCTAGGTTAAGCATTCAATTCAGACCTTTACCTGTTTTAGTTCTGTTCCCAAAATAATTCCACTTTGACGTAGACTCTGCAACGCCTGTTCGCCACCGTTATACACAAGCTCTCTATCCAAATGAGGCAGCTCGCTGGCAACAGCGTTTACGGCATCCGCTCCGCTAAAATCAGTATGCTCTTCCAGTAGCAGCAATAACTTGGCTGTAACTGCGTTAATTTCCATAAAGCGAACTTCATCTTGCCGGTCTCGATAAACAATCAAAAAAGTTGCAACTTGGGGCTGTTCAGTGGGTAGGTAATCAGCGCTGATACGATGCACTGGGTATTGATAGCTGACGACATAAGCTAACGGCGACACCAAGGGTCGGCCCTGCATCAAATTACCCTGGGGGTTAAATCCAGACGAAGGGATACTATCTGCATCGGTATCGGCAGCTAATTCGAGCCATTCATAATGCGCCAGCTCTATCATAAAAGGCAGGTCATCCTGCTCTGGTTGACGTTGCTGCTGCAAGTAGGCTAAAAACTCTTGGCTGATCTCGAGAAAATAAGGGGTGTTGCAACGATAACGGGCGAAGAAATCACGCACCATGCGATGCCACTTTTCATCACTGGTCAAGCTGCGTAGAACCGGGAAGCCACCACTAATAAAGCCTTCGATATTGTTGTAAAAAAGATCGCGATAGATCTGCAGCCGACGATCTTCAACGCCGCCAGGAGCTGGCACCTGCGCAGGATTGCGCAAATGAGCGGCAAAATCGTATTGCAGTTTTTGAAATGAAGGTTGTTTACTCACGCAACGATGCCCTCAAGCGAATTGTTCGTCAGGCAATCTGTATCGTGCTTGCATATCACGAATGATACCAACTTCATTCAACAACTCAGGCACTTCAGGGATATTGAAGTCGCGCTCCAGCAATGTCGGTTTAACGCCAAACAACTGATAGGCTTTACTTAACAATTCCCATACTGGGTCGATAACGTTTGCGCCATGAGTGTCGACAATAAGGTCATCTGCTTCATTGTAGTGACCTGCAACATGAATATATTGAATACGCTCACCTGGCATCTGGCTCAGGAAAGCCTCTGGGTCGTAACCGTGATTGACGCTGTTAACATAGATATTGTTGATGTCCAGCAACAGGCCGCAATCAGCTTGCTCCAGAACAGCCTTTAAAAACTCGATCTCCGACAGCTCCTGACCCGGTGCCGCATAGTAGGATACATTTTCAATACCCATTGGGCGCTCAAGTATATCCTGCACCTGATGTATGCGCTTCACGACATGATCAACTGCATCACTGGTAAACGGGATAGGCATGAGGTCATATAGATGCCCATCATCACTGCAGTAACTGAGGTGTTCTGTATAAACGCTGATTTTATGCTCATCCAGAAAACGCTTTATGGATTTGACCAATTCAACGTCTATCGGCTCTGGGCCACCCAGTGACAAAGACAAACCGTGGGTCACAAATGGATAGGCTTCCGTCATGGCGCGAAACTGCTTGCCGAAGCGCCCGCCCAGGTTGATCCAGTTTTCCGGGGCCACTTCCATAAAATCGATCTGGCTGGGCTTTTGCTCGCTAAGCGGGCCAATGATGGCCCGCCGCAAGCCCAACCCGGCACCCTGTATGGTGTTTGGGTTGTTATGGTTCATGGCTTATTTACCGCACTTGCCTTCACCACATTTGCCTTCTTTATCGGCTTTCTTGCCTTCGCCGCACTTACCTTCACCACATTTGCCTTCTTTATCGGCTTTCTTACCTTCGCCGCACTTGCCCTCGCCACACTTACCTTCTTCTCTTGCCTTTTTGCCTTCACCACACTTGCCCTCGCCACACTTACCTTCATGATCACCGGCAAGCTGATAGCCAGCAGACAGCTCTGTGGTTGCGAATGGGTTTTCAGCTGCACTGACTGGGGTTGAGACCAATGCAGATGCCACTAGTGCTGCGCCAACGCCAGCCGCCAAAGGGTTCAGTGAATTAAATTTAGCCATGTTGTTCTCCTCGGTGTATTGCTTTCAGGTTTTTATAAAGTGGGTTTTATACCCAAAGTTTAAACTGTGACGGCATTGCCATTATCACAGCTACTGCTAAATAGGACGGATGGAGGTGTCAGATGTTACATCCCTGTTATTCGATTTTTTCGTCATATCCAAACTTACCGGTTTTTATAAAGTAAAACACGGTTTTTTGGACATAAAAAAAGCCGCAGAGTTCGCTGCGGCTTTATATTTAAAGTTTAATCAGCGAATTTTCAACATCGCTTAACAATGACACTGCCTGCTGAATAGCCAGCACCAAAAGAACAAATAACGCCAACTTCTCCGGGTGCAAAGTCGTGCCGATGCTTATGGAACGCAATTACTGAGCCTGCCGAACTGGTATTGGCATATTCGTTAAGAATAACCGGCGCTTCTTCTGCCGTAGCGTCTCGCCCTAAAACCTTCTTGGAAATCAGCAGGTTCATGCTCAGATTCGCCTGGTGTAACCACATGCGCTTAAGCTGCGAGGTCTCGACACTTTCATCCGAGAGGTGGCTTACGATCATCTCGGCGACCATTGGCACGACCTCTTTGAACACTTTACGACCATTTTGACGGAACAGTTTATCACGGGCACCAATGCCACTCTCATCACAACGATTGAGAAAGCCGAAGTTGTTGCGGATATTGTTGGAGAACTGAGTCTGCAGGCGGCTACCCATGATTTCCCAGTTTTCAGGCGACTTACTGGTTTCGAGACGCTCTACTATCATGGCCGTACAAACATCGCCAAAGATAAAGTGACAATCACGATCTTCCCAAGCCAAGTGGCCTGAACATATCTCAGGATTCAATACCAGTACGGCTCGCGCAGAACCAGCCAGCACTGCATCCTTCGCAGTTTGCAGCCCAAAGGTAGCGGAGGAGCAAGCTACGTTCATATCAAAGCCAAACCCTTTAATACCAAGGGCATCCTGGACTTCGATCGCCATGGCGGGATATGCACGCTGCATATTGGAGCAGGCTACGATCACCGCATCAATATCGTCGGCCGTTTTGTTAGCCTGTGCCAATGCTTCCTTGGCCGCCGCGACCGCAATTTCACACTGAATGGACTGCTCTTCATCGCTCCGCTCGGCAATGCTTGGGCGCATTTTGGCAGGATCCAGTACGCCGGACTTGTTCATTACGTAGCGACTTTCGATTCCCGACGCCTTCAATATGAACTCTTCACTGGAATGGGATAACGCCTCCAGCTCACCTGCGGCGATAGCCTGACTGTTTTCTTCGTTAAATCGATCAACGTATTGATTAAAGCAAGCCACCAATTCGGCATTGCTGACAGATTCTTGGGGTGTGTATAGGCCCGTTCCGCTTATGACCACTGTCTGGGGCTGAATAGTTTGCGACACTTCTACCTCCGGCATTCTTTATCTTTATCGCTATTAACGTTATGTGCCTGTTGTTATGGTCTGGCCGGTATACAAAAAAGGCCAACCTGTTCAATCACTTACCACTCTCGGCAGAGTGTCCCTGATTCTTTGGCTTGGGATCATCCCCACTCGTCGCCTCTTCCCTCAGGCGGTTCATTTCCGACATCCAGTTTATCATGAATGGAAAGTGATCATGCACTGCATCCGGGTGTGTAAGCATGCTGATCTGTGAGTAATTGTGTCGGTTTCCCAAATTTTGGCCCAAAACCACAAGCCGCCCGTTGTGATGGCCAATCTCCCGCATGAAACCTTTGACGTCCTCCGCACTGCAATGGGCCAAATCTGAGCTGGAAGAAAAATACAGGGCGGGCGGGTAACTGAGGCCATGACTGAGCGCTTCACCGTAATTGAAATGATCCTCAGGATCGACCCAGTCCTGGCCATGCAACCAATTGAGGCTGTCCTGCTGAATGCCCAAAAATTCGTTTTGGGCCCCGATTCCCAGGCCACGACCAGGAATGTAACCCTTAAACCGTGCCACCAGAGCGCCCAGCCAACCCCACAAGCCATCCACCCAGATCAAGCGGGATAGACTGCGTTGCTGAGCCACGCGGTGACTTCCAAAGTTAATAAGGCCATTTAAACTTGATCGATAGAATGGATATCGTGCCAGAAAGCTACTGGCCAACACGCCGCCCCATGCATGGGTGATCCAAAACTCGGGAAAGCTGCCTTTCACGTTCTGGATGGTTTCAAGAATGGCGGGAATATCTTGGTTTATGGCGTCCCCGACCCTATAGGTAGCCCAGCCGCTGACAGGAGGCCAGGAGCGCCCCTTACCCCGCAGGTCTGGGATATAGGTATCAAAGCCTTGTCCGGCCAGGAAATGAGCCAACCCCTTGCCTTGGCGTGAGTAGAAGATGGTGCCATCCTCCAGCAAACCATGAAGCAGAAGAACGGCCGGGGCATCTGGATTATCGGTGAGGCGCCGCAAATGTAACTGTTGCCCTCCGGGGAGCGGAACCATTAGAGACTGCTCGATCGTTCTTACCGACATAACCGCTTTCCTTGCAGATAGTGCGCCGACGATTCACGCTCCCTTTTAATAGAACTAATGCCTTAATAGTACTAATGCCCAGGGTATAAAAGCATCAAGGGGCGACGTTTTGCCACATCTTTTGTAATCGCTTATAAGAGACAGGATAAGGCGTCTTTACCCCTTGAGCAAACAGTGAGACACGATATTCTTCCAATGCCCAGCGCCAGTTCTCCAGGTTTTCATCCAGCACTCCGCCTTTAAGGTGTTTATGACTACGATTCTGATACTGATCCCACAATAGAGCCAACTCATCAACAAGCTCTTGATCACGATCGATTTTCCCTTGCAGCCGCTGCCATCGAAGGGCGATGGCATCCAGATAGCGTGGATACTCAAGTAAGGCGCGGTATGGAATACGATGCATCCAGTCTTGTGGAAACAAGTGCGAAAGCTGAACACGAATATCATCGCGGCTGATTTTTTTAGCGGGTGATTTATCATTGGCCAGCATCGCAACTACCTGATGATGGCGCTCGAGTATAGCCGATATCAGACTGGCGATATCCGCAGCAGCAATTACCAACTGAGCTTTCCCGGTAACAATACGCTGTTGAAAATCGGCTTCGGTTCTGACCGTTGGCTGCCCTGCGACAAACGCACGATAAAAAGCCATATCAACCAATCCATCCACCAGAGACTTGCGATCACCAAAAGGGGCGTATTTAATGGCAGCAGTCTCTGACAGGCTGTGCTGCTTTTTTAAATATCGAACCTGTTGTGGCAATGTCAAAACGCATAGTCTCAGCAACCCTTGTTCCATCGACACTTGCGCCGCAAAAGGTGTATCGAATAGCTGTAAAGCCACCCCACTTTCTTTAATAGCCAGAGCCGGGTAAGCTTTCACCAAAGCGCCTGCCTGCTTGACCTCATACACTTCTGGAATGGTATCGAAGGCCCAGTAATCAAACACCGCCTCGGATAGTGTGTTCTGTGTCAGCTGCTTGAGTGACTGTTGAAATTCGCCCTGCAACGACAACTTGATCTGCCGAATATCTCTGCCCTGACTCAACACTTTACCCTTCTGATCCAACACTTTAAGGTTTGCCAGTAAATGCAAGGGTAATGTGGATTCATCCCAGCTTTGATCCGTTATATCCACGCGTTTTTTGTCACGAAGAAAGCTGGCCAACTGAACTTTTAGCGATCGCCCTCGGTCAGGCTTACTGTTTAAAAACGCTTCTGCAAAATCAGGCGCTGGCACAAAATGCTTGCGTAAGGCTTTGGGCAGGCTTTTGATCAGCCCGACGCATTTCTCTTTTTCCAGCCCAGGCACCAGCCACTCCAGTTTTTCCTCTTCGATTTGATTAATGAGCGTAACAGGCACTACGATATTAAGACCATCCTGCTTTTTGCCGGGTTCAAATTGATAATCAATTTTGATACTGCCGCCATCCACTTCTACCTGATCGGGAAACTCCCATTGCTTGATAGAATCGGTGTCAGACTTAACCAATTGCTCCTTCTTGAGAAAAAGTAGCTCTGGGGTTTGCTGTTCTGCTTTTTTGCGCCAGCGCTCAAAGCTTTTACCATTAACAACCTGGGTGGGAACAATGGCATCAAACAGGGCATATAGGGTAAGGTCGTCGATCAGAATATCCCTGCGGCGCGATTTCTGCTCCAAGTACTCCAGCTCTTCTATGAGCTTTTGATTGTGGCGCGCATAGGGTGCTCGGGTTTCATACTCATGCATTACCAATGCGTGCTGGATGAACAACTCTCGGCAAAGAATTGGATCGATATTACTGTAGTTTACCCGCTTGCGTGGATTCACAATCAAACCAAACAGGCTGGTCTGCTCGAAAGCGACAGTGCAGGCCTGCTTTTTCTCCCAGTGCGGCTCAGAATAGCTGCGCTTTAACTGCGACTCTCCTACCTGCTCCACCCAATCAGGTTCAACACGAGCTACCGTGCGTCCATATACTTTCTGGGTTTCTACAATCTCAGCACATACAATCCATTTTGGCTTACGTTTTATCAAAGTGGAGCCAGGGAATATATTCATCACCCTGTTACGAGCCCCGTTATAGCCTTTTTGATCATCTTTGGTGGCGACATGGCTTAGCAAGCCAGCCAGAATCGCCCGATGAATTTCTTCATATCGAGCCGGCTCACTGTTTTCACTCCAACCCAGTTGATGCAGGGCCTGCTTTAACTGCCGATACACATCCTGCCACTCACGCATACGCAAATAGCTAAGGAAATTTTGCAGCAACCAGCGCCGATACCGGTTATTGGTCAGATCGGTTTTCTGTTGCTCACACTGCTGCCAAACGTTCACAAAGGTGAGGAAGTCAGACTCGTCATGTTGAAATCGTTTCAACGCCTCGTCGGCCGCACCCTGACGATCATGGGGCCGCTGCCAGGGCTCTTGAACACTCAAGCCGCTGGCAATAATCAACATCTCGCTCAAGCAGTGCTGTTCTTTTGCCGCCACCAGCATCCGGGCAATTCGAGGATCTATTGGAAACTTAAGCAGATCGAAACCCAAAGGCGTGATGATTCGCTTGGCATCCACTGCACCCAGCTCTTCCAGTAAGCGATAGCCATCATTTACCAATCGATGATCCGGTGGATCAACGAACGGGAAGCGGGATACCTCCCCTAACTTCAAGCCCTGCATTTGCAAAATGACTGAGGCGAGATTGGTGCGCAGAATCTCCGGCTCTGTGTATTCAGGACGATTGATGAAGTCCTGCTCGGAATATAAACGAATACAAATACCTTCAGCCACCCGCCCACAACGCCCTGCCCGCTGATTGGCACTGGCCTGGGACACTGGCTCTATAGGTAATCGCTGCACCTTTGTGCGAAAACTATAGCGACTTATACGGGCAATGCCTGGATCAATTACATAGCCAATATTGGGTACGGTGATGGAGGTTTCGGCCACATTAGTTGACAGCACTACTCGTCTGTTGGCGTGGGGTTGAAACACCCGGTTCTGCTCCGCGTTACTGAGCCTTGAATACAGCGGCAACACTTCCAAATGTTTCGGGCCATGTTTACGCAGACACTCCGCCACCTGCCGTATGTCACGTTCCCCTGGCAAAAACACCAGCACGTCACCAGGTCGGGCTGGGTTAGGATTGGCTCGCTCCAAACGATGAATTTCTTCCAAAGCGTTCAGGATACCGGTTTCGATTTTGCCTTCGTCATCGGAGACAACCTCGTCATCATCTCCTTGAGGCTCATCCAATGGCCGATACAGAATATCCACCGGATAAGTACGACCAGACACCTCTATGACCGGTGCATCGTTGAAGTAACGGGAAAAACGCCAGTGATCAATGGTGGCCGAGGTAATGATAACTTTTAGATCAGGGCGTTGTGGCAGCAACTGCTTGAGAAAGCCAAGCAGGAAATCAATATTCAGCGTACGTTCGTGGGCTTCATCGATGATGATGGCATCGTATTGATTAAGATAGCGATCTTGGGCGATCTCGGCCAATAACATGCCATCGGTCATTAGTTTGATATGGCTATTTGCCGAGACCTGATCCTGAAAACGGATCTTATAACCCACCTTATCGCCAATGGTGGTGTCCAGTTCGTCAGCAATCCGCTGAGCTACGGTGCGAGCCGCCAGTCTACGTGGCTGAGTGTGGCCAACGTAACCGGTTACACCCAAACCCGCCTGCAGGCACATTTTCGGGATCTGGGTGGTTTTACCGGAACCGGTTTCACCGGCAACAATGACCACTTGATTATTCTGAATTGCCTTGACAATTTCTTCGCTGCGACCGGCTACCGGCAACGATTCAGGATACTGCCACTTGGGCAGATTATCCCGGCGCATCTGCACGGCAGCCACAGACTGCTCAATCGCCTCAGCCAATCGGGCCAGCTCTTTATCAGCTGGCTTTTTCTGGGCAATACGCTGCTCAATCATCTGTATTGAGCGACGAAAGCGGAAGCGATCTTTGCTCAGGCAAAGGGGAAGCTGCTTACGAAGGGAAGCTATTGAGTCAGAATTCACGCCAAAACCTCATGTGTTATGGCGCCGCATTGTACCGGAGAAAGAAGGGAAAATGCAGACCGGTAAAACCGGCCTGCGGGATGCTACTTACAAATGATCACTGGCCACGCAGTTCGCGACGCAAAATCTTACCTACGTTTGTTTTTGGCAGATCATTACGGAAATCAACGAACTTAGGCACTTTATAACCTGTTAGGTTCTCCTTGCAGTGAGCAATAACCTGCTCCTTGGTGAGCCCATCATCAGAGCGCACCACAAACAGTTTTACCGCTTCGCCGCTCTTGTCATCCGGCACGCCTACTGCTGCGCACTCAACAATTGCCGGATGAGTACAGGCCACATCTTCGACCTCGTTAGGATAGACGTTGAAGCCTGAAACCAGGATCATGTCTTTTTTGCGATCCACGATACGCAGGAAACCGTCTTCCTGCAGTAAGGCCACGTCACCGGTCTTCAACCACTCACCATCTTTGGTCATGGTTTCTTTAGTGGCTTCATCGCGCTGCCAGTAGCCTTTCATAACCTGGGGGCCGCGCACGCACAACTCGCCGCTCTCACCAACAGGTACTTCGTTTTCGTCTTCATCAACGATTTTGATGTCCGTGCCCGGAACCGGTATTCCAATGGTACCCACCTGAATCGCATGGGGTGGGTTTACACACACTACGGGGGACGTTTCAGTCATACCGAAACCTTCCGCTATGCGGTTACCGGTCATGGCCTCCCATTTGTCAGCAGCGGCTTTCTGCAGAGCCATACCGCCGGCAATGGTGATCTTGAGGGAGCTGAAATCAATGGATTTGAAATCGGGGTTATTCATTAACGCCACAAACAGCGTATTCAAGCCGGTAAACACCGTAAACCGATGGCTGCTTAGCTCTTTAACGAAACCGGGAATGTCACGTGGATTAGTGATCAGAACGTTGCAGGCCCCGTGGGACATCATACCCAGGCAGTTAACGGTAAAGGAAAATATGTGGTAAAGAGGCAATGGAGTAATCGCCACCTCTTGCCCTGGGCGCAGCGTGCGCAGAATAAAATCCATCTGCAACATGTTGGACACCAGGTTTTTATGGGTAAGCATGGCACCTTTGGCCACACCAGTGGTGCCTCCGGTGTATTGCAACACGGCGATATCATCTGCCTTCGGCTCGGAACCTGACTTAAAGTTGGCAGCACCACCCTTGGCCATGGCCGACGTAAAAGACACCGCACCCTTGATTGTGAAATCAGGCACCATCTTTTTGATGTGTTTGATCACAAAGTTCATCAGCACACGTTTTAGAGTGGGCTGCATGTCTGCCACTTGAGTGATGATGACGTGTTTAATACCGGTTTTAGGCAGTACATCGGCAACGGAATCACCAAAGTTAGCCAATGCCACCAACGCTTTACAGCCTGCATCATTAAACTGATGCTCCATTTCGCGCGTGGTGTACAGTGGATTGGTATTCACTACCACCAGCCCGGCACGCATAGCGCCAAACACAACAATGGGGTATTGAATAAGATTGGGCATCTGTACTGCGATGCGATCGCCTTTTACCAATGTGGTGTGGTTCTGCAGGTAGGCCGCAAAATCCGCGCTGAGCTTGTCCAGCTCACCATAGGTAATGGTAACGCCCATATTGTGGAATGCAGGTCGATCAGCGTACTTTTTACAGGCATTGTCGAATACATCCAATACTGACTCATAATCGCCGTATTGCAGATCCTGAGTTACACCTTCTGGATATTTATCCAACCAGATCTTATCTACCATCTTATTATTCCCCGACTCTCACTGAGGGTTACTGACTAGGATTGACTTAATTGTGTCCTTACGAAGCGCGCAAAAGATTAGCAGTTTTGGCAAAAATGGGCCAGACAATAGCCTCTGTTGTGCCTGATTTTACGGAGAATTCAGGCCCCAATCGTAATCGTAGTCGATATCGCCAGCATGACTCCTCAGTCGCCCAGCCAATTCCGGCTTGGCGTATCGCAACAGGTGTTGAATCACACCCTGTTCACTGCCACCAAAATCATCCTGATACCAATCGTAGATGGTCGACAACTTGAGATCTGACCCAACAAAAGCCACTGCTCGAGGATGGTTAATGTAATTGATGGCCCCCTCATGCAACAGCGATTCGGTATTGGCGCGGGTGAATGCTTGAGGGGCAAGGTTAGGACAGCTGATGCTGGCACAGTTAACGGCGTAATGAATGCGATTATCCTGCCAGATAGGCCGCAGGATGCGATGCTCTATATCGTTGAGGCTCAAAGGCTGGCCATCCACCTCAGCCAGCTTTTCATCCCAGGGGCCAAACGAGAAAAATCCAAATTTGATTTTACGAATGCTGGCAACTGGATAGCGGCTCAGAATCAGATCTACCGTGAGCGCATTATACAGGTTGATCCAATAAGCCTGCTGCTCCGCTTTTTTGTACTGCAGGATGGGAAGACTCTGTAGCCGATTAATGTAACCCGTCAGCAAGGCACGATGTTCTGCCGTCACGTTGGCGTAATCGAACCGCGTTACCAGCGGATCTCCAGATACCTTTAAATACTGATCCAACAGCAGTTGCCAGTGCTGATGATCAATACTGGCCGTGTTCGATTCATCACTCTTGTTCCAATGGGGCCAGAGTTGCGCCGCCGGTGCCGCCCACGCTGAAGGAGCAATCATACTAACCATAAAGATCAGTGCCGCTAACTTTGCTAGGTTAGGCAAATTAATAAAGGTAAAGCGGATAGATAACGGCTTGTTCATTTGACAGTACACCTGAATGTTCCATAGTTATAAGCATATAACCCTTTTTACAGGGCAGACCAATGGCAACATCATACAATGAGCATTGCGATGTGTTTATCATTGGCGGCGGGATCAGTGGCGCTGCGATTGCTGCCGAGTGCGCTCAACGGGGCCTGTCAGTACAACTCTGCGATCAGGCTGACGTGGGCGGCGCCAGTTCTTCTCAGTCCGACCAGATCATGCCCGGCGCCCATCATTTTCTTAGACATCACAACTTACCCTATTTTAATAAGGTGATCAAAGAGAAAGCATTGCTCAAGCAGCGTGCTCCGCATTTGTACTCGGAGCGGTGCTTTGTGGTGGTACCTGGCACCGACAGCCCCCAATCCCCGATCAGTCGAATCTGGCTTTGGTTGTTCCAGCATTGGCTGCAAGGCAACCGCGATCACAACCTTGCAAAGCGTTCAGCCAGCGCCTACCAAATGGCACCGCTTGTTACGCAGTTCAATACCGCCAGTCGCGAACCCTGGGTAATGCAGGAATGCATGATCGATGATGCCAGACTGGTGATCGAAAATTTACTGGTAGCCCACCAACTAGGCGCCACCATACTGCCCCACCACCGTTTTATGGCAGCCCGCCGCAAGCAGGGAATGTGGCTCATCACCCTGCAACAAGCCGATGGCAGCGAAGTTCAACTGCGTAGCCGGAGTTTGATTAATGCCGCCGGAGTATGCGTACAGAAAGTACAGGACAATATCGACGGAATCGAAAGTCGTTGCTGGATAGAGCTGAAGCGGAAGTTCTTTATTGTGCTACCCAAGTTCTACCAGGGAGACCAAGCCTACCTGATCGAATCAGGCCAACGTCACATCAGCGTGACACCCTATTTGGATCACTACTGCCTGATCGCTACAACCATGGCTGCCGAACCTGAAAAGGTCGAGCATGCTTCAGAAGCCAACACGGTTACCGCTCTGATCGCAGAACTGAACCAATACTTCAGCATTCCCATCACAGAACAAGCTGTGATGCGCCAGTACGAAGTGCTACAACCGTTCTATTCAGATAACAGTCATGCCGCCACAGACAGCGTAGAAGATTATGCTCTGGATTATAACTGCAGCGATGGCCGCTCTGCCCTGATTTCGGTTTTCGGAGGCAGCTTTGCCACCCATCGAGCCATGGCTCAGGAAGCCGCTGAGATGCTGGGAAATCATCTTCCACTGAAGCCTCAGGTTTCTGGTCATGCCGTCAAGCCACTGCCTGGTGGCGATATGGACCCTGCGGCCTTCGACCAGTTCATCCTGAAGGTCGCCAGCCACTATCCATGGTTGCCCAGCCACTTGCTGCACCACTACTGCCGCACCTACGGCGCGCGCTGCATGGAATTGTTGCGTGATGCCACCGCGACATCCGAGCTGGGCGAAGAACTCTGCCCCGGACTGTATCAAAAAGAGGTAGAATTTCTTGCACAAAATGAATGGGTTAACTGCGCTGAAGATATTCTATGGCGCAGAACCCGGTTAGGGCTTCATGCCTCTGAACAAGATCGCAACCGGCTGGAAACATGGTTGCGCGCTTATTTGGACTCCCCATCCTGCAGACAAGAGTATACAATACCCAGCTTTACAGTCGCCCGAGGCCGCACGCACTGACCGCCAACGGCCCGCCAAAAATTTAGGGAAATCGCGATGCTCGCCGAAAAACACTTTCTTACCAGCATGGATGGACACAAAATCTTTGTCAGAAAGTGGAGCGACCCCGGACAGGCCTCGCCTAAAGGCATCATTCACATCAATCACGGCATGGCCGAACATTGTCGTCGTTACGAGCCCATCGCCGAACGACTGACCGCCGCCGGCTTTATCGTTTACGCACACGACCATCGCGGCCACGGCCACTCCATCCCACAAGGTGGTTTGGTGGGTCACTATGGCGATACCAACGGCTGGCATTTGGTGATATCCGATGTGCTGAAAGTGAACGAACACATCCGCAGCACCGAAGCCAATCTACCGCTGATTTTGTTCGGCCACAGCATGGGTTCATTTATAGTGCAGTACTATTGCATCAAGCATGGCAAAACCGTGGATGCAGTAGTGTTATCCGGCTCAGGCTATTCAACCCCCAGCGCGTTACGCGCACCAAAAATGTTGGTCAAACTGGAAAAGCTTCGTGGTGGCCCGAAAGGCCGTAGCCCGTTGATCGATCACCAGACATTCACCAACTTTAATAAGCAGTTTGGTGATTCCCGCACCGATGCCGACTGGTTGACCCGCGATCACGAGGAAGTCGACAAATACGTCGCAGACCCACTGTGCGGCTTCCTGTGCACCAATCAGCTATGGCAGGACATGCTGGTTGGATTAGACACATTAAGCAAAACTAAAAACTTAAGAAGCATCCCCGATGATTTACCGTTCTATCTCACATCCGGTGAGCGGGATCCACTCTCCTACCATGCAACCAAGCATGGCATTGACAAACTGGCCAACCATCTACGCTCAGCAGGCCAATCGGATGTATGCGTAAAACTCTATGAAGATGGTCGTCATGAAATATTCAATGAACTGAATCGCCATGAAGTAATCGACGATATGCTGGCCTGGATCGAGGCTCGCCTGCCCCAAAAGATTAAAACCCGCAGGGCCGCTACAGCCAGCGCCTAGTGGGTTTTGATTACCGGCTGATCGCTTTCTAAAAATCCGTTACATTTAATCGCTGTCTTCCCTCCATGCAGATCGATAAGATCACTGCAAATCCAATGGGGAGATCATTATGTCTAATCTGGAAAACATACCGTTTGATGAATTGGAAGTGGGCATGACCGCCACTTACACCAAAACCGTCTCGGAAGATGACATCAAATTGTTTGCGATCATGTCGGGGGATACCAACCCTCTCCACCTGGACGAAGAGTATGCCAAGAGCACGCCGTTTGGTGGCTGCATTGCCCACGGCGCCATGTGTGCAGTGATCATCAGCGCGGCGGTGGCAACGCAGTTTCCCGGCCCCGGCAGCATCTACGCAGGGCAGGAAATGCGGTTCAAAAAACCTGTCCGAGCGGGTGACACACTGACCGCTCACCTCACGCTGACAGAAAAGAAACGCCGCGGCAACATCGTATTGATCGACAACGTAATCAAGAACCAGAACGATGAAACGGTATTCCTAGGTGTATCCACGGTAGTGGCGCCAAGCGAAAAGGTCATTGCCAAACCAGCCAAGCTGCCAAAAGTAGAATTGATTGGGTAACACTAGCTAAGCAAATCGAGCGTGCGTTACTTGGCTAGATAACGCATGCTCTCTTCCAACCCTTTTAAGGTCAACGGGAACATTTTCTCTTCCACCAGCTTACGGGCCCAGGTGACAGAAGTCGTAAACTCCCAGGTATTCTCCGGCTCTGGGTTCAACCAGATCACTTTTTCAAAATGATCCGTAAGACGCCGCATCCAGGTTTCACCTGACTCTTCGTTCCAGTGCTCAACACTGCCCCCTACAGAGCTGATCTCATAGGGCGACATGGTAGCATCCCCAACAAAAATCACGCGGTAATCACTGCTGTACTTATGCAGGATATCCCAGGTATCTGTGCGCTCAGTCCAGCGTCGGTTGTTATCTTTCCATACTCCCTCATAAAGGAAGTTATGAAAATAATAGTACTCCATGTGCTTGAACTCACCGCGGCAGGCTGAGAACAGCTCTTCGCAGGTGCGCACGTAAGGGTCCATTGAGCCGCCCACATCAAAGAACAACAACACCTTCACGCCGTTACGACGTTCGGGCACCATTTTGATGTCAAGGAACCCGGCATTACGAGCGGTGGAGGTGATGGTGTCATCGATATCCAGCTGATCCGGCATACCCTCACGGGTGAACTTGCGCAAACGACGTAACGCCATCTTGATATTGCGCACACCCAGCTCGACGGAATCATCCAGATTGCGATACTGGCGTTTCTCCCATACTTTGACCGCTTTACCATTGCGACCCTGCCCCGCCATCCGGAAACCGGCAGGATTCTGACCGTACGCTCCGAAGGGCGAGGTGCCACCTGTTCCGATCATTTTGTTCCCACCCTGATGACGCTTTTTCTGCTCTTCAAGGCGCTTTTTGAATTCTTCCATGAGCTTTTCAAGATCACCCATTTGCTGAAGCCTTTCGAATTCTTCTTTGCTCAGGGTTTTTTCGATTTCCTTACGCAGCCACTCATCGGGGATCATGGATTCAAACAAATCATCCATAACTTCCAGCCCATCAAAGTACTTTTTGAAGGCGCGATCGAACTTGTCGAAGTGTTTTTCGTCTTTCACCAGCACAGTACGGGACAAGTAGTAAAACTGATCCATATCCGCGTAGACGGTTCTTTGCTTCAGAGCTGCCAGCAAATCGAGAAACTCTCGAATGCTGACCGGCACCTTGCCGTGGTGCAGCTCAAAGAAAAAATCGATCAGCATAATCAGCTCTCACGTCGGTTCATGAACGCCAAACGCTCCAGCAGATGCACATCCTGTTCGTTCTTCACCAAAGCGCCATACAATGGCGGAATGGCGCTCTTGCTATCACGATTGCGCAGCACATCTTCGGGGATCTCATCGGCCAGCAGCAACTTCAACCAATCGATTAGTTCTGAAGTCGAAGGTTTTTTCTTCAAACCGGGAACCTTGCGCACATCAAAGAACACTTCCATGGCCTCTTTAACCAAGGATTGTTTGATGCCGGGAAAGTGCACCTCCACGATACGCTGCATGGTGGCTTTATCGGGGAAATCGATGTAGTGGAAGAAACAACGACGCAGAAATGCATCAGGCAATTCTTTTTCGTTATTACTGGTGATGATGACGATGGGACGCTTAACCGCTTTGATGGTTTCCTGTGTTTCATACACATAGAATTCCATCTTATCCAGCTCCTGCAACAAATCGTTGGGGAACTCGATATCGGCCTTATCGATTTCGTCGATCAACAGTACAACTTGATCTTCGGATTCAAAGGCTTCCCACAGCTTGCCTTTCTTGATGTAGTTTTTGATGTCGTGAACACGATCATCCCCCAACTGCGAATCGCGCAAACGAGAGACCGCATCATACTCATACAGCCCTTGATGCGCTTTGGTGGTGGATTTGATGTGCCACTGAATCAGCCGAAGCCCAAGGCCTTCAGAAACCTCTTCTGCCAACATGGTTTTACCGGTACCTGGCTCACCCTTGATCAGCAACGGACGCTGCAGGTTGATGGCCGCGTTCACCGCCAACCTGAGTTCGCCGGTGGTAACGTATTTTTCTGTTCCTTCGAATTGCATAGTAGCTGCCTTGAACTGCGTTGAATTTCCGACATTATAAACCAAACTTGCTCCCATATCAGGGAGCAAGTTTGGCCAAAACATCTACTTTAAACACCGCATTCGGGCTTGAACATGGCGGGAGGTGCCACATAAATGGCAGAAACGATCAGCTTTACAGGCTACCATCTCCGATTTGTACGATCTCCTGCCCCTGCAGGATGGACAGCTCGGCCTGAACGGCCAACTGAGGTGGCTGAATGGCCGCATCTTCTGCCTTTTTGGCCATCAAAGCCTGTTGCTCCAGCTTTGTATTCATTGACGCTACGGAGGCCACAATATCGCTGCTGCAGGCGGTAACACGATTGCGGATTGCCGCCAGCTGCTGCCCGTCGCCAACGGAACGGTCTAAACCATTACCCAAAGCGTCGCCGTTGGATAGCTGCTTGTTCACTTGTGATAACACGTCCTCCAGTGCCTTGACGGCCTCCGTGCTCAAGCTGCTGGTGGCGCTCATGCCTCGACCCACGTCGCAGCTTGCCAGGGCTTTATTGTAAACGGTCAAAGCGCGGCTTGCTTTCTGCAACGCCAGCTGTTGATCTGACTGTGCCAAAGAGATCTTTTCTACCAACCGATCACATACCCGCATGCGAACCGCCAAAGATCCCACACGCAGTACCGTAGGGGTTACGGCCAGGGCCTGATCACGCAATGATTGAAACTGGTTAAACGATTCGCTGGCTTGCTCCAGATTGGAAGCATCCAGGGCTGCACGGGCCTGCTCACACTGGGCCAGGCTTTGCTCTACGATGGGCATCGCTTCGGCACGGGCGATGTTGTCATCGATTAAGGTGCAACGTTTGTGTTCACGCTGAGCAAAGCTGTTGTTGTCCAACAACCTGGTATCGATGGTTTTGGCACGCTCCAGATGGGAAAGATACTTCGAATATTGCGTGCGGGCCTGCTCGGTATCGGTACGGCTGAGTTTTGATGCCTGATTACAATATGCCACCCCCTCACGAAACACGTTATCTGCCGCTGTGGCTGCGTCAGAGGCGGCAAATGAGAGGCTGGCAGGTAGCAGGCCAATACAGGTGAGGGTCAACATCCAATATTTCATAACTCTTGTCCTGTTATCTGGAAAGCGGTGTACAAGAACGTTAAACACTAGGCTAGCAGTGATTGGGTTACCGCGACGTGACAAATGTTGATCAAGTGCACAGTGAATCAGGCACTGGTTTCCATTTCTGATAATCCACCAATTTGGTGTGACAGAGTGCACAGAGGCAGTGTGATTGAAAATGCCTTTAAGGCGTGTAGAATCGATTGCCACCCACGTTACACAATCAGGATTCCATCATGGCCAAGATATACGAAGACAACTCTCTAACCATCGGCAATACTCCGTTGGTTCGGCTGAAACATCTAACCCAACATAATGTTTTGGCCAAAGTGGAGAGCCGTAACCCGGCATTCTCGGTTAAGTGCCGGATCGGCGCGAATATGGTGTGGCAAGCCGAGAAAGACGGTTTATTGAAAGCCGGTATAGAACTGGTTGAGCCCACCAGCGGCAACACCGGCATTGCGCTGGCATTTGTCTGCGCGGCCAGAGGCTATAAGCTGACCCTGACCATGCCTGCCACCATGAGCCTGGAACGACGCAAAGTGCTAAAGGCTTTAGGGGCAAACCTGGTGCTGACAGAAGGCCCCAAGGGAATGAAAGGCGCGATCGATAAAGCCGCAGAAATAGTCGAACAGAGCGGTGGCAAAGCGATTATGTTGCAGCAGTTCGAGAACCCGGCCAACCCCGCCATTCATGAACAGACTACAGGCCCTGAGATCTGGAATGACACCGATGGCCAGGTAGACATTGTTGTGGCTGGTGTGGGTACAGGGGGCACCATAACGGGCATCAGCCGATACATCAAAAACACTCAGGGGAAAGCCATCCAGGCCATTGCGGTCGAACCCATTGATTCGCCTGTCATCAGCCAGACCATGGCGGGTAGCGAAGTGCAGCCAGCGCCCCATAAAATTCAGGGCATCGGCGCAGGCTTTGTACCCAAAAACCTGGATCTGAGCATCGTCGATTCGGTGGAGCAGGTTTCCAATGAGGATGCTATCGAGCACGCACAGATGCTGATGGAGAAAGAAGGTATTCTGGCGGGGATTTCATGTGGCGCTGCTTTATGTGCAGCCCTGCGCGTAGCTGAGCGACCAGAGAATAAAGGTAAAACAACTGTGGTAATACTGCCTGATTCCGGTGAGCGCTACTTGAGTTCTATATTGTTCCAAGGCGTATTCAGCGAAGCGGAAAACGTTCAGTAAGCGTTAAGTTTAGTCGAGCTAACAGCGCAGTTTTCTTGGCTCGCTGTTAGCTCATTCACTGATCCGCCAATTGTGAGCTGTCTCTTTTTTCAATCATCTTGGCCCAGCTCTCGTAATCGGTGTTTTCTGCTTCAAAGATTTGGAAACCCGCGAAATACCAGCCATCGTCACCACTGGGGGATATCCACTTCACCTCGGCAGTGAGAAAGAAGCGACCTTCTTGTCCGCTGATTTCTACCAATACATCGGTAATCAGGCCCTGCTCTACTGGTTCACTCATGTATATCTTGAGGCCTTGAGCTGACAGATCAACCGTCTCACAGGCGATTACCTTTTGAATGTAGTCACCTTGCTTACCATCCAGGGTCAACTCCAGATAGGCATCTTCCTTTCGTGTGTGACGCTGGTGGCTGCGTTGATCATCCATTAAGTGTGCCTCTGTGCGATTGTTCTTAATTTTTGTCTTTTTGAATACTGCGTACAACGCGTTCCAGGGTGCTATCGAAGCCTGCGCCAGTATCGAGTATGGTCACGGCACCATGAATCAGCAACCTTGCCAGTTCCTGGCGGGTGATGTCCAATATTTTTATGCCCAAGCGATTAACAAATACCATTTTGTCGGTGGCTCGTATCTTAACGGCAAGCTTACAGCGCTGTTCGCCTTCACTGGTCTCCTGGCTGATCCAGCCGCCCACTTGTATGGTGTCGACGGCAGATAATGCCGCTGACATTTCCTCATCACTGATGGCTCTGGGGGTCAGGAAGGATTCGTCGTCAGGCTCTGCGATTGCTTCAAGTCTATGGCTTGACTGATCGGTTCTGCGCTCGTTCTGACTGTCGGGCTGTATCGGTTCATCCAGCGACAGGCTGGAGTCTTTTAACAATTCATCGATTCTGGATGTGTTGGCGGCTTCGCTCTTGGAGGCGCTATCTGCTGAGGCCCGCTTCGAAGAGGCAAGCTCTATGGAGGATTGCAAGGCGCTTTGGGCTGCCTGCTGCTCTTGCCAGGCTTGATGCAGGCGCTCCAACTCTGCATCAAGCTCCCGATCCCAATACAGCTTGCGATGAACCAGCTGAAGCACACCCCCTTCCAGTGCCTGTGCCAGCTGTATGGCGCTTTTCTTGGCCACCGTTTTGCCGCTTTGACTCACCAACACCCATGGTTCATCCTGCTGGGCTTTCAAGACAATTTTGCACAGCTCGTAGCGGCCATCGGATGTTTTGAGGCGCAGCCAATCGTTTTCAGACAGCTGTTCAATTGCTTCCAGTGCCTTGGGGCTGACTCGGGTTACCTCGGCCTCAATCACCTGCGTACGTGGCAGTGGAATAGGTTTCACCTCCAGCAACGCTGGGCAGGCCCCGTTGATCATCGCACTCAACACCAGTTCCAGGGGTTCGACCGCTGCATCCAGTGCATCGGCATCATCCAGCACGCTGACCAGCAAGGTGCGTACATTGCGCAAAAACACTTGGTAGAAAGAGCGGTATTTACTGCGTTGTGTGTCATCCTGACAGCCCTTGCATAACTCAATCAGAGATTCCGCTGTACGCAACTGACGTTTCCAGTCTGCACCTTCCTGCCCTTCTCGCATGGACATGATTAACATGGAGCGCCGCCATTCACCGTGTAGAAAATCAATGACTTCTTCGGGCAGATGCTTGCCGCCTGCGATGCGATTCAGCTCTGCAACCACCCGCGGCTCTGCAACCTTTTCCCTGCGGCGAGTACTCTCTAACACCCGCAGCCGCTCTTCAATTTGTTCAACTTTTTCAGTTTGCCCTGCAAACCAGGCCTGGGCCTCAATGCACAGGCTATTAACATGGCCTACGTCGCCATTAAATTCGGCCAGGATTCGCTTGCCAAACTGGTTGAGCATTTCACGATGCACCAGGCGACTTTTTTCAGTATTACTGAGCAGAGTTAAATAGGCCTGATTCAAAAAGCGGCGCAGTAGATTCTGTTGTGCAAAAAAGAAGGAGTAATCCTTGATGGCATAACGCACCACCAAAGTACGCAACCGCGCAAACCAGGCGGCGGCTTCTTTATCATTGGCCAATTGCTGCGCCAACTTATCGAACAGCTCATCCACCAATAGAATTGCACCCCAATCGGGTGCGGCAATCGGCAAGGCGACTTCCAGATCGCTGCACTGCTCGCTCATAGCATGGGCAATCGAACAGGTTACATCCGCAAGGTTGAGGGTTTTATGTATCAACGCAAACTTGTCATTGAGAACCGCCAACGCGTGGCGGGAACGTTGTGGCGTCAGCCTTATTTTATCCGTTAGAGGTTCGTCTGCTTTGAGGCGTAACAACTCCACCACCAGTCGAGCGCCAATGCGTGGAGCAGCTTGAACCGCTGACATCAGGGCCTGACCCTTTGCGGCATCTGGCGACTGATGCGATCCGCCAGGCTATCCAACCGCTGGCGATGAGCTGACTGCCCGAAATAGTTCATGTAACGGGTAGCAAAAGACAGTATGGCTTTATGCAGATCACCCTGCTGCCTGGGCAATACATGAAAATGGACATGGGGTACATGCTGGTTTGCCGCTGGCCCATCGTTTAAAAACACATTATTGCCATCACAGGGTAAGCCGCTGGCCTTCTGGGCCTTAATCACCCAGTGACACACTTCTAACAGGTGGGCTCGCAACGCTGGTTCCAGTTCTTCAAGGTGAACCGCATGCTGCCTGGGAATCACCAGAACATGACCGGGGCGCATCGGGAACAGGTCCATAAAGGCAACGCAGTCCTCGTCTTCATATACGATGCTACCAGGCGCTTCGCCTTTCAGAATGGAGCAGAAAATACATTCAGACATAACAACTTAACTCGGAATATTATTCTTTGGAGGGATTATCCAGCATGAATTCATCGTTATCAAAGCCGGGATATTTGTCCTCAACTCCACCCTCGTCTTGTTCAGCCTCTTTTGGCAGATCTTTTTCGGTTTTTTTGTCTTTCTCGGCGCCAGGCTCATTCTCGACATCGGCCTCAACTCCTGCGTCGGGAAACACGGTCGGCTGCTCAAGCATCTCATCAATGGTCTGATTCAGTTGCTCTTCTGTTTGCTGTGAGCCTTCTTGCTCACTCAACATCATGTCCAGGTCATCAAGGCCATGATCTTCATCCAGATCTTCGTCGAAGTCGTCTTCCACCTCGATCATCTCATCGTCATCCAGCTCAAGGGGTGGCGCTTCGTTAACGTAGGTTTCTTCTGGTTGCTCCAGCACTGGGGCTGGCGTGGGCGCAATGACGGTAGAACCCGGCTCGTCCAATGGGGAATCCGCGGTACGTATCTCGGTGGCTTCATCCTCTCCAAAATCCATTTCTGTTCCGGAATCGAAATCAATGTCCAGATCCGGGGGCGGAACCGCCGCAGCGGCTGCCGGTGCTTTTTGCTCCGCCTTTTTCTGTTGCATCTGGGTGATTTCTTCCACCACCCGCGACTGCTCTTCGTCGGTATGCCGTACAAACTTGATGTAAAGGTAAACACCCCCGCCGATCACCAGTATGTTGCCGATAATGAACACACCGGCCAGCAGCAGCCAGTTTGTGCCTTCTTCTGAAGCTTCCTCTTCCACCACCAGGGGTAACTCACCTTCTGCCAGCAGGGGCTCTGGTTCGGGTTCCGGCTCCACTTCGGGAAGCGGGGGAATATCGTCCGGTGGCAGCTCTTCCACCTCCAGGCTGGGGATCTCCATCGCGCTGGGGTCGAAGGTTTCCACTGGCAACGGCGGCTGGTTGTCCGCCAGGGGATCACGGTTATCAGCCACCATGCCCAGCGGGGTGTAATCCACTGGGTAGGGCCCCTGCACCAGTTCATAATCTTTGCCGTTGGCGGATTTACCGGCCACTTTGATCAGCACTTCATATTCACCCAAAGCACCGAAGGCAGGCACATCAATGCGATAGCGGCCATCCTCTTCTGCTACTCCATTCTGAATGCTTCTCTCACCGTTGGAATCGCTGATCTGGGCAACAATTTCTATGGCCTCTGGATTGATCAGCCCCTCTATCGGTTCGGCCATCAAATAGCGGAAGACTTGCCCATCTTGATCACGGTATTGGGTCTCTACTTTCAATACCTCATGATGCACGGTCATTTTGACGGTTTTTTTACGCTTGAAGGTCTTGCCATCCACTAGCACGCTGAAGCTGTGCTCGCCCTCGGTTATGGTGCGGCCCAGCCGGGCACTATAGATACCGTCAGTGGGCACGACTTTCTCACCGCCCGCGCCCTCGGACAATTTGCCCTCAAAGGTTTCACCTGAACTGGTTTCCTGGCGGAAGGTGATGTCCATTAACTCAAGGAAATTGGGGTTGGTGATGGCTCGTCCATGCTCATCCATGGACATGGTCATGGTAAGGCGCTCACCTTCCAACACGTTTTCCGGTAAGCCGCCCATGGTGAGCTTCAGATCCGATACGACGGTGACGCGGTTACTGGGATCCAGATCCGCCACGACCTTCCAAGTGCCGGGAGCCGGGTTGTAGACGGTAATAAGATCGTACTGTTTGTCAGCAAACCAGCTGACATTGCGGCTGCCTTTGGACAGGCTGTAGGCAACGCCGTCGGGGCTGATGAGCTGAGTTTCCTTGATGGAGGATTTACGAAAAATCAGGGCTGTGAACTCGTTGACGGACTCATCAATGGTGAAGCTGTCGCCCTCCAGCGGTACTTGTTCGGGCAGGTTCACTTTATCGGAGGCTTCCACGAACACGCCTAATAATTCATCGGCATTGCGAGCCAAGGAGAAGCTGCCACCTGTTTGCAGGGCTATGGATTTGAGGAACGCCTGATCGGCCCCGGTGGACAGCGCCACTGAGTGTATACGGAAACCGGCTTTTTTGAGCTGGGGGATGACCTCTTGCAGGATACGTTGTTTTTCGGCCTCGTTCTGCTGCGGATCTTTGGAGATGTCCACCATGCCGTCGGACAGCAAGACGATGGTGCGCTCCCAGTCGGGATCTGGTTGCGTCTGCCCCATCGCCGCCCGCTCCAGCGCTAAACCGACGTTGGTAAACAGGCCGGCTGAATTGATTGCTTCCAGTTTGGCGGCGGCTGGTTGCTTCCACTCAGGAGAAACGGTGTCCACGGGCACCAGGTTGTTCACATACTGGCCGAACGACCAAACCCCAAAACGACTCTTATCTTTTGCCAGGTTTAACAATAGCTTAGCAGCAGGGACCCGCAGGTTTTGTGGATCGGTTTTTTTCATGCTGCCGGATATATCCACCAGCACCCGCATATCGGGCTGGGCGTCAGCCGCATAGACGCCCTGGGCTGCAAAACAGGCTGCCCACAGCAATACAATCAATACTAGCCCTGAAGCGGGTGGTACTTTCACGCAGACTCCGTCAAAAACATCACGCCAATATGATTTAGTTATAGCATCTGTGGCGGTATTTTCCTGACAATAGGGTGAAAATAGTGAAGCAAGCTATTGAATTAGAATGCGCGCTTTTTATTCTGCCAGTGGCGAAATACGCCATCGGCAACCAGAACCAGCAGGCCCAGTATCAACGCATATAGGATGAATGGTAAGGCTCGCATAGGGTCGCTGCCTTCTACCAGCGTCATATCGAACAACAGAACAAACAAGGCTGGCGCCCAATCCGTGCTGCCTTGCGCCACAGGGGCAGGAATCAGTAAGGGTGCAGCCACCACAACCCGCAGCAATTGCTGTAGGGGTTTCCAGGGTATGCCCCGCGTGATTCGCCACCAAACGGCGATCAGGCCTAAGGCTGACAGCAGGTAGGCAACCCAAGCCAGGGTGTATTCGGTGTGATCTAGCATGATGATCCTGTCCTGATCGATGTGATGTGTTTCTGCGTATGGTTGTGCATGTGCCCCGGCATCCGGCTCCAATAAACAGCTCAGTGTTTAACCCAGTGAATAATGTGGTCTTCCCAGTCATGATCCGGGATACCTTGATCCGGGATCGCCCGACCCCGCACCGAGATACCGGCCTTGTGAACCGATTCTCGATCACCACTGATCAGCGGGTGCCAATCCTGCAGCCCCCTGCCCTCTGCCAGCGCACGATACGCGCAGGTGAAAGGCATCCAGTGAAAATGCTGCTTATCCTCGATGCTGACCTTAACGCAATCATCCACTAAGTTAAAACGATTAGGGTAATTGCGACACAGCCCACTTTCAATATCCAGTAATCGGCACGCCAGGCGGGTGTAATACACTTCGCCACTGTCTTCATCTTCCAGCTTCTGCAAGCAACACAGGGCACAACCATCACAGAGGGATTCCCACTCTTCCTGGTTCATCTGCTCCAGTGATTTGTGCTCCCAGAAGCGCTTGTTCATCTCAGAACTGGGTCTCGTGGGGCGGCATCTGCAAATAGTAGCCGTTGTTTTGGATGCCCGACATGACTTGTTTTACATCAACCCGCGCCAAGGTGCGATCTGCGGTGAGCAGTAGATCCATGACGTGGCCGGGGGTACCAAATGTCTGCATCAGGGTTTCAGGAACGTTTTCGAACGGCTCCTGCTTGGGCACGTATATGTACATACCGTCTTTTTTGGGGCTGCGATACACCGAGCACATGATTTTTTGGTCAGTCATGATCCTCATCGTCCTTATTGTTCTTTGATGTTAGTTCCAGGGCATCTAACCTGGGTTGCAATGCGGCTTCACGCCAGCCACCCCGAAACGGGCTGTCCTGGGATAATGTATTACTGAAGCGGGCTTTAAGGTAGGCCACCAATTGTGCCTTGCTGGCCAGCAGGTCGGCGGGCACCCCCAACTGCTCTGCGGTTGCCGCCGTCACTTCGCGCAGGGCCTTGTAATCACCCTGCTGACTTTTCGTGAGCGGCCGGGCGATCAGTTGCTCGGGAATCGGCTGCTGTAACCCAATCCGCAGCTGCTCGAGCAACTGATCGCCGTATTTACGGATCTGGCTGCTCTGAAAACCTGCCTCTGCCAGCTGGCTTCGAGACTTGGGCTGCTTTTCCACCAGGCCGTAGAGCATGGCATCTTTGGCGATAAAGGTTTTGGGAGTGTTATTACTGCGAGCGGTTTGTTCACGCCATTGCGCCAGGTGCTTCAGCGCCGCCTGCTGCTGGGGCTTCAGCTTCCAGCCGGAACCAAACCCCAGGTACAGCTCATCATCCGGGGTTTTGGCACCGTATTTCTGAATCAGATTGTGTGTCTCTTCCGCCAGCCAATCCATGCGATCGACCTGCTGGAGCTTGTCTCGCAGAATATCCGCCACCTGATGCAGGTAACGAACGTCCGCCGCAGCGTAGTGCAGCTGCTTGTCCGTCAGCGGACGCTGCAACCAGTCCGAACGGGTCTCTTCTTTGGAAAGCTCCACTTGCAGGGTTTCCTGCAGCAGCCGCTGTAGCCCCATCTGACGATCATACCCCACCAGCCCGGCTGCGATTTGGGTATCAAACAGATTGGCAGGTAGCGCATCCCACAACCCCAGGAACACGTCCAGATCTTCTCCGGCACTGTGCATCAGCAGGGTTGTGTTGTCGTTGAACAGCAGGTCGCCCAGAGGCTTGAGCTGTTGGGGTGTGAACACAGTAGGGTCCACCAGATACACCTGCTCGCGGCTGGCGATCTGAATCAGGCCCGGGCGGGAATAATAGGTATTGGTGCGGACAAACTCCGTATCCACCGCCAATTCGGAGCAATTCTGTAGCTGCTCAATAAGGGACTGCAACTGACTGGACTGGTCAATCCACTGAAAACTCACGTAATGGACTCTCTGCGCTGGCTCGGCCTATAGAAGCGGGGCATTATAGAGAGGCTGGCCGAAATTGACTACCAATGACTGATAAGAGCCCCTCTCTATATGCCCAACTGCTTGGCAATGACCTCGTTCATGATCTCGTAGGTGCCACCGCCGATGGCCAGAATTCGGTTGTCCCGATACAGGCGCTCCACCAGGGTTTCCTGCATGTAGCCCATGCCACCAAAGATCTGCACAGCATCGTAGGTGACTTTGTCACTGACGCTGGTGGCGAAGTTTTTGGCCATGGAGACTTCTTTCACCACGCTCTCCCCTGCTGCAATGCGGGCGGCGATGCGATAGGTGAACTCGGTGGAGGCCTCGGTCTGGGTGGCCATGTCCGCCAGTTTGTGGCGCAGTGTCTGGAATTTGGACAGGGTGCGGCCAAACGCCTCCCGCTCTTTCACGTACTGTAGACAGGCATCCAGCGCCAGGCGGGAGGTACAGTTGGCCATCACTGCCAAATTAAGCCTCTCCATTTGAAAATTCGTCATGATTACGTAGAAACCGGCGTTCTCCTGCCCGATCAGATTGGCCACCGGCACCCGGCAGTCTTCAAAATACAACTCTGCGGTATCACTGGCCCACCAACCCATCTTTTTCAGCTTTTTGCCCACGCCAAAGCCCGCAGTGCCCTTTTCCACCAACAACAAGCTGATGCCACCGTAGCCTGCATCGCCGGTACGCACGGCAACCGTGTAGTAATCTGCATTTACGCCACTGGTGATGAAGGTTTTGGCTCCATTAATCACATAGTGATCGCCATCCCGCACCGCTCGGGTACGCAGGCTGGCGACATCAGAGCCACCCCCTGGCTCGGTAATGGCCAGACATTGGATCTTCTTACCGGCGATCACGTCAGGGCAGATGCGCTGTTTGAGTTCATCACTGCCCCAGTTCACCACCGGCGGTAAACCAATATCAATGGAGCCCAGGCTGGCTGCCACACCACCGGAACCCGCCGCCATAATTTCTTCGCTGGCAGCGATTTTGGTGAACATATCGAAACCGGAACCACCTAGCTCTTCTGGATAACCGATCCCCAAAATGCCCGCCGCGCCCGCCTTTTCATACAGCGAACGAGGCAGTTCGCCGGCCGCCTCCCAGTCATTCACATAGGGTGTGATTTCCTGAGCCACAAACTTGCGAACGGTATCGCGAACGATGTTTTGGGTTTCACCGAAGTAGCGTTGGTAGTCGGTCATATGGATCTCTGGGTAGTCATATTATGGAAACGACTATACCAAGCGCTTGCTTGGTTTGTAAACCAAAGAGAAGGCTATGGTGAGAGAACTATTGCATGCGCTCTTTTAGCCACTGATCAGGTGTGTACCGGTAGCGTGCAAATGCAGTCCAGTACAAATCAGCTTCATCCAGACCATGGAGCCCGGTGGTGTGCACCCAAACCCCGTCAACGTTGGGTACATTGATATAACCAAGCACTGTATTGGATTCTGATACAGTCGGCCCGCCCCAGGCTTGGACCAGTCCATACGATTCAGCGCTCGGCGCGATGGTGTCCCCGGCACTGCCAAAAATCATAAACGGCGCACTGGGGCGCGACATGGTGATTTCGTGGGGTGCCTCGGCGATGTACTCAGCACTGTTAACACCCAGCAATTCCCCAGCCAAGCCACCGCGAAGCGAGTTTCGAATAAACCATTTTTTAAACTTAGTGGTTTGACGCAAAGCAACGGTATCAAACGTGCCGGTATCCAATCCGCCCAACAAATCCAGAACCTGAGCAGTCGTCCGGCATTCGTCGCGCGCCACGCCAACCCACTCTTTCACATGTTCTACATGCTGATCATCGGTGATGAATTCGTCTAATTCCGCCTCAGTAAATTGGGTTTCCGTATCCGTAGCGTAAAGCAGTGAATTGTAGATCATCGCAGTAAAGCCGGAATCGTGGCCACCCGCTTCGTACGCATCCAGGGCATCGCCAATGGACACCTCTAAATTTACCGGCACACCACCGGCGCGAACAGCATTAAATTGAATCTCTGGTGCGTAGCTGGGTGCCAACTCTGTGGCCCAAGCTGTGACGTGCCCCCCTTGAGAATAGCCCTGCATAGCCAGAGGAACCGGGGCAGTCGGTGAGGTTTGCTGAAACAGCAGGCCGTTGGACATACTGCGTGCCGCCAGAATGGCGTCGAGTACAGCATGGGCGTTGGATTTACCCTCTAAATAAGGATGGGGGCTCTGACCACGAATACCATGACCGAAATAGTCCGGCACCAGCACATTATAACCGTCGCGCAGAAAGCGATTAACCTTGTTGCTGACCAGGGCAGTTGACTCGTTACTCAGGGTTTGTACAGTAGCGCCGCAATGTGCATCAATGCCGATTGTGGCGGTATTAAATACCACTACAGGAAAATCACCGTCGTTGTTCCAGTCATTGGCATTGGTTGTGAAAAGCACAGCGGAGCCTAGCACTTTATTGTGTTCAGCGTCCTTAGTGACAAACCGAAGTGCAAAGGCCTCATCGGCAAACGACAGACTGGTAGCCTCTTGAACCGTAGCGGCGGTGAGCGTTTGACACCCGGTCAGGGCACCATGCTGGTTTGTTGCAATTTCACCGGCCTGCGCTGGATCGTAAAGCGACCAGTGTTTAGCGTCGATCAAGTCACCGGATGATGTTCTCGGTGCAATAAATTCCGGGCAGTTATTGGCGAAAGCGTTAATCGCTGTGCCGGCGCAGCTAAGCACCAGCATCGAGCAAGCGAGTGCATGAGTTGGCCATTTCATAGCGTTATCCTGATGGGTTTGTAAGATATAAAACAAGTTTGGGGCATGTCAAAAACATGCCCCAGTGAAAGGATGAACGCTGTTACTGAGACGATAACGCATCAAAACCTTGCTGGATCAGAAACGCTTTAGCGGATAAAGAAGCGGTTGAAGCACTGCTTACACAACTGGGTTCTGGAGAGGCTGCGGTGTAATCTTCATCACCCATTCTATCCAATACCGTTGTATGGTTTTCCATTGAACTGAAGGTAACCGCAGGATCACCATTCTCATCCACCCCGTTATCACCATTACCTTGGTAGACGCAATAAGTCACATCCGCGATTTGGGCCAACCTTGCTGCAAACGCATCCGTTCTAGCCTGAGGCACTAATGGATCATCATCTACTTGTCCGATATAGATAGGTGCTGCAATCGGTGTTGCCGCAAGATCCTGACGCGCAGCGTAGCGCTGCCATTCAACCTGAGCCCCCAGTGTTGTCAAAGGCGCATTGAATGGATAACTGTAAAGAGCATTAACCCACCACAAGTACGATTCAAAATCGCCAGCACCAGAACACATTGCTTCGGTGGTGCGTTCATAGTTAGCCTGTCCGATAGGTGATAGCCACTCGGACGGATGCAAGCTTGGATCTGACACCGATGCGCCTACGATCCCACCAGAAAGAATGCCATAGGCCAACGGGCTGTCGGCGCTTTCTAAATCACCCAGGTTGCTGCCGGGAGCACCGGCCAGCACCGCTTTAAGTTGCAGCTCAGGGGCATAATCTGCGCTCATCAGTTGAGCGGTTCCAATCGCAACAGCACCACCCTGGCTAGAGCCGACAACAATAAAATTCGGGTTGGACACACCGTTCGACGCATCAGTGACCACCTCAAGCTGTTTGCTGGCACGAACCAGATCGATAGTACTTGCTCCTGGAGACCAGTTGTCTGAATACGTATGGCTGGTTTCATCAAATGGCGATTGCATAATGCCTGTACCGGGATACCAGGGATGCTCAGAGGTATACATCGCATCAGCGCTGCGCAAACCAGAGTCGTAACCCAGGCCGGGGTAATCAGCGGCCACCGTTGTAACACGATCGCTCACCATCCAGTCTCGCCACAGTGGGCCATAACCAGTACTTGGGCCACATTCAGGAATCAGACCCACGGTACCGTGGGTAAATGCCACTGTTGCAAAACCCTGTGCTGGTGGAGCTGCCTTAGGGATACGAACCAGGCCGGACGTAACGATGGGCTTTTCGCAGCGATACTCAGTGCCCCACTCGTTATTCTCCCATTGATAGAAATGACAGACATTATGATCAATATCGTCGCCGGGATAGCTGATGGTTCTAACAGTTGACCAATATAGGACACGATAAAGCTCGCCGGGATAATCATCCAGTTTGAGCACACGTTGATAGCGGATTAATGTGCCTGGCGCACCAGCGTCTGAGTCAACCTCTTCAAAGAATGTGCTATCTGAACTGTACGGTGATATTTTCTCAACTGCAGCCTGAGCCTGCGTTACAGACACGAACAGGCCTGAAGCCGCAAGAATAGCCGCTAAATAATTCGTAGATGACAAAATTGTATACCTCTTAAAGCGTAGGGCGTGCAAATTGAAATGGTCGAATTTCCAGGTTGCCGCCAGCCCCTAATATCGGACTGACAACACCTTCGTAATCCAATCGGATACGTCACGTCTGGAAAAGAACTCATACATTTACAGTGACAGCGACATGTTAAATAACAATGAGGGCAATGGATCTGACAGTAAGAGACAGAAGAGTGACACCAAGTGGCCAATTTTTCACAACTGCTGGTTGATAGCCGCCGTGATATCTGCCTAAAATTCACCCGCACTTATTGATGGATGGGAAACGATGAACCAACGAAGTATCTCCGCCATATGGGTGAAAACGTTGTGCGATATGTTCTCACACGAGGGCCTTTGCATATCAAGTTTGCTCGATATCGTTGGCATACCTGAGGAGCAACTGGACCAACCTGATCGGCGCTTTTCAATAGAAACCCTTACCCTGCTTTGGGACACCGCCGTAGAGATCTCAGAAAACAAGCACCTGGGATTAAATATAGAATTATGTGATCGACTGGTTAGTTTTTATCAAGTGGGTTACGGCATGTCTGCGAGCCAGACCCTGTACGATGCCATCGTTTTGATGAAAAACTACTTCGCGGTGATTTCAAACGACACACTGATAGAGTTAAAAAACACTCGCGATGGCCTTTGGATGTACACCGATATTTTCAGGCATCACCACGCGTACTCAAGCCGCTTAGAATTCGGAACGCTAATGACGTTAAGGTTATTTTCGTGGCTTACACGCCAAAGCATTATGCCCTTAGCCATTGAATGGGAATGCCCCGAACCGGATAACTGCGCCATCTACCAAGATGTTTTCTCAATCAGGCCCCGGTTTGGTCAACCCGCCAATCGAATCAAGATCCGACAGAGCGATTTAGACATACCAATACCTACAGCCAATACCAGTATGTACGACATGCAAAAAAAGTATCTGGATGAACAAATCGCCCGCCTCGGCTACACATCAGTTTACTTCCACGTGTATAACGAAATTTTTCAGCACTTGAAAAACGGAGAACCTCGACGCCGAGACATTGCCGCCAAACTGCATATATCAGACCGAACATTACAACGAAAATTGAAACTGGAACAAAACACGTTCAGCGGCGTTATGGATGAAGTGCGTGAAAAGCTTGCCAAGCAGTATTTGGCCGACCCAACCATTACTCTACAGGAAGCATCACAATTGCTGGGGTTTGCTGACATTCGAAGCTTTTATCGCTTTAGTCAGCGCATACTGGGAATGCCACCAGGGCTATACCGCGACAAATACCTCAATCATTAAAGCGCAACGGATGCATCATGTTAGAGGGTTTAGCCTCCCGCCTTACTACGTTCAAGCAACATGGAGGCTATCTTGCGATATACAGTAATAGCCTCAAACTCGTGGGGCTTGAAATCAGCATCGGCACTGGTTTTAACAATTACCAATTCGGCCTCAGGATTGACGTAAATAAACTGCCCCCAAATGCCGATGGCGCTGTAATCACCGTGACCATCCCGCGGAATCCACCATTGATATTGGTAGCCCCAGTCTCCATCAATCTCACCCGGCTGTAGCCACGGTTTATCGGGAGTCGTGGCGCGCCTCACCCATTCAGCAGAGACAATGCGCTGATTGTTCAACCTGCCCTCATGCAGGTACAGCAAACCCAATCGTGCGAAATCTCGCAAGGTGGCATTGAGCCCCATAAAAGTCACCTCTTCGCCATAGATATCCGTCATCCAACTGGCCTCGCTGGTAGCCCCCATCGGTTGCCACAGCTTTTCTTGAAGGTACGTGCTAATCGGCTGGCCACTCGCCTCACGAACCAGCATCCCCAGCGCTTGCGTGTTGATACTGGCGTAATGAAACACATGAGCCGGGGCTGTGGCACGGGGATAGCTCGCCGTAATACCACTAATAGAGCCCAGCCAGAGATACATATCATCAAAGATACGATACGCATCAGAACTGTGATCGCCGTATATTTCACTGAAAGCGATGCCGGAGGACATCTGTAAAACGTCGGCAATACTGGCCCCCGCAAACCCAGACCCCAGCAACGACGGCACATAATCGGTAATGGGATCATCAACACTGCGGATCAACCCCTCCTCCAGCGCGATACCCACCAGGGTCGCCACAAACGATTTAACAACAGAAAAGGAAGTCGCTTTATCGTTAGCGCTGTATCCATAAAAATATCGCTCATCAATAATGTGATCCTTGTGCAGTACAAGAAACCCAGTGGTTCGACTGCGTTGCAGAAATTCTTCCAACGAGGAGTCCCGGCCTTGATAGTGATAGCGTACAGATACGCTCTGCGGTGCCTGTGTCAGCGTCATCGGCATGGAAGATGATGCAATGGTTCGAACAGGAAACACTCGATCAAGATGGCGGAAATTGTCACTAACCCGTTCAGCATCAAACAACGTGATTTTGGGGTAAGCGTATTGGGTAAACAGATAACCCAGCGCAGTGACTGCAACTAACGAAAAAACCATCATCATACGGTACGGATTCATTGTGCTCTCCCAATCTTTAATACGTTACATCGGAATATAACGATATGTATTTCTAAATATTAATTAACAGCAGGTCAGCCACGCCTGAATGACGCTTACCAGTTCCTGCACCCGCTCCTTGTTAACGGTGTAATACACTTCTTTCTGCCGTTTGTTGGCCACCAGGATCCCACCACGCCTGAGAATGGCCAAGTGCTCGGATGCGGTTGATGGTGCAATTCCCACTCGTTCGGCAATCTCCCCCACAGTGTGCTCCTGCTTGTCGACAAAGATGCTCAACAGGATCTGTTGGCGCTTTTCATTGGCAAGCGCCTTGGAAAACGCCAACAGGGCATCGGTCGCAGTAGGGTTGAATTGCGGCTTGCTCATCTCTCACACCTTCATTTCGCCATTTAACGAAATGTACATTAATTGATTGAGGCTGACAAGGTCTTGTGATCTATCATTTGAAAGGGTTGATAACCGCTGGGTTCAAAGCATCAGAGCTGCGGCGGGCATCCATGACATCGCTCAGAGGATCTTTCGCCCCTGCAACGCGAGGCTTAGGGTATTACTGTCAACATATTCCAGCTCACCACCCATTGGCACTCCGTGGGCAATTCGGGATGCCACAACGTTATGGCGGCGCGCCATCTCGGAAAGATAGTGGGCTGTGGCCTCACCCTCCACCGTGGTACCGGTGGCGATGACCAGTTCTTTAACCTCGCCTTCTGCCAGGCGCTCATCCAGCACGTCGGCTCCAATGTCTTCCGGGCCGATTCCGTCGATGGGTGAAAGATGCCCCAGCAACAGAAAGTAATAACCCCTGAAGCTGCCGGACTGATCAATGGCGATGACATCGGCGGGGGTTTCCACAACACAGAGCAATGCAGGATCGCGGGAAGTCTGGCGGCAGGTGTGGCAAACGGTTTCTTCGGAAAAATTACGACAGCGCTGGCAACGACCGATTTTCTCCATCGCCAACTGCAGGGAATCCGCCAGTTTTTGTGCCCCAACCCGATCCCGATCCAACAAATGCAGCGCCATGCGCTGGGCAGACTTGGGGCCCACCCCCGGCAAGCAGGTAAGGGATTCGATCAAGCGTAATGTTAGGGGACTAAAGCTCATCTTTTATATATCAATAATTTAGAAAGGAAACTTAAAGCCGGGGGGCAGGTTTATGCCTGATGCCAAGCCGCCCATTTTATCCTGATTGTTTTGCTCAACACGGCGCACGGCATCGTTCACTGCCGCCGCTAACAGATCTTCCAGCACTTCTTTCTCTTCTGACATCAAGCCATCGTCGATTTGCACGCGCTTTACATCATGACGCCCGGTCATGGTGACTTTGACCATACCGGCACCGGATTCCCCAGTGACTTCAGTGTTGGCAATCTCTTCTTGCATCTTCTGCATGCGCTCCTGCATTTCCTGCGCCTGCTTCATCAGATCTCCGAATTGACCTTTCATGGTTTCACCTTCTGCTCAATCATCGTTGTTCAATCGTCATCAATCGGTGTGACGGAATTTAAATCCAGGGTCGCACCAAACAAAGTCTGTAAATCCTGTACGAAGGAATCCTGCTGCATCAGAACCACCGCCTCCTCCCGGCGCTGCTGCTTGTATTTTGCCAGCAACTGATCAGGGGTGGGATGGGAGGGCTCTGCCAGCTCTACCTTGAGTGTAATGGATTGCTGCTGGTTTTCCGACAACGCCTGCGCCAATAAGTCGCGATTGTCATCCCGGTAGAGCGCCCCAAAACGCGGACTAACCGCCAAGGTCCAAACCGCACCGTCTTTCTGCTCCAAAGAGCAGTTGCGGGCAAAGTTACGCACCGGCCCGTCCAGCTCCATGATGCCTATCAAGTCAGCCCATTCATCATCCAACTTGATGACTTTGGTTTTCACTGTGGGCGCCACTTTTACTGGGGCCGATGTTTCTGGCTGCTCCCCCGCAGCAGATGCGGGCTTGGGGCTCGCTTGAGCTGGGCCACTGCCTGGCTGTTGGTCGGGGATAGCTTGAGGCGCAGGCGCGCTTGAGGGCGCTACCGGATCATGCTGCTTTGGTTGTTCCGAAGCTATGGCCGGCGCAGACACAGGGGCCGAGGCCGGAGCCTGTTGGGGCGGCGAATCAGCACCCACGGCAGAAGGCGCGGGCCTCGCCGGTGTTTGATTGCCTCCCAGGGCTGCCTTCACCTTGGAGAGATGGTCACTGCCACTGCCCAGCTCGCGGGCAGGGATGTTGTGTGCAGGGTTTGCGGAAGCGTGCCCTGCCGCAGCAGGGCTAGGAGACTTTCCCGACTGGGGTGCTCCCTGGCTTGGAGGCAGCGTTCCCTGCGGCTTGAACAGCAGCAACCGCAGCAGCGTCATTTCAAAGCCACTGCGAGAGTCCGGTGCCAGCGGCAGATCCTTACGCCCCAGCAACGCCGTCTGATAGAACAACTGCAACTGTTCGGGGGCAAACTGACCCGCAAACTCCACGATTCGATTACGATCACCATCACTGTCATCCACCGCCTCAGGGGCGATTTGAGCCACCGCCATACGGTGCAGGGTGCTGATCAAATCACCCAGCACATCTGCGTAATCAGGGCTCTGCTCGGACATCTCTGCCACCCGCTGCAGCAGTGCTTCGGCGTTGTTCTGAGCCAGTGCGTCGATGATGCCGAATACGTACTCGCGATCAATGCTGCCCAGCATCGCCCGCACATCGGACTCCACAACCTTGCCATTACCGAAGGCGATGGCCTGATCGGTGAGGCTCATGGCATCCCGCATACTGCCGTCAGCAGAGCGACCCAACTGCCACAGCGCAGGCTCTTCAAACTCCACCATCTCGGCTTCCAGCACCATTTTCAGGTGGCCGACGATGCGTTCGGGGGTCATTGCCTTAAGGCTGAACTGCAAACAGCGGGATAGAATAGTAATCGGTAATTTTTGAGGATCGGTGGTGGCTAACAGGAATTTAACGTGCTCGGGGGGTTCTTCCAGGGTTTTCAGCAAGGCATTAAAACTGTGCCCCGACAACATGTGCACCTCATCGATCAGGTACACCTTATAGCGGCCTCGGGTGGGCGCATATTGCACATTTTCCAGCAGCTCGCGGGTGTCTTCAACCTTGGTGCGAGACGCCGCATCCACCTCAATCAGGTCAACAAAGCGGCCATCATTGATCTCCTGACAGGCGCTGCACTGACCGCAGGGCTCCGAACTGATGCCGGTTTCACAGTTGAGGGATTTGGCCAGAATACGGGCGATGGTGGTTTTACCCACCCCACGGGTTCCGGTGAACAGATAGGCATGGTGCAGTCGACCATGATCAAGGGCATTGATTAGGGCTTTCAGAACGTGTTCCTGCCCCACCATCTCGCGAAATGTCTTGGGGCGCCACTTACGTGCAAGAACCTGATAACTCATGAATTTTTGATGCTGATTTCCGGGGGCCAATAGAAGGCAACCAGTGTAATACGGCTGCGGCCATTGATAAACCAATGAATTGAAAAATAAGGAAATGTGAAACGACAAACAGAGGGGGTACAACAGGAATTAGGGTGGCGACTCTATCAGCCACACCCCGGCACACGAGTCGTCTGCTACCGTTGCTCCCTTCCGGGCCTGGCGGGGTTCACAGATTATCGTTGCGAGGGGACCAATAGAGCCACCATAACAAGGTGGGCGATTATTCCCTATTTCGTGCGCCAATTCAAGGCAACCTGCTGAACGAAAACGTATTTTATTCCAGTTGTGCGCTATGCTTTATCAAACACCACGCGAGGATATACCCGTGTACACCCTTACCCGTAGCACTCTGACCAGCATTCTGGCTCCCTTGACGCTTTTACTGATGCTGGTAATCAGCCACGCTCAGGCAGCAGATGGCTGGACCAACCAGACCATCAACGGCAATCTGATGGCCATCACACCCACCTACAAGCTGCAGGTCTATCAACAGGCCCGCCCCAGCGAAATGGTGTGGGGAAAGATCAATATCCCGGTCAGCGAAGAGCAGCTGCCCGATCTGCACAAACATCGCAAATCTCCCAATTTCCCTTTTATCGAAGTGGCGGTGGAGGTCGATAAATATTACCGAACCGCCCAAGGCCACATACACGATGATCTGAAACTGATTACTGTGGAGATCGACCGTCGTCATTGGGATGGCTTGAAACAAGGCAACCACTTAATCATTCGGCTACCTGATGGCACTGAAATGAAAGAAAGCCTTCGGGGCTCTGGCGCTGCCCTGCGCGCCATCGAGCGTCGCTGATCAACTGACGCTGTATTTGTAATCCGTAGAGAGATCTATGCAAACATCACACAGCCCTGGATTACAGACCCTGACCCGCGCCCTGACGGCAATGTTAATGTGGTGCTGCGTCTGGAGCGCTCAGGCCGTTGAACTGCACAGCCGACACTCACTGATAGAAGTCAAACACGACATCCAATATCTGGAAGACCCGGAACACTCTCTCTCACCCCAGCAGTTACTGCAAACACAACCGAACTGGCGGAAGAACCCGGATGCTATCTTCAATCAGGGCTACAATCATTCCTCCTGGTGGCTGCGCTTTCCCATAGACAACCGCAGCCAAATCCACGAGTGGATTATGGAAATATCTTATCCGGTATTGGATCATCTGGACGTCTACCTGATCGAAAACAACCAAATCAAACAGAGCTGGTTGCTGGGCGATAAGAAGCCTTTTACTGCCCGCCCCATTCTGCACCGCAACTTTTTGATACCGATTCGTGTTACCCCGGCAACCCGTGCAGAGATACTCGTCAAAGTACGCACCACCAGCGCCGTACAGGTGCCAATCAATATATGGCAGCCGGAGTCGTTCAATCAACACAACGAGCAGCGCTCTGCTCTCCAGGGCTATTTCTTCGGTGGGCTAGGCATTATTGCCATTTACAATCTGCTGATGTTTCTTGCCCTTAAAGATCGTGCCTACCTGTACTACGTGGGCTACGTTGTTTGTGTGGCGCTGTTTGTCGCCTGTTTGGGTGGATGGGCCTTCCAGTATTTCTGGCCCAATGCCACAGACTGGAACGACCGGGCTATTGTTCTGTTTCTCTCGATTGCTCTGTTCAGCGGCAGCATGTTTGTGCGACTGTTCCTGAACACCCGGGACATATCAAAGTCCATACACAGCATACAAAACGTCGTTGTGTCTTCGAGCCTGATCGTGGCGATGCTGACTCTGGTTCTGCCATACAACCTCTCCATTCGCCTGGTGATCGCCATAGCTGCCATTATCTGTTCGTGGGGTTTAGGTCTTGGGGTGTTTGCCTGGCACAGGGGCTTGGCCGCTGCCCGTTATTACACGGTGGCCTGGGCCATGTTGCTGATCAGCGCATTGGTTCTGGCGCTCAGCAAAGTCCATATACTGCCCAGCAACGTGATTACCGAAAATGCGATCCAAGCTGGCACGCTGCTGGAAGCGGTATTGCTTTCGTTTGCCATGGCAGAACGCATTAATCAAGAGCGAGCGCTGCGCTTCAATGCGCAACAGCAAGCCTTACAATCACAGACTCAGGCTCGAGAAGAGCTGGAGCTTAGGGTAACTGAGCGCACTCAAGAATTAGAGGAAGCGAACCACAAGCTGCTGGAATTAAGCCAAACCGATCAGCTTACCGGCATCAAGAACCGGGGGTTTCTTGATCTCTACTTGGACAAACAGATCAGACGCTTTGCGGAATCGCAGCGTTCTATGACCGTATTGCTGATCGACGCAGATCATTTTAAACCCATCAACGATACCCACGGCCACCAAGTGGGAGATGACTGCCTGCAGGAAATAGCCAGACGCGTGGAGAATGAAACCCGCTGGCCCGGAGACATTGCCGCCCGCTACGGTGGCGAAGAGTTTTGTGTGATCCTACCGGACACTGGTTTGGCAGGAGCTAACATTGTGGCAGAACGGATACGCAAATCGGTGGCAGAGGCTCCGGTCAATACCAGAATCGGCCCGCTTAACTTAAGCGTCAGCATCGGTGGTTACGCAGCAATACCCAATACAGCACAAGAACCTGCTGACTTTCTGTCCTACGCTGATAAAGCCCTGTATGCGGCCAAAGGTAATGGCCGCAATCAAGTTCAATTCTTCAACGCATCAGAAAGCCAGACCGATTCTGCACTTCCTCCCTCCTGAATCTGATCAGGGTTCAATATTGGTAAACACAAAGTCCAGCAGGTTATCAGCCACCTGATTATTATGCAGGGTGGGCATGTTCACACTGGCAAACATGGGATCAAGGTGCGACTGGCCTTCCAGATCAATAATGGTCAGCAACCTGTCCGGCTCATCCGCCATTGGGAACGACAAGCCGCCTCCTTTCGCCATCAGCAACAACGTCGGCACTTGCTTGTATGCTTCTTGATAGTAGGTATTGAGGCCGTACTGGGGCGCAAAGGGTTTACTGGCGGCATCAATGTCCACCACGATGCGGGTGGGGAAATACCATTCCGTCAGGTTGGTTTCGCCAATATAAAGGGCGCGGGTGAAGTCTTCCATGCGCACCATTTCTTCGGTCAGGTTCGTATACTCGTAGTCTCCGCTTTCATCGGTATAACTAGGATCATCAGAGCTGCCGATTTCATCCATATCCGCCCATGAATACAAAGGGCCCTCGCCCAGATGACGCTGATCCGGGCCAGCGTCTGCTGCTATATGCTGTTGCTTGGGGCCGGATACAGCACTGACCAGGTCACCCAGCAAAGGCACGCTGCGGATGGCATTGAACAGGGGCGATTTCGGCACTACGGCACCACCGTTCATATGGCCAAGACTGGTTTGCAGGAAGCTTAGGATAGAGAAGTGATCATCAAACATCAGCCCCACTTGAGCCTCGTTAGTGTAGCGGAAATCCTTTATGAACGGCCCATAGCTGTAGTTATTGGCATCACGGGTATGGAAGAAGCGGAACAGGTTCTTCAGCACCGGAGACATGGGCAAGCGGCCCAACACCGTAGCCTCCTGATCAGGCGCTTTGCCCGCCAGAATGCCCACGGCCTCTGGCAAGGCAATGGCCTCGGCACTGAACACCAAGGGGATGTCGATGTTTTTGGGCAAGATGCCTCGCTCTATCCAACTCAGGGTGCGGCGATAACCGGCATCGGCATCGGTGTCCCCTTCGGCTGCTGCCTCGGCCGTGGCGTCGGCCATGGTGGATTCCAGATCCATCACGGGAATAATAGCGTTGGAGGAGCCAATGGAATCGCTCACCGCACCAATGGAAGTATCAAAACCGATGGCACCGGCAACCATATTGGCACCCTGATCATCTGTGGTGCTGGTGTCACCATCCAGATCCCAGGCCAGGAACATGGAGGTGTGTGCACCCCCCAGAGAATGGCCACCCACGAACACTTTCTGACGGCTCACGGCAGGATCGGGGATCATGGCCTGGATCACTGCGTACATATCTTCGGTGGCTTGCTCCATACCAAAATTCAACATGAACGGCATATCACGGCCGCGCAGAAAGCCATCGAATGTTCGGCCGTTGACTTGCTGGCCTTCGTAGTAATAACCCAGAATGAGGTCTTCGGCCTCTTCCACGCTAGCGGCCTGCTCTGCGGCCTGCATACCGGTGAGATCTTCCAGACAATTGGCACGGCGATCCATGGCCCAGATCTCGATATCTTTATCGCGGAACACCTTGGCCATATACACCAGCTGGCGACCGATGTACTCAAAACCGTTCGCCCCCTCGAGAATGCCTGGCACCAATAACACCGCCGCGTCCGCCAGGGCCGCATCATCGCTGCTGGATCGGGTTTTAAAGCGCAGGAAGTTCACATCCTTGCACTGCTCCGGCATCAGCGGATCGTCGATTTGATGAATAGCGGGAACCGACTCATAGGTGATGGACACCACATCAGCCACATCCTGATCGCTCCACAGAGGTTGGATTTTGTCTTTTTTGGCTTCCGGGATCGGGCCATCAGGGTTATAGCAACCCGTCAGGACCAGACTGCAACCGGCCATCGCCACAAGGGCCGCGTTTCGAATCAACGACATACCTGTTCTCCTATTTGCTTTTGTTTTTATAGGTGGTGCTTTCCGTATGCTTAAATTCCTTTATATCCCAAATTGATTGCTGTGGATTGTGTATAGCGGTCAACATTGTCGAGCATAAAAAAGGCTGCTCCGTTTCCGGGGCAGCCTTATAAGCCAAACAGCAACTTTCGATTTTACTTTTGTGTCTTGGCCCAGGCATCCCGCAGGGTTACCGTACGGTTAAACACCAGCTTCCCTTCGCTGCTGTCGACACCATCCAACACAAAATACCCCTCCCGTTCGAACTGGTAGGGCTGATCTGCTCTGGCATTAGCCAGGGAGGGTTCAGCATAGGCGCGCTCAACCACAGTCAAGGAATCAGGGTTGATGTGATCCAGGAACGAGGAGCCGTCTTTGGCCGCATCCGGGCTCTCATGGTTGAACAGGCGATCGTAAAGCCGCACTTCCACCGGTAACGCCTTGGCGGCAGACACCCAGTGCACCACCCCTTTCACTTTGCGCCCCTCCGGGTTCTTGCCCAGGGTCTGGTCATCATAGCTGCAGCGCAGCTCCACCACTTCGCCCTGCTCGTTCTTGATCACCTCATCGCAGCGAATCACATAGGCACCGCGCAAGCGCACTTCACCACCGGGGATCAAGCGCTTGAAACCTTTTGGCGGCTCCTCCTCAAAATCTGTGCGATCGATGTACAGCTCTTTACCGAAAAAGATCTCGCGTACCCCCAGTGATTCATCCTTGGGGTGAGCGGCAATGGACAAGGGCTGTTCTTCCTGCTGCCAGTTCTCGATTACCACTTTCAGCGGCTGCATTACACACATGGCCCGAGGCGCGCTCTTGTCCAGGTCATCCCGGATAGAGAATTCCAACATGCTCATGTCAACCACGCCTTCGCTCTTGGTGACACCGATCATCTCGCAGAAATTACGAATGGAGGCCGGTGTGTAACCTCGGCGGCGCAGGCCAGCAATAGTAGGCATGCGCGGGTCATCCCAGCCATCAACGTGCTGTTCATCCACCAACTGCTTGAGCTTGCGCTTACTGGTGATGGTGTAGTTCAGATTCAGGCGGGCAAATTCGATCTGCTGGGGATGGCATGGCACGTCCAGCTGATCCAGAACCCAGTCATATAAGGGGCGATGATCTTCGAACTCCAGGGTACACAGGGAGTGCGTTATCTCTTCCAGGGCATCAGATACACAGTGGGTATAGTCGTACATGGGGTATATGCACCACTTATCACCGGTTTGATGATGATGCGCACGCCGTACCCGATACAACACCGGATCACGCATATTGATATTGGGGGAAGCCATATCGATTTTGGCGCGCAGCACGGCGGCTCCATCGGCAAATTCGCCGTTACGCATACGCTCGAACTGCTGCAGGTTATCGTCCACACTGCGGCTGCGATAAGGGCTGTCCTGACCTGCCTCAGTCAGTGACCCGCGCATGGTGCGGATCTCTTCCGGGGTGGATTCATCCACATAGGCTTTGCCCTGCTTGATCAACTCGACAGCAAAATCATGCAACTGATCAAAATAACCAGACGCGTATCGAATCTCACCATTCCACTGGAACCCAAGCCAGCTGACGTCCCGCTGGATCGCCTCGATGTATTCCTGACTCTCTTTTTCAGGGTTGGTATCGTCGAAGCGCAGATTACAGGTGCCGCCGAACTCCTCTCCCATGGAGAAATTCAAGCAAATTGACTTGGCATGGCCCACGTGCAGATAGCCATTGGGCTCTGGTGGAAAGCGCGTGGCCACGCGGCCGCCGTTCTTGCCTGCTTCCAGGTCTTTACTGATGATCTGACGAATAAAATGGGCAGGTTTAACTGACTCGGTTTTGCTCATATGGTCTAAATGATCCCGTTCAACGCACCGGCAGGGGCCAGTGCCTACACTACTGCCGCGTAGTATAGGGGATTAAGAAGCTCAACCCAATAAGCCAACCAGAACAAGTGCCACCCCCACTGCGAATAAGCCAATGGCCACCGCCGCTGTCGACCTTCCCTTTGTGGTTTTGGCCCACGCCTGCGCAAACAGACGCCCCTCTCGCCGGAACCGGGAAACCTGCCATGGGAAAATCCGCTGCTCAGTCAAAACGGCTTGCTGCAAGCGGTCACTTTCATCACAACGGCCAACCGCCACCACACCTTTAAGATGGTTGCGCTTTAAGAACAGTTTGCGGTAATCCCCGTTCGCATTGTGAAAAGTAACGGTGTTATCAATCAGGTTGTCATACTCATCACCAATCCAGCCAACGGTAACAATGGGCAGATCAAGCACCTTTAACTGGGTTGCCGCCGTAGAGCCGCTATAAGCAGCGGTGCCACCGCACAGCCGCTCTGCCAGGATAGCCGCCTGCTCCAGCCCCGGAGCCAGCAAACCATACAACTCACCACGATGCTCGGTGCACTCGCCGATGGCAAAAATATGCTGCCGGTTGGTCTGCAGCTGGTCGTCCACCACTATACCGCGATTCACCTTCACCCCTCCCGCGCGAGCCAATTCGATATTTGGCTGGATGCCCGTTGCGAAAATGACCGTATCGCAGTCGATCGTCCTGCCGTTACGAAACTCCACTGCTTCCACTTGCCGAGCGCCTAAAATGCTGCGCACACCCGAATTAAGGAACACCTCAATACCGTATCCTTCCAATGTCCGCTTAAGAATGGCACCGCTTTCTATATCCAGCTGCCGGTTCATTAAGCGGTTACTTTGATGCACCAACAGAACCTCAGTATTGTTGCGCTGCATCGCCCGCGCCGCTTCCACACCCAACAAACCGCCACCCACCACTACCGTGCGGCGGGTTCTTGCGCTGCGAGCCATGAGGTTCTGCGCATCATTCAGATCCCGAAATACATAAACGCCTGCGAGCGCAATTCCACGAACGTTCGGCACCCAGGGTTTAGAACCGGTAGCAAACACCAATTGATGGAAATGATGGGTGACGCCTTTATCATCCTGCAGCGTGCATTTGGCTGTATCCAGCTGAGCGACCCTGCGGTTAAGAAACTGGAAATGCTGACTGTCGCTGGCAATTTCAGGAATCAAAATGTCACTGTAACGCACTTCGCCCGCCAGCAAAGAGGACAACTGAACCCGGTTATAAGGTCGCCATGGTTCATCACCAAACAACTTGATCAAACCTTTAAAACCACGCTGCAGCAGCTCCTCGGCGAACTGCACGCCCACCGGTCCGCTGCCGACAATGACCAACACCCTAAGATGCTCTACGTTGCCTGAACTGACAGCAGGGGTATGCTCCTGGCGCTCCTGATCTGCATAAACTTGAGGCTTGATCATGACGACTCACATCAACAATTACGTGCCATAATCTCATCAAGAGCTATGCCAGCTCCTGGCAACAGCATCAAAATATTGCAAAAAAACAGTTTGCGCCCCGCTTTACCTTCACTCACCCAGCAGACGCAGAAACACGAAAGGCACCCCAAAGGTGCCTTTCTGTTCAATCATGCCCCGAAACGGGATCTAGAACGTTGAGCGAATACTGATCTCACCCACAATCACCGACAGCTCCGTTTTCATGTTGTAACCGGCGTAGGGGTTATAGATGAAATTATCAATCGCGGTAGAGGTGGCATTGGTACTGCCGTTGGAAGGGATATTCTGCTCTGAATGAACATACCCCAAGGATCCATCAACAAAAGTATCTTTCGACCACTGAAACGCAAAGCCTGTGGAATACAGAGTGGTTTCACCAATTGGCACAAACAAATCACGCTTACCTTCAGGGATAGACGCGCCGCGAGGCTCATACCCCAATCGAAATGCAAGCCGGTCGGTATACTGGTATTCAAAACCAATAGCCCAGGTCCAGACACTCTCGTAACCACGGGGCAACAATAAACCGTCAGCACCAATGGCTCCCCCCGTCGTGCCTTGATTCAGGCTGTCACTGATGACACCCAGCACGCCCAGAAACTGAACCTGTTCATCAAACTTGATGTCCCACTCATTCCAGACCGCCGTATCCGTCCACTTAACATCAATATTGGTTTTGAAACGGGGCGTCACTTTGATCGAGGCCCCCATGGAAAAGTGTTGGGGATACTCCAGTACCATACTGGCTGGGGTTTCATCCACCCCGATCTCATCTACACCCAAGGCCCCCGCCACAATACCCACTATGCTGGTATCCTGCGCCAGGTTGTTAATAAAATCCTGCACGCCAGAGTTGTACTCAATTCGAACATCACCGTCGATTTTATCTCTGGCTCCGCTCATATAGGTCATACCCAGCGTTAACCAGGGCTCCACCTCCCATAACACGCCCACGTTCATGGTGGTAGACAGGCCACGCTCAAACTCAGCCTCGATGAAAGCCATGGTCTGAAACGGCGAAAGGCTCCCGGTGCAGATGATGTCATTCAAAGGATTGCTATTCACATCCCCATTCTGATCAAAACACCCACCATCCTGCAGGGTATCAAAGGCCCCGAAGGTGAAGTTGGGCAGGCGCATATCAAAATTAAGCCCCACACCCACATAGCTGAAATTCAGCGCAGCACCGACGAACAGCTTATCGCTGATCCGATAGCCGATGGAGGGAGAAAAGTAGGTTAACCGGGTGATCCCCACCTCCTCGCCTGAATACACGCCCGCATCGCCCGGCTCCCGCTTTAAGCCCAGTAACATAGGGGTAAATACCCCCGTGGCCAGCACCATATTGCGGTCTTCCACCTCGAAACTGGCTCCTCCAGTGGCCGCCACCAAGGCTGGAATCTCGGTCAATCCAAAAAAAGGCAGCATCACCGACGTACCGCTCAGCTCACTTTTCTGCCCATTAACGGTGGGGTCTGAGAGGCTATCCGGAAACTGCTCAAAGGCATACGCCAATTCAGGGCCCGGCGTAAACTCAGCCTCCAGCGACAAATCCCCAGCGATACCCTTCAGTTCAAATTGACGCCCCTTAAGGCGCGCCAGTCCGGCAGGGTTGAAATGAATCGAATCGATGCCCGGCGGGTCCGCCGTGACAGCATTGCCAAGAGCCAGCGCTTTCGGGTTTCCGATAAACAGGTTTTGGGCTAATTGAGCTTGCGCGACAGAGGCATACAGCATCGCACAACCCAGCCCCCCCAGAAAAGGGCATAACGGACAGCATTTGGGCACATAAAATGACTACTCTTGATACTTTTATTATTTTTTTATTTTCGGGCCAACCTTCAGCTTTAAGACTATAACCGCAGCTTTCAGCCTTAATCGAAAACAAAAATATTCGATTCAAACATATTCGAACATTATATTTTCGTTTATAGTTCGACCACAATGAGTTTTTGATATTTTTCGAAAACAGAATCACTCATACGAAAACCACCACACAAGAAACCAGCGGCTTACAGACAAATGGTAATTCCACTCTCAACATATCAGATGCATTTATACAGTTTTGGCCATTTCAGGACTAAAACCGGTCTTAACCGGTTAGGTGCTTGGATCGCCATCATGGCGCTGGCAACCCTGACCGCCTGCAGCACCGTTCCCACGAAAGGGCCTGAATACCTTCAAAAAAACGATTCCGTGAGCGCCGATTATTATGACGTGGCCATCACCACCCACGATGGAAAACAACTGCGGGCAACGGTATTCCAACCCACTCTGAAACCCGGCCAGCAGACACCTCTTGTCATCCACAGTCATGGTTTTGGTGTGTTCCGCATGTCCGCACCGGTGAGCGTATACGGACAATTGGTGTTCAGCGGCGAAGCCGCACTGGCTGCCTGGAAAGCCGGATACTGGGTGATCAGTTACGATCAACGAGGCCACGGCGACAGCGAAGACATCAACCGACTGATGTCACCTGATCATGAGGTGCGGGATCTGAGTTCGGTGATCGACTGGTCACTGGCGAACCTGAAACGTATCAGTCGGGATGAAAGCGGCGACCCCCTCATCGGCACCATTGGTGAGAGCTACAGCGGCGGTGCCATGTTGCTGAGCAGCGTGGTGGAACCCCGCATCGATGCCATGATTCCCATCACCACATGGTACGATTTCCCTGGCAGCCTGGCTCCCAACCGGGTTCCCAAAAGCGGCTGGCTCACCACTTTATTGATGGTCAGCAATACCTTAAACCCTGGCTCCATGGATCCCATTATCAACGCCTCCTACTGGGAGGCCAGAGACGGCGCAATGGGCGCTGACATCGAAGCCTACCTAACCGTCCGCTCCCCCAAGACCTACTGCAACCAGACCCATGCCGCCCAGCCAGACACCCTGTTGATTCAGGGGTTTCGCGATGTAGCCTTTCCGGTGAACGAAGCCGTGAAGAACATGGCCTGCCTGAATCAGAACGGCGCCGACGTACGCCTGATCGCGACCCAGGGCGGCCACCTGCTGCCCTTTACCCAATGGTCGTTCCCAACTCCCGGTTACGAAGTTGAAGCAGAAGTACATTGCGGTGACCACACCCTGAACCTGACCCAGGCGGCGGTTGACTGGCTGGATGAAAAACTGAAAGGCGAATTCGGCAAAGCCGCATACATCCCTGGCATGTGCCTTACTCAGAGCTACGATCGAGGCATCGTCACCGACCAAATACAACAGGGTGGTCGCCAGTTCCGGATCGAGCCCCTCACCATCACCTCAGGTTTCACCGGCTTTTTCGAAACCCCCATCTGGCCAATGGAGCGCATGCTGGGCTGGTTTACACCCACAGATCGCACCCCAGAGGCACGATCCGAACCAGCCAGCGGCTCCCTGCGGCCTGCCTTCAGCCCTCTTTATGTTGCCAGAGAAGAACAGGATCTGGTCGGCATTCCGCGCTTTCAGGGCCACCTTTCCGCCACTGACACAGAATCAGACCCCATCGTGTTCCTGGGAGTCGCCGTAAAACGGGCCAATGGTCGCTATTACGAGCTGATCAGCGATCAGGTCACCCCATTACGTAGCGTGGGCGATCACAGCAGCGAGTTAATGGCCATCAGCACGCACCTCGAAGCGGGTGATATTGTCGGGGTCTGGCTGTTTGGCTACCACAACCAGTACCGCTTCAGCCACACCGGCTGGTTTATGGATGCCTCCCTGGAAGGGCTGATTGAACTGCCCTTGCTGGATTCAAAACCAAACCACATTAGCTCCCGCAACCAAATGAAACATTGATTTCTGCGCAATTCATTGGTTTTGTTTCACTTCTCTCATATAATACGCCCGTTTGAAATAGCGGGCGCCCCCCATTTCTGATCTTTGGGCCAACCATACTTTGGGCCAGGTTTTGGCCGCCCTTCCCTGTTTATCCATAGGCTTGCCAGAGGAGACACGCTATGGAACGTGAATCGATGGAATATGATGTAGTCATCGTCGGTGCGGGTCCCGCAGGACTATCGACTGCATGTAAACTGAAACAGCTAAACGAAGAGATTACCGTGTGTGTAGTGGAGAAAGGTTCCGAAGTTGGAGCCCACATCCTGTCCGGTGCTGTCATCGAACCCCGCGCCATGAACGAACTGTTCCCCAACTGGAAAGAGCTGGGTGCCCCTCTGAACGTGCCGGTAAAAGAAGACGAGGTCTACTTTCTCACCAGCGACACCAAAGCGCAAAAAGTCCCCCATTTCGGCATCCCCAAACCCATGCACAACGATGGCAACTACATCGTAAGCTTGGGCAATGTGTGCCGTTGGCTGGGCGAACAGGCCGAAGGTCTGGGCGTTGAAATCTATCCCGGTTTTGCCGCAGCAGAAATCCTGTTTAACGAAGACGGCAGCGTAAAAGGTGTGGCCACTGGCGACATGGGCGTATCCCATTCCGGCGAACAAAAAGCCAGCTACACCCAGGGTATTGAACTGCACGCCAAATACACCATCTTCTCTGAAGGCTGTCGCGGCCATCTGGGTAAAGAGCTGATCAAGAAATTCAACCTGGATGCCGGCAAAGATCCCCAACACTACGGTATCGGCATCAAGGAACTGTGGGACATCGACCCGTCCAAGCACAAAGAAGGCCTGGTAGTACACGGCGCTGGCTGGCCACTGGCTGAAAATGGTGCCACTGGCGGTTTCTTCCTGTACCACACCGAAAACAATCAAGCGGTTGTAGGTCTGATCACCGACCTAAACTACGACAACCCCTACCTGAGCCCGTTCGACGAATTCCAGCGCATGAAACACCATCCGCTGTTCGCCGAAACACTGAGTGGCGGCAAGCGTATTTCCTACGGCGCCCGCGCAGTAGTGAAAGGTGGCCTGCATTCACTGCCCAAACTGACTTTCCCCGGTGGCCTGCTGATTGGTTGCGATGCTGGAACCTTGAACTTCAGCAAAATCAAAGGCACCCATACCGCCATGAAGAGCGGCATGCTGGCAGCCGAAGCCATTGTAGAAGGCTTGGCCCAAGAGACAGCGCCTACAGAACTGACTGCCTACACCACCAAGTTTGAAAATTCCTGGGTATTCGACGAACTGTTCCGCAGCCGCAATTTCGGTGCCGCCATGCACAAATTCGGTACTTTTATCGGCGCAGCGTTCAACTTTATCGATCAGAACATTTTCAACGGAAAATTGCCGGTCAACCTGCACGACACCACTCCCGATTACGCGTGCATCAAACCCGCTGCCAACTTCTCCCCCATCAGCTATCCCAAGCCCGATGGTAAACTGAGCTTCGACAAGCTGGGTTCTGTGTTCCTGTCGAACACCAACCACGAAGAAGATCAGCCCTGCCATCTGAAGCTGACCGATGCCAACATACCCATCAACGTCAACCTGGAGAAATGGGCCGAACCAGCACAGCGCTACTGCCCTGCTGGCGTATACGAAGTAATGGACAATGAAGACGGCAGCAAACGCTTCCAGATCAATGCTCAAAACTGCGTACACTGTAAAACCTGTGACATCAAAGATCCAAGCCAGAACATCACTTGGGTCGTACCAGAAGGCACCGGTGGCCCGAACTACCCCAACATGTAACAAGCTAGCGGGTAGTTTATAACCAAAAAAAGAGCAGGAATACCTGCTCTTTTTTTATGCCTGGCACCTTCTGCTTTGACTTGTGAGCATTAGCTTTGATGTTCACGAGCAAGCAGGATACTTAACTTAGAACCGCCCCAAACTATAACGACAGCCTGCGCTGTGAATCACCAGCTCATTACTGCCCTCCGACACCACCTCTGCCTGATCCACCAGCTGATAAAAGACGTTACGCGAGATCAAAGCTTCCAGGTTTCTGCGCACAAGGATATAGGGCGAAGGCTCACCGGTAGCGTCATCCAGCGCCACACGAATCGGATGCTCACTATCTGCCACCACAGTATCACCCACATTGGTGTGAAATTTCAGGCATGGGCGACCATCCTGCTCAACCGTCTCCACCAGCACAGCGATAAAAGGCGCATCTTCAACCTGAATCCGATATTTCTCCACCGGAGTCACCAGAAAATAATCATCACCTTCCCGCAGTAAAATGCCCGAGAACAAGTTCACCAAAGCTTGGCGCTTAATTTCCGAACCCAGATAAAACCATTTTCCATCCCGCTGGATTCGCATATCCAAATCACCGCTGAATGGAGGATTCCACTTTTCAATAGGAGGCAACTTTTTTTCTTTGCCGTCATTGCTACTAACTTGACCTGCCAGGTCGCTCAGATTCAACTTATCGCTCATGATTTTCCCGCACAGCTAACTCTTTAGCCATCGCTCCAATATGATTTTCAACTCTTCCGTCTTAAAAGGTTTAGACACGTAATCATCCATTCCGGCCTGAATGCAGTGTTCACGATCCCCCGCCAGAGCATGGGCTGTCATAGCAATGATCGGGATTCGCTTACCGGCCCCTCTCTGCTCGGCTTCACGTATCTTGCGTGTGGCCTGATACCCATCCAACACCGGCATTTGGCAATCCATAAAAATCAGATCAAACTGGCCCTGATTATAGAGTTCCAACGCAGCAGCTCCGTTTTCAGCCACATGAACATCAAACCCCATCCGCTCAAGCCGCCCGCAGGCCACCTGCTGATTTACCAGGTTATCCTCCACTACCAGCAGCTTACGGTGTTGTAATGGCACAACCTTGCCTTCCGATTCTATAACCATGTCGGCGGAGTTTTTCTCCCCAACAGCAACAGACAACGCAGCTCGCAGTCGCTCGAAGCGCAAAGGCTTGGTGACAAACGTATACAGCAAGCGTTCTTCGGGGGTAAGCCTCTGTCGCTGCTGAGCGGTCCCAGACACAATAATCTGCGCATTGCTGAATCGCTGGGTAAGCAGAGATGCGGCAAGCATGGGGTGAACCACATCAATACCTGCGTTAAGGCTCATAATGACACCATGGTAAACCTGATCTCGCGATTCCAACCGACCTAAAAAGCTTTCCATATCGGTAACCGCATCGGTTCTGCCGCCCATAGCGCCAAGATAGGATGCAAAACTGGACTGGGCCGCCCGGCTCGGTTCCAACAATAAAAAGCGGGCCGAACCAGGTGCAAATATGCGCTCCTGCTCATAGTTTTGCTGCTCTTGGAAATACACTTCAAACCAAAAGGTGCTGCCTTTGCCAGCATCACTCTGCACCCCAATATTGCCCTCCATAAGATGGGTCAACTGTTTGCATAACGCCAAACCAAGGCCTGTACCACCGTATTCTCGGGTCGTAGAAGTATCAGCCTGAGAGAACTTCTCAAATATCAGATTCCGTACATCATCCTTAATGCCGATGCCCGTATCACACACCTCGAATCGAAAGCGCTTGCGAACACCAAAATCCCCTACCAGCCGGAACATCACCAAAATGTGGCCACTTTCCGTAAACTTGATGGCGTTACCCACCAGGTTGATGATTAATTGCTTAAAGCGCACTGGATCCCCGATCACTTTGCTTGGGGTCGATGGCGTCCAATCCAAAGCAAGCTCCAGCCCTTTGCTCTGAGCCGATTCCGCAACGATAGCAAATACTTCTTCCAGACACTCCCGTAAGTCAAACGGAATGGACTCCAATACCAGCTTACCCTGCTCAATCTTGGACAGATCGAGCACATTATTGATCAGCTCAAGCAACACGTGTCCCGACTCATAGGCCACACTCAGGTATTCACGCTGCTCCTCATTCAATTCAGTGTCATTCATCAGTGACAGCATACCCAGAACGCCATTCATAGGCGTTCTCAGCTCATGACTCATATTGGCAAGAAAGTGGGCTTTGGATCGCGCGCTGGCTTCTGCAATACGTTTATTCTCTTCCGATATGCGGATAGCGCGGTTAGCCTGCTGCAAGGCTTTTATGGTCTTCTCAAGATTTTCATTGGTGATACGCAACTCCTGGGTGCGCTCCTGAACTTCCGCTTCAAGCTTAAGGTGCTGCTTGCTCAGTTCTGAATCACGCTCACCTATGGCATGCAGCATTTTATTAAATGCCTCCGCCAGCTCCCCCAGTTCATCGCTGGTATGGCCATCCACTCGAACCGTGTAATTACCCTCTTCGCTGACAGCTTTGACAGCATTCAACACCTTGTGAATCGGCTCTGTAACCAGCGCAATCATGCGACGAATAATCAGTAACGATACAATCAGCGCCACCACAAAAACACCGGCCATAATCCAGAAGCTTTGGCTTTTATGTTCCTCCACCTGCGCCAAAGAGGAATACACAAACAAACCGCCCACGGGCCCTTGGCCATCGTCAATCTGCTCAAACAGAAACACACCCTGGCGAGAGAAAATCACCGAGCGCTCATTGTCGCCGGGCCATTGCAGGCGCCCACCGTACAAATAAGCGTAATCCGTTTCGGCCAAAGGTTTTCCTTCACGATTGTAGTAAGCAATGACTTGCCGGTCGGCATCAAACACGATGACTTCGATAATGGCTTTATCCACTGAATAGGCATTCAATAGGTGCTGTGCCTGGGCTGTGTCACGGGCTGTAAGAGTGGGCAAAAGAGACTGAGCCATCATGCGGCTCTGGATACGAAGATCGTCGATAAAATGTTCGCGATGCTCTGATCGCTCGGAGATAACAAAGTACAGTAAAGCAGAAGCAAGCGCAGCGATGACAACGATGAGGTTTATAAGCACCAGCTTGTTTGCAACGGACAACCGATCAAACAATTGCTTCACACAATTATCCCCCTATCCATGACCGCAGAAAACGCCGCAGTATGTTCGTGAAGTTGAATCACTTCGTACTTCCCTGATACCCAATAGTGCACTGAGCTTTATTCTAGTTCTGTATTACTGTCTGACAAATAATATTAACATCAAACAATGTAGAATGTATAACCTTCAGCGCTGACCGGAGTTGGGTGCAAGCCTCAGCAGCATCAGTTTATTCAACTCCTCCAATTCGTTTTTGCTGTCTTCATATAAATACGAAGCGAGCCCGCGGCGAGAACGGGCATGGATAGCATCAACCTGTTGGCCGGACAACACATCATATATGCCCACCATGACAACCAATTCGTCGGTCTGGGCATCGTCCTTTTCTTCACACTCCCCCAGGCTGGTTTTCACTTCGCCTTCTGCATTCGTGCATTCCTGCAATCGCAGGGGTTCAATGTTGGGCCAGTTTTCAATGCGGGGGTACATCAAGATGTTGGCTTGACCGGCAGCAGCTGCCGCCAACGCCTGATTGAGGTTTTGCGGTTTATCAGCCACATCAACATGGGAAAAATAACGCTTGAGGTGGCGGGCAAGCGCATCACGTGCCAGCAGATTCAAGTCGTCGATGTCCTCGCTGCGAATACCGTTTTCAGCGTAAGCCACCTGTATTCGATAGTGCGGGGCCAATGCCAGTTGTTGCTGGCGGGTAACCTGGCGACTGCCCACCGGCGACATTTTATCAAAAGAATTGGTAGAGGCATTGGCAATATACGAATCTGAGCTGCAAGCACTCAAAGTCAAATTCATAGCCACACTTGCGGCTATACCCAAAGCCATTAGTACGATTCTGGCGCGCAAAATAACGTTCCCCCGTTGCATATCCTGCCTTCAGTATAGTTAACGGGGCGATAAGGGAAAGTGGCTATATTTCAACAGGCTGCATTAACAGGCAGCTGCAGCCTATCGTTTGCGGCGGTTGGCCATGCGAATACCAACATCCGCCAGGAAGTTAAAGAAACCGTCCTTATCATCGATGAATTCCTGGTAAAACTTGGAGTGATGCAGTGCCACTGCACCGTGTACCAACGCCCAGGCAGAAAAAATATGAAAATAAGGCGGCACGTCTTCCAAGGTGCCATCGTCAATTTTTGCCTGAATCTCACTGGCCAGCTTATCCATGTTACTCGCACGTATTTCATGCAACTTGGCAACCAAATCCGGGCAGGATGTTTTGTTGGTCAGTTTGTGTTCCAGACGATCAAACAAGGCATATCGATCGGGATCTCTCATTCTGAACGAAAAGTAATCTTTAGCCAGCTGCGCCCGATCCTTGGATTCACCCTGATTGAGGCGATCAAACATCTCCGCCAGCTCTTCTTCATACCGAATCATCAACCGCAGGTAGATTTCGTCCTTGGTTTCGAAATGCTTATAGATGGTGCCTTTACCAATATTAACCGCATCGGCAATCATCTCGACCGTAACTTTGTCTTCCCCGTGTGCGATAAACAGCTCCTGGGCACGCTCCAGAATTTCTTCTTCACGTTTGCGAAATTCCTGCGCCTTCTGGCTGGCTTTCTGCATATCAGTCATCTATCTAACTCCGACACCGCGATTTGGTGCGCAATTATGCGCAATTTGGTCACTTTTTCCTATTCCTTATGGGCTAATTATGCAGGTTTTTGTCCTCATTAGCTCTATAGATCAATAGGTTGTAGAACAATCTAAAAGCCCAACACAAGATGACCTTTGAGTCATTTCACCTCACACTATAGACTATCCGAATAAAACAAGGAGGATGTAAACCCGTGCCAGACATCTCGCTCCACCAGGAATTCCCGTTGGATTCGTCTATTTGCTACCTGAACCACGCCGCCGTAGCCCCCTGGCCCAAACGCACGGCTGACGCAGTATGCGACTTTGCGCGAGAAAACACACAACGAGGAGCCGCCAACTACCCTGCCTGGATGAAAGTCGAGCAGACACTGCGTAACCGCCTAGCGGAACTGATCGGCGCTCAGTCACCCCGTAATATTGCGCTGCAGAAAAACACATCAGAGGGCTTATCGGCCATCGCCTATGGTCTGAATTGGCGTGCTGGGGACACAATCGTCATTACCGACCAGGAATTCCCCAGCAACCGTATCGTATGGGAATCACTCGCCGATAAAGGTGTAACGCTGTGCGAAGTTTCCCTGACCAGTGCCTCCCCTGAGCATGCTATTATTGACGCCCTGGATGAATCGGTGCGCTTGTTGTCGGTCAGTTCAGTTCAATATGGAACGGGGTTGGTACTGGATCTGGATGTTCTGGGTGAAGCCTGCTCCCAAAAAGGCATTCTGTTTTGCGTCGATGCCATCCAAAGCATTGGAGCCCTCCCCTTCAACGTGAATCAATGCCAAGCGGATTTTGTTGTGGCTGATGGACATAAGTGGATGCTGGGGCCCGAAGGTCTGGCTCTGTTCTATGTGAGCGATCAGGCCATGGATAAGCTGAGCCTAAACCAATACGGCTGGCACATGGTGGAAGATCGCGGCAACTACAACGTCAAAACCTGGGAGGTAGCGCAGGATGCCAAGCGCTTTGAATGTGGAAGCCCCAACATGATGGGAGCATACGCACTCAACGCCAGCCTCAGCCTACTACTGGAATACGGCATGGACAACGTCCAGCGAGAACTGCTGAGTAAGGTGGCTTTTCTGGAGCAAGCGCTTATAAGACATAATGACCTGGAGCTGATAACCGACACGGAACGAACACGCAGATCCGGTATTTTGACTTTCCGTCACCGTAAAATAAGCTCAGAATCATTGTATAGTCAGCTGATGGCTCAAGGCGTGATTTGCGCCTGCCGTGGAGGAGGCGTTCGATTCTCGCCACACTTTTACACGCCCGAGTCTCAGCTGGCCCGAGCAGTTGAACTTATACCCGCCTAGCAACATAGGCGACAATCAGGATAATGTATGCAGGTGTTTAAACAATTCATCGCCTTCATTCTGGAATGGCTTACTCGTCCAAGAGAACCCAAAGATCACGGGCTCAGCGACTTTGACCGTATACGCCTGGAAATCAAACCATGCGATGTGGTCTTAGTGGAGGGTACCAGCCGCTCCGACAGCGTGATCCAGACCGTTACCCGCAGCCCCTGGAGCCATGCAGCGCTCTACATTGGCCGCCCTCTGGATATAGTCGACTCCGACCTGAAAACCATCATAGGTCATTTCTTTAATGGATCCCCAGACACTCCTCTGGTTATCGAATCACGGCTGGGGGAAGGCATTGTAGTTAACCCGCTTGACCTATATGAAAATGAGCACTTGCGCGTATGTCGCCCCAAAAGCCTCAATGAAAAAGACGCAAGCCAAGTGGTTCGTTTTGCGGTAAACCGTCTTGGTTCCCACAAAGGCGGCGGATACCTGTTTGATCTGTTCCGCTTTTTCTTTCCATGGGGAATGTGGCCTACAAACTGGAGAGGCAGCAGTTTTCGTCGCTGGGCGGGACGACACACCAAAAATGTAACGGCCGCTTTCATCGCAGAGTGCTTCGGATTTATTCAGTTCCCGGTTTATCCGCTAGTAAAAATTACCGGTGATCAGGGTGTTCAGTTGCTACGACGCCACCCCATACTCTGTATGCCCTATGAAATCGACCAATCACCTAACTTTGAAATCGTTAAGTACCCGTTTATAGATTTCAAACTGTATGAGCATGAGCGACTGATTCCGTGGAAAGGCAGCGGCGTATATTCTGGCATGGAACAGGATCCTGCTTTGGTGTTTCAACCCAATAACACCAACAAGGAAAGCAATACCGAAGATAGCGCCGTTTCGGTTGATGAAAGCAAGGTAACCCCCATCAACTCTCGACAAGACTGAGTGTGTGTAAAATGAAGCTTTCAATTCACTTATTCGAAATGCTTTTACTTTTGGTATTTTTAATCACAAATAAATTTAACCGTTTACTGGATGTTTCAGGATCCTCAGCAATACTTACCATTACTGATGTTGCTCACTTCCCCCCAAACGTGAGAATTGCATTGGTTGGGTCGCCTTGTGTGGTCCAGGTACCGAGGATCGAGTACCGCATATTTAACTCCTATTGGTCTTAACCCGGATCCCCCCCCAGGCTCCGGGTTTTTTTTGGCGAAAATAAATAACAATAGTTCAAGGCTGGAGAGCAACACCCAATGCGACACATCTGCATCTTAGTGTGTTTGATTAGCTCAACAACGTTCGCTACACCAAACAACCCAGACGAAGACATTCGCTGGCGCTGCCTTGGAAAACAAGTTGCGGAACTGGCCACTAACCCAATTCTGATTACAGATGTAAACAACTACAACACCTCACCTCCTGACCCCCACAAAATTGATAGGGTATGGCCCAAACTAAGAGAATCAGACAGTGTACTTAACGCCATAATAGCTAATCCGTCAGCAGATGCGATGCGTAAATGGATTGCTAATATTTCAATTCAAGGAGAAGGCTTATTGATTGGGCGAAATGGCGGGCTAGTTGCAGCAACCGAGAAAACAACGGACTTTTGGCAAGGGGATGAAGCGCAATTTCTAAGAGCCATCAACTTAAAACAGGGAGAAGCCTATTTCCAATCCGAGACACTGGATGAAAGCACCCACCTGATGTTGGTAAAAGTATCAACACCGATATACAACCCCAGAGCCAAACACGCCATTGGCGTTTTAGTCATAGGCTTCGATCAATTTGTAATTGATTTTTCCCAACCCTGTAAAGGTGAAGCTGGACACTAAGCACTGGACTCTAAGCAACGGTAACCTGATTTCGCCCATTTCTTTTAGACACGTACAGAGCTTCATCCGCCACACGAATAAGTTCGTCTTTATCCACAGTATTCTCTCCCAGCATGGATAGCCCCAAACTGATGGTAACAGTCAGTTCGTGCCCTTCATGGATAACCCGGTGATTTTCAACAACGGCACGTATGCGTTCTGCCACTTCCTCAGCATAGGGCATTGTGGTGCTGGGCATGATGATGACCATCTCTTCGCCACCGTAACGGGCAACAACATCGCAATCACGGCAATGGGATTTGATCAGCTGAGCCACCTCCCGCAACACAAGATCGCCGAGCTGATGCCCCCAAGTATCATTAAACTGCTTAAAATGATCTATATCGATAAGAATAAGACCAAGGCCAAGCTGGTAGCGCCGCGAACTGGCAAACTCCTGCCGTAACATGTTTTGAAAATATTCGTGATTAAACAAGCCGGTCAGCCCATCAAACGATGCCTTACGTGACAGCTCCAGGCGTCCAGCAGCTGCCATACCGATGATTTCAAGGGTGTCAAAACGTTCTTGAATAAAACTACCTACAGCCAGGTTATTCTCCAGATAAAGCAAACCAATCAGCTCGCTCTCATCAGCGCTGCCGGTCACAATAGACAAGCAAAGCAGTGAACGAATCCCATTTTTCTGGATATAGGGATCCACAGTCAAACCAGGTATATCATCAACCGCCTGTTGAGCATCATGCACTACGATACTGGCCTTAGTGCGAATGACATAGTTGATCAACGATCGTGGCAAACGCTCATCGGTTAAAGGCAGTGAACGTAGGACATTGGATTTGCTGCCATCAACACTGGCCTCCCCTTCTATAAAGAACTTGCCCTCGGCGTTTCGCAATATTAACAAGCCCTGTTGCGCTGCCGCGAACTCCAGTGCCGACGCCAGTATCAATTCCACCATTCGGCCATGAGCCTTCTCTTCAGCGATGGCTTTCAACGCTTTCATCAATGCGGTGATGTCGATACTAACCAACTGTTCGGTACGTGTGGTGCCCCCCAGTATGGTTGAATCCTTATGCCGCACTGCTCTGATCAGCTGAGGGTAACGCTGTTGCAAGTTTTCAACTTTAGCCAATGCGCCCCAGCGCTGATATAGCTCAAGAGCTTGAGCAAGATAAGGCATACCGATGGTCATTCGTCCTGCTGCACAATGCATCGCACCGCACAGCTCGTTTGCAAGTGCCTGTTCATGGATAAACCCCTGCTCTGCAGCAAGCCGAATCGCTTCATCATACCAAGGATGCGCCTCCAGCCCTTTCTCCATAACTCGCAAACGCTCAGCCTCAATCAAACAGTATTTGTTACGAAAATTATCTGGGTTGTTTTTAGACCAAGCTTTCATTTTTGCTTGATTCCCGGCTGCCTTTCGCATCAGATTCTTGCGTTCTTTGCGAGTGGCACCGTGGACATTGGCAAACCGAATCAGCGTATCGAGCAACGTCATCCGCGCTGACATAAAGAATCCCGCAACACTGGCATCATCGACCGACATCGTATCGGCTTCAATTAACGCACCCTTGACGTCGCCGAAAAGGTAACGAGTCAATAACGTCATATCATGATCAATTACGATCAGGCTTTTATCACCTTTCTTCTCATGTACCTTGCGCTTTGCCTCTACATCATAATGTTTACCAATAAGCACTGTTGGATCTTTCGCTTTACCACTCATGTTCTCGCAGAACTGCAAATAGATATCCACGTAGTCAAGCGTATCTCCCTGGTGCAACTGTTTTATTGCGCCGTGATACTCCCTCAACTCGGACTGCAATGTGTCCAAATCAAGCCCCGAATCCAACTGATCTATCATGCGCACAACCAAGGCCAATACCGCGTATTCGAAATCCCCGTTCTCTATAGCCAGCCTATAGGCCTGCTGCAAAGGATCAATACAGTTGCGCAATGGCTCATGCCAATGACGAACCACCGCGTTGTAAAGATGTTCAACCCGAGCGGCCATAGCACGAGACTTAAAGCGCTTGGTTAACATGAGAGCAAGCTTACCAAATGCATCGCCTTTCCCAGACTTGTACAAACGACTCGCCAACACCATACCGTAGAGCGTCCAGGCATTGAGTGCGTGTACGCAGTGGCCGTGCTTATACTGAATACGCAGGGAGCGGAAGGCCATCATCGACAACAGTTCCGGCTGCAGAAACATGGCCGGAGCCCCAATACGAGAACCGATCAGATGCGCAGCGATATGACGGGGATCAGTCATCGCGGGCAACGTTTCAAGCTTTTTGATATCAACTTTACGCAGATAAATAATGCTCTTAAACAACTCGATCATAACTTGAAGTTTATTGGGCTTATCCGGATAGTGGTAATCCAATTTAGCTATGACCGGCTTTGCTAGATCCAGAGATTCCTGCAGACGTCCTTGTGCAATGAGTGCTGATATCTGCACCAGGTATAAATCTATTTTATCAATCAATGTTTTTGCACCGGCGTAGCCCGCCTCTAACAGTTTTTGCAACGCGCTGTAATCAGCTAATGAATAAGCGGCCTCTGCCGCTTCATTATGCAGTTCAAGCGTGAGTTCGTATGCTTGCTGCCATGAATCTTCAGGCAGCAAGCCGAGCGCAAAGTTAAAATAGCTCTTAGCTGCATCATAAGCAGTCGATGCTTTCGCGCGCTTGCCTGCCAAAAGGTTCAGTTGACACAGCTGCGCCCGTTCTGCAGGATCATTGATCAGCTTGATTGCGAAGTTCAGACTGTTAGTAATATCAAAAAGCCGCTCATGGCGTTTTTCATCGTTTAATCTGCGTAACAACAAGTGCCCGATTTGCAAATGGACCTGCTTGCGTCGCGCTTTATCCAGTAGCGCATAGGCCGACTGCTGTATGCGATCGTGCGCAAACGCAAATTCAACCGTTACCTCATTCAGCTTGCGATCTTTCAGCTCCATAATCTGATAGGTATCGCCGATCGGAGCAATCACTCCCGCTTTCATTGCCGATTTTATCCCGGCCTCGATCTGCGCCGGATACTGATCAGAAACAAGCATCAACAGACTCAAAGGAAAACGGTTTCCTATACAGGCGGCGAGCTTAATCAGTTCCAGAGTTTGTGGCTCCAGCTGGCATAATTTTTCTGCCATCAGATCAACCACATTGTCTGTGATTTGTTGTTGGCGGATTAGATCAACGTCGCCCGTCCAACACCGCAACCTCGTATCAAAAGCAATCAGCCCTTTTTGATGCAGGGTTTTTAGAAATTCCTCTGTAAAAAATGGATTACCTGCTGTTTTCTGTTGAATCAGTTGCGCTAAAGCCATGACATCGTCACGCTTCAGGCCAAGCGTATCACTAAGAAGAGCCGCGAGATGCTCTAGGCTCAGAGGGCTAAGCCTAATTTCTTCAACCGGGCACCCATGTTCTGCAATGGACTTAATACTGAGTCTCAGCGGGTGCCCCTGCTGCACTTCGTTATCGCGAAACGCCCCAATCACCAACAAATATGGCAATTTTGATTCCGGATGAATTAATGACTCCAGCAGATTGAGACTGGCATTGTCCGCCCATTGCAAATCATCCAGAAAAATAGCCAGCGGGTGCGCTGCACTGGCAAATACCTTTATGAATGCCATAAAAACCAGATGGAAACGCTGCTCTGATTCCAGCGGTGGTAAAACAGCAACGTCCGGCTGAGGCCCGATCACCAACTCCAGCTCCCGCAGCAAATCCACCATGATCTGACCGTTAACACCTACCGCTGCAAGAATTTTCTCCCGCCAAGTGGCGAGCCGCTCTTCGTTCTCTGTAAGTAGCTGGCGCACCAGATCACGCAACGCTGCAACCAACGCGCTATAAGGCACATTCCGATGCAGTTGATCGTATTTCCCCGCGATAAAAAAACCACGTCGCTCGGTAATGGGCTTATATATTTCTCGTATCAGGCAGGTTTTTCCGATGCCTGAATATCCTGACACCAGCATCAACTCGTTGCTGCCCTGGCTAACCCGCTCGAAGCTTGCCAGCAACTGCTTTACTTCCTGCTCCCTGCCATAAAGGGTTTGAGGTATCTGAAAGTGCTGACTAATGTCATCCGTGCCCAACGCAAACGGTTCGATGGTGCCTGATTGATTCAGTTGATCCAAACAGCGCTGTAGATCGGCCTTTAACCCTTGTGCGCTTTGATAGCGGTTCTCAGCCATTTTCTCCATCAGCTTCATTACAATGTCGGAAACTGGCTGAGGTATGGTGGGATCGATCTGGAATGGTGTCGGTGGTTGTTTGGCAATATGGCAGTGAAACCATTCGATAGGCTCACTGACCACAAAAGGCAGTCGACCCGTAAGCAGTTCGAATAGGGTAACGCCGAAGGAATAGAAGTCACTGCGATAATCCACCGAGCGATTCATGCGCCCGGTTTGCTCCGGCGAAATATAGGGTAGGCTGGCCTCCACCACTTTAGGATTGGCAATCGCCGCCTGCTCGCGCGTTAAATAAGTTGAGATACCAAAATCAATGACTTTTGCCTTCCCCGTGTCCGGGTTGTAAACCACGTTCGAGGGTGTGATGTCTTTATGAATGATGTTAGCGCTATGAATGTCACTGAGGCCCTGCGACAACTGAATGGCTATTGAAAGCAACTCCGGCAGCGAAATGGTTCTGTTGCTCTCGATCAAACGACTGAGAGATACCCCGCCAAAGTCCTCCAGCACGATCATTGGTCGGTTCTGGAACTGCTCTAGACCAATAACCTGAATCACGCCATCGGCATTAAATTGTCTGGCAATATCATATTCATGCTTAAGGGAGGCCGTGGAATCCAGTATATCGCCGTCGTCGCGCAATGCCTTTAGCATGACACTCCTGCCGTCAGACAGGCGTTCAGCCCGATACACTCTGGTGGTACCCTTATCAAAGATCATTTCATGTATCTTGTATCCGGGCAAAAGATCCTGATTTGGGGATTCAGGGGTCATAGGTATATATCCAAGAACGTATAGTTGAGCGAGGGCGGCAGAACCCGATAACCCGCTGATTTAATAACTATAGCTCAGATATTTTAAGGGTGTATCTGCAGAATTAATTACCCTCTGGTTGCACCAGTGCCTCCAGATCAGCCTCGATCTCACCTTCGGCACTTTCCTTCAAGGAGTCAGGTATTTTCTTGCGGGCTTTGGCTCCCAGCACTTCCAATTGCTCTATCCGGCGAACCAAATTGCCTTTCCCAGAAGCCAAACGCCGATGGGCGGTGTCATAAGACTGACGCGCCTTATCAATCTTATCACCTACATCCTGCAGAGATTCTGCAAACAACACGAACTGATCATGCAGCCCTCCAGCCTGACGGGCTATCTCCAACGCGTTGCGGTTTTGATATTCGTAACGCCAGATATTGTGAATGGTCTTCAAGCTCACCAACAAGGTGGAGGGGCAAACCAACATGATGTTGCGATCAAACGCCTGCCCAAACAACGCTGGGTCCGATTCCAGCGCTTTAAGGAAAGCAGGCTCGATAGGGATGAACATCAGTACGTAGTCCGGTGCGTTGATGCCATAGAGATCCGGGTAGTTTTTGGCACTGAGATCCCGGATGTGGGACTTGATGGAGTCTATATGGGCCAGTAAGTGCTGCTCATTCAACTCATCCTCGTTGGCGCTGTATCGCTCCCATGCGGTAAGTGACACCTTCGAATCAATAATGATGTGTTTGGCATCAGGCAAATGCACAATCACATCCGGGCGTAGTCTCTGGCCATCTTCATTGCTGTATTGACCCTGGGTTTCGTACTCACGCCCCTTCTGTAAGCCGGATGCCTCCAGCACCCGTTCCAGCACCATTTCACCCCAGTTACCTTGGGTTTTGCTGTCACCTTTAAGGGCACGGGTAAGGTTAAGGGCCTCAACCGTCATTTTACTGTTGAGGTCTTTTAGTGCCACGATCTCGTTAAAGAGGGATAAGCGATCGCGGCTTTCTTTGTCATACACGTCTTCCACGCGCTTTTTGAAGTCGGATAGCTGTTCTTTCAAGGGAGTTAGGATCTCTCCCATATTGCTTTTGTTCTGCTGGGTGAATTTCTCGCTCTTATCCTCAAACAATTTATGGGCAATGCTTTGAAACTCCAGTTTCATTTGCTCTTTGGCTTCCTGCAAGAGCTGAATCTTCTCATGGGTTTCTTTTTGCGATGCCTCCAGGCGGGCCCTAAGATCGGTTACCTGCCCATGCTCACGCTTAAGTTCTCCCTGCAGCTCGGACAATAATCGCTCTTTCTCTGCCAGTTTTTCTTCCAGTGCTGCCTGCTGACGCCCTTGCTCCTGGGCTTGAGCCAGCGCCCGCTCGAGCTGACTGGTCTGCGCCCGCATGGCGTCCAGTTGCTGTTGCTGCTCTGCGCTTTGCTGCTCGAGTTGGGACTGTACATGCGCCCTTTGTTCTTGCACTTGCTGATGCAGAGCCTGCTCCCGTTCGGCCTCAGAGCGAAGTTTTTGCAGTTGCGCCTGGGCTCGAAAATGCCCAATCAAGCCACCAAGAATCAACCCCAACGCCAGGCCACCACCCAGCACCGTTAATATTTGAATATCCATGTCAGTTGGCTTCTCCGGTGCCACAGGCCTTGGCAAACAGGGTAAAAAAGTTATCGGTCGTCACTTTGGCCACATCTTGCAACGACACACCTTTTAGTGCGGCGACTTTTTCAGCCACTTCCACTACGTACTGAGGCTCATTCTTTTTGCCACGATGAGGCACGGGTGCCAGCCAAGGGGCATCGGTTTCCACCAGCAGGCGATCCAGAGGCAGAGCTTTCACCACATCCCGCAGTTCGGTGGCATTGGCAAAGGTGACAATGCCCGATATTGAGATCATAAACCCCATATCAACCGCTTGTTTTGCCATGTCCAGATCTTCGGTGAAACAGTGTAGTGCGCCCTGCACCTCCCCTTTCCCATGATCACGCAGGTAGGCCAGCGTGTCTGCTTTGGCACCGCGCGTATGGATAATAAGGGGCAACTGTGTTTGTCTGGCAGCCTCTATATGGGTGATAAATCGATCCTTTTGCCACTGCAGATCCCCTTCACCGTAAAAGTAGTCCAACCCCGTTTCGCCAATGGCCACCACTTTGGGGTGTCGGGCTATCTCGATCAGGTCACTAAGCTTTGGCTCTCGACTCTCGCGATACAGCGGATGCACACCGACTGAGGCAAATACGGCCTCATGCTGTTCTGCCAGCCCTACGACGTCGTCAATATGCTCCAGATCGATACCAATACACAAAATGTGGTTCACCTGACGCTCAAAAGCCGCCTGCAATGCTTTGTGCAAGTCGCCACCATGGGCGCTGAGATCCAGTTTGTCGAGATGGCAGTGGGAATCAACCAGCATGAATTTGGGGTCCTGGGGTTGTGATAATCAATCGGATGGATAATGGTGTGATTTTACACGGATAGCGAGGGTGATTCGAGGCAATGCATCAGGCCGGTGCGCACCGGCTCTGAAGCCTGATTCTACATAGTGTGAGTGGGGCGATCTGACTGCAGGGCACCCGCCAGGTAGGTCTCGATCTTGGAGCGAGCGGTGTCATCCTGATCATTGAATTGAACGCCGATGCCCGCTGCTCGGTTACCCTGAGCGCCTTTGGGGGTAACCCAGACAATTTTGCCCGCCACAGGGATCTTCTCGGTTTCTTCCATCAAATTTAACAGCAGAAACACCTCTTCCCCCAATTTGTATTGCTTATTGGTGGGAATGAACAGGCCGCCATTCTTGATGAAAGGCATATATGCGGCATAAAGCACCGCTTTATCCTTGATGGTGAGGGACAGGATACCGCTTCGGGAACCGCCTATTGCCATAGTCGTCTTGAACCAAATTCACTTATGTTTGATTGTCAGTTTAGCATCTGCAAAATTCAATGCCAGCTAACGCAACCGTACCTGTGACCATTTCAACAAAATTTCTTCTAATAATAACTGAGGGTTAGGGTTAGCTTGGCTGTTCAGCAGACGCTTAACGTGCAGCAGATGATCATGACAGGCGAACAGCCGTTCCAGGTTAACCATCGTGCTGGCCGCCTGCAGATCCTGGCGTAGATCCTGATTCATGATGTCTCGCCCACCAACGGATACCAGCTTGACCAAATCGATCTGCCAAGCCAACAGCCACGCCATCAGGTCTTTCAGAGGGTACTGTGCCCAACCATCGGCTGTCCGCACCGGGTCACGTTTGCCGCTCAATACCGCCAACCACTGCTGCAATACCGTAGCTCGCTCCCCAAGCCATTCGCTTTCGTTCAGCGCCAGGGCTCGTACCGGGGCACCACCGGCGACATTCAGCAGCTTTTCGGACTTGGCAGCATCCCTCACCAGTGTATTTAGCCAGCTCAATGCCTGCTGCCGGTTCGGGATGGGGAAATCCATCACCTGGCAGCGGCTACGGATCGTAGGCAGCACACCGGTAATTTGGTGGGAAACCAGTATCAGCACGGTTTTTTCGCCGGGCTCTTCCAGGGATTTCAGCAACGCATTCGAGGAGTTGACGTTCATAGCCTCGGTGGGGCTAACCAGAACCACCCGAAAGCCGTCCAACTGGGCTTTTTTACCAACAAAGTCCACCACAGCACGAACCTGATCCACCTTGATGGCTTTGCCTGCTTCTTCCGGTTCAAGAATGGCCAGATCCGGATGGGACCCCGCCAAGTTCAGCTGGCAGCCCTTACACTTACCACAGGCCGTGTTGGCCACGGGCCGATTACACAGCAGAAGCTGAGCCAGCGCCAGCGCAAATTGGTTCTTGCCGGTACCCTCCTCGCCCCGCAGCATAAGCGCATGGGGCATCCGCCCCTCCTGCAGGCGAGCCAGCAACCCTTCCCATTGAACCTGCTGCCAGGGCATCGCCACCTGGACGTGATTCACCTCGGCCAGACTCATGGCAGCCACCGCTTGCCCAATTGCTCCAACACTATGGCCAACTGCTGCTGCACTCGATCCAATTCCTGTCCGGCGTCCACCACATGGTAACTTGAATTACCGTCCGCCCGGCTGCGATACGCGGCTCGAACCCGTTCGAAGAAGGCGACATCTTCTTGCTCAAACCGATCTAACTCGCCCCGCCCGCGGGCTCGGGCCAAGCCGATCTGAACCGACACATCCAGCAGGATCACGGCATCGGGGCGCAAATCCCCTTGTACCAGGTTCTCTAGGATGGCGATGGTCGCCTGATCCATGCATCGACCACCGCCCTGATAGGCGTAGGTGGCATCGGTGAAACGATCACACAACACCCAGGTTCCGCTTTCCAGAGCCGGTTTGATAACCTGGTTAAGGTGCTGCGCGCGGGCGGCAAACACCATCAACAATTCTGCGTTTTCTGCCACCGTTTCATCATTGCGGGGCTGCAACAGCAAGTCCCGAAGCTGCTCAGCCAGCGGCGTGCCTCCCGGCTCTCGGGTAGCAATAAAGTCAATTTTGTTGCGTTGAAGCCAACTTTTGATGTACTCAAGGTTGGTGGTCTTACCCACCCCTTCGGTACCTTCAACCGTAATAAATTTGCCGCGTGGGGTCATGAAGCCTGTATTCACTTATTGCTGTGGGCTGGAGCGATAATCGGCACGACGCTTCCATTGATACTGGCGCACCGCTTTCTCATGCTCCTGCAAAGTGGCAGAAAAGTGGTGACTGCCGTCACCTTTGGCGACAAAGTATAACGCGTTTGTTGTCTCTGGGTGCAGTGCTGCCTCAATTGCGGGTAAGGCCGGGTTGGCAATGGGCGTGGGTGGTAACCCGTTAATACGGTAGGTGTTGTAGGGGGTATAAGCCTTCAGGTGGGCTTTGGTAATGTTGCCCTTGTATTGGTCGCCCAAACCATAGATCACGGTGGGGTCAGTTTGCAGGCGCATCTTCTTATTGAGGCGATTCACAAACACCCCGGCGATAAGAGAGCGCTCCTCCCCCACTGCGGTTTCTTTCTCCACAATCGAAGCCATGATTAACGCCTCATAAGGAGACTGATACGGCAGACCCTCGGCTCGATTATCCCACGCCTGCTGCAACAAGGTCTGCATGCGATCATGGGCCCTAACCAGAATATCCAGATCGGAGTCTCCCCGCTGAAAATAGTAGGTATCGGGATAAAACAGCCCTTCCAGGTGATCTCGCTGTTCATCCAGTGCTTGCAGAATCTGCGCACTATCCATATCCGGCAGGCGCTTGATTAAAACTGGATCAGCTTGCAGGGCCGTGATGAATTCACGGAATGTATGGCCATTGATCAAGGTGACTGAATATTTAACTACAGCGCCGGATTGAATTTGTTTTATAAGTTGCTGAGGCGTTGTGCCCACCAGCACACGATACTCCCCCGCCTGGATAAGGTGTCCCAGTTGATTAACCCTCGCGTACCAACGCAACCAACGCCCGTGCTCAATCAGGCCTTGCTGCTCCAGCTCATTGGAAAGACGATAAAGGGATGATCCCTGAGGCACTTCCAACACTTGATCTTGGGTCAGCTCCATAGGCGTCTCAGCCCAATGGTTCAGCCAGGAAACACCGTACAATGCAGCGGCAACTGCGCTGCCAGCTAACACCAGCACCAACAAAAATAATTTTTTTAGAATTGCCAACGATCTTTTACCCACTGCTGAACTTGAGCGGTTAAGGGGCCCACCGTCCAGGTTCTGTTTTCCCAATGGCTCACCGGCCATACTCCGTAAACACTGTTGCAAAAAAACCATTCATCGGCAAGCTCGATATCCTGCAACGTGACAGGCCCAACATTTACCTTGATTCCACACTCCTGCATCTGTTCAAGCAGCCAGCGCCGCATCACTCCAGCCACACCACACTGACTTAGATCCGGCGTATGCAAACTGCCATCCTGTACCAAAAACAGATTACTGAGTACACCCTCTATGACACAGCCAGACTGACTCAACATCAAGCCCTCCTGGTATTGATCCTGGCATGAATCGGACTGAAATTCCTGACGTGCCAGCACCTGCTCCAACCGGTTAAGATGCTTAATGCCTGCCAATTGCGGATTAATAGATAAGCGAGTTTCACAGGAGTATATGCGAACACCCAACTGGGTGTATCGTTCAGGATACTGCGGAGCAGGATGCGCGGAAAAAACCCGGGAGGGACCCTGCACATTTACCGTGCCATAACCACGCCCGCCGCTGCCACGGGTAATGATCAGCTTAACAACACCGGGCTGCCGCCAACCGGGATACTGACGTATTTCTTGCTCAAGCGCGGCCCAATCTACAGCGATATTTAATCGTAGCAGCCCCTCTTGCAGACGTTGTAGATGATACGGCAGTAAAACCGGGCCATCGCAGGCAACCCGGACGGTTTCGAACACACCGTCGCCATAGGCCAACCCGCGATCAGCAACGGATACCCCATCAGCGGGAGCACCATTAACCCAGCAAGGTATCTGTGCGTGATCAGGCACGCTTGAAGATCAATGTTCCATTCGTACCGCCAAAACCGAAAGAGTTGGAAACAGCGATATCGATGTCACGCTCTTTTGCGGTATGGGGTACGTAATCCAGATCACAGCCGTCATCAGGATTATCAAGATTGATAGTGGGAGGGGCGACCTGATCCTGCAGCGCACGTAAGGTAAAGACCGCTTCTACACCACCGGCAGCCCCCAACAAATGGCCCACCATAGACTTGGTGGAACTGACCGAAAGCTTGTAAGCATGATCACCAAAAACGCTTTTGATAGCATTGGTTTCAGCAATATCGCCTGCCATGGTTGATGTGCCGTGGGCATTGATATAATCCACGGCAGAGCTGTCGATTTTTGCATCTTGCAGTGCATTTAACATCGAGTCTGCCGCACCTCTACCGTCTTCCGGTGGTGAGGTAATATGATGGGCATCACTGCTGGCGCCAAAGCCAATCAGTTCACCGTATATCTTAGCTCCACGCTTCTTGGCGTGCTCATATTCCTCCAGCATCAGCACACCAGCGCCATCTGCCAATACGAAGCCGTCGCGGTCTCGATCCCAGGGCCGACTGGCGGCTGCGGGATCATCATTACGGGTGGACAGTGCTCGGGCGGCCACGAAACCCGCCATACCCAGAGGTGAGGATCCACACTCACCACCACCGGCGACCATCGCATCCACATCGCCGTATTTGATCATGCGCGAGGCATAACCTATACAGTGTGTCGCGGTAGTACATGCTGTTGTAATAGCCCAGTTCGGCCCCTGCAGACCATACATAATCGACAGGTTGCCGGAGATCATGTTAATGATGGAACCTGGCACAAGAAACGGGCTTACTTTGCGAATGCCGCCCTTATCCATTAGCTCTTTGTTGCGCTCAATGGTTCCTATACCACCGATACCGGAACCGATGGCAACGCCAATGCGCTTACGGTTCGCATCTGTTACTTCAAGCCCGGAATCCCTGATCGCCTGAATACCTGCCACCAATCCATACTGGATGAAAGGGTCGATTTTGCGCGCCTCTTTGGTGGACATATATTCAGTGATGTCCAAGTCGCGGATTTGCCCGGCAAACCGGGTACTAAAACTGGATACATCGCTGTTATCGATGAGCGCAATGCCGCTTTTTCCATCCAGCAGCCCTTTCCACGTTTCTTCGACGCTGTTACCAAGGGGTGTAACTGCCCCCATTCCGGTGATAACCACTCTGCGACTCACGACACTTCCTCCAAACGGCTTTCTCAAAGACCTAAAAATAGATTAGCGTAAACGCTAGTTTACCCTTGTTACATTATTGTTATATACCTGAAATATCTTTCAAAAGGTTTCGTAACCAGAAGTAAATACAGGCAAGTAACTACAGGCAAAAAAAAGCCGCTGAAGTTACAGCGGCCTTTTCTAATTGAACAGCGTGCTTATAGGTTAGATTGCACGTAATCAATCGCTTCCTGAACCTTGGTGATTTTCTCAGCTTCTTCGTCAGGAATTTCAGTTTCGAATTCTTCTTCCAGAGCCATTACCAACTCGACGGTGTCAAGAGAGTCGGCTCCCAGATCTTCGACGAAAGAAGAATCATTATTGACTTCTTCCAGTTTAACGCCAAGCTGCTCGGCAACGATTTTCTTAACGCGCTCTTCGATATTGCTACTCATTTGACTCGTATCTCCTGTGAATTGTCCCTACAGAAATTAGGGTTTTATAGTTTATATAAAGCATTGCACCCGTTACAACCTTTTCAAACAAACAGAAGGAATCATAACCGGCACCATCAAACCAGTGCGGCAACTATATCACATATACATACCGCCATTAACAGGAATTGTTGCTCCTGTAATGTAACCAGATTCTTCACCGGCCAGGAAGGAAACCACTGCTGCGATCTCCTGCGGCTGACCCAGACGACCTGCTGGAATTTGCGCTAACATAGCCTCTTTACTGGCGGCAGGCAGCTCTTTGGTCATATCCGTATCGATAAAGCCCGGAGCCACCGAATTGACGGTGATACCACGGGAGCCGATTTCCTTGGCCAGCGAGCGGGTAAAGCCCTCCAGGCCTGCCTTGGCAGCACTGTAATTGGCCTGCCCCATGTTTCCCATCAAGCCAACCACTGAACTGATATTGATGATTCTGCCCCAGCGGGCTTTGGTCATGCCGCGCAAGCAGGCTTTGCTCATGCGATAAACCGAAGTAAGGTTGGTATCAATCACCTGATCCCACTCTTCCTCTTTCATGCGCAACATCAGGTTGTCGCGAGTAATGCCCGCATTGTTTACCAGCACCTGAGGCACGCCATATTCTTTCTGAATTTCATTCATCACCACATCAATATTGGCGGGATCCGTTACATTCAGACAGAAGCCACGACCATTGCCGCCCGCTTCCTTGATATAATTGGTTATATTTTCAGCGCCGGACTCAGAAGTAGCTGTACCCAGCACCACCGCTCCCCGCGCTATGAGTGATTCCGCGATAGCCCTACCGATCCCTCGGCTGGCACCGGTTACCAGCGCCACTTTACCTTCTAGGGACATTTCGCACTCCTTATTCGTTGTTATGTTAAATGATTAGCTCAATGCCTCAAGCGTGCTGTCAAACCCGGCTTGATCTTGCAGCGAGTTTACGTTCATACCGCGCACCACTCGCTTACTCATACCACACAGCACTTTGCCGGGGCCGCATTCTACCAGCGTCGTGATGCCTGTGGCAGCCATAGTGTTCACAGAAGCCACCCAAAGCACCGGGCTGTAAAGCTGGGCGATCAATTTGTCGCGTATCCTGGCTGGGTCCAGCTCAATTTCTGCATCAATATTATTTACCACTGGCACAACCGGACGCTCAATCGTCGTCGCCCGTAATTTTTCCGCCAGCTCATCACCTGCCGTTCTCATCAAATCCGAGTGGCACGGCACGCTCACTGACAGGGGCATAGCCTTTTTGGCACCCGCCTCCTTCGCCAGCACCACCGCTCTGTCCACCGCCTCGGCATGACCGGCGATCACAACCTGTCCAGGAGAATTAAAATTAACCGCCTGTACTACTTGCCCCTGGGCAGCATCAGCACACACAGCGATCGCTTTGTCATCATCCAGACCCAGGATTGCTGCCATTTTCCCCTGGCCGCCAGGGCATGCATCACGCATTAACTCACCACGGCGCTTAACCAGCTCCACTCCCTGCTGAAGAGAAATAGAACCAGCGCAGACGTAGGCAGTGTACTCACCCAGACTATGACCGGCCATCAGCGCGGGGCGGATCTCGGTAGCGGCGCACCATGCGCGCCATGCTGCCACACCAGATACAAACATGATTGGCTGGGTGACTTCGGTTTGGGAAAGCAATGCTTCCGGCCCCTGCTGTGCCATCGCCCACATATCCTGGCCGAACACCTCAGACGCCTCATCGAACGTTTCCTTGACCTGCGGATGAGCCTGGTTCAAATCAGCCATCATGCCGACTGATTGTGAGCCCTGACCAGGAAAAACAAATGCGAGTTCTTTATTCATGAAATACCCTGATACCATTGTCTATTCTGCGACACTCGAATTTCAATTTGATGAATTCGGTACTGAATCTGGCCGTATTTTCCAAGACCTTGCAGAAATTTCCCCAATCATACCCGCAGAACATCAAACCTGCTCAACGGAAAAGTAACAAAATTTAGCAACCCTATTTAAGCAGGCTCTCAATTTTATCCGGCAATTTTTTGTCGACGTACTGACGGGCGGAACAAATGGCTTGATTGAACTCGGCCGCATCGGCATTGCCATGGCTTTTTACCACCACACCGCGCAGCCCGACGAAAGCCGCTCCGTTATAACCGCTGGGATTAATCCGCTGTTCCACCCTACGCCAAAGGGGGGCCACCAACAGCCCAAATATTCGATGCCACCAGTTACGATTGAACTCACGCCGCACTTCAGACATCACGTAACGAGCCAGCCCTTCTATGGTTTTAAGAGCTACATTACCCACAAACCCATCACACACCACCACATCAGCCTTACCGGTAAACAGGTCAGAGCCTTCGACATATCCGATATAATTGAGATCTTCATCGCCACGCAACAGGTCATTGGCGGCCTTCACCTGATCATTGCCTTTGATATCCTCACTGCCAATGTTTAACAGCGCTACGGTGGGTTTGCGGCCACCATCAAGCACCTGGGCAACGGCCTGCCCCATCACAGCGAACTGATACAGTTGTTCGGAATCACAACCCACATTGGCCCCCAGATCCAGGACAAAAGTATGCCTGCCGTCTTCTCGGGGTAACGCGGAAATAATGGCTGGACGATCGATGGAATCACTGGTTTTGAGAATATGCCGACTGAGCGCCATCAGCGCACCAGTGTTACCGGCACTGACACAGCCATCGGCTTTGCCATCATTGACAGCATGCAGCATCAGCGCCATGGAGGATTGCTTTTTCGTACGGAGGGCGACCGCCGGGGATTCACCCATACCAATAACCTGTTCCGCATGGCAGAGTGAGAGGCGGTCCACATTGCGAGGCCCCAGCAGAGCTCGCATTTTGCTTTCTTCGCCAAACAACAAAACCCGCAAATCCTGCTGCTCAGACAAAGCGCGCAGAACTGCGGGTACTGTTACATCGGGACCAAAGTCCCCGCCCATTGCGTCAACCGCAAGGGTAACCATGCTGACGGCTTGGCTTACTCTTCGTCTTTACTAGCGATAACCTGACGACCACGGTAGAAACCATCTGGAGTTACGTGGTGACGACGATGGGTCTCGCCGGTGGTTACGTCTTCAGACAGAGTGCTACCGGGCAGGCTGTCGTGAGAACGGCGCATGCCACGCTTGGATCGGGTTTTACGGTTCTGCTGAACTGCCATTGTATGCTCCTGACTTACGTTACAACTCTATTTATCGGATTTCTTCAAACTACCCTTCAACTGCTCAAGAACAGCAAAAGGGTTGGGTTTTTCTTCCACTGCCGCTGCTTCTGCCTCTTCTTTGCCCGCGTAAGGAAATGGTTCGCAAGCATCATGATAGGCCACTATGGGCAACGCCAGTATTAACTCTTGCTCAAGCAAGCTGGCCAGCGTAATTTCCTCTTCCTCAAGCATAAACGGCTCGAGGCTTCCAGGCAGCTCGCTGATCTGCTCTTCGGTTTGAACAAACCCCAGATCAATACTGACATCGACCTTTACATCCACCGGCTCCAGACAACGCTGACAGACCAGTTTTACGGAAGCGCTGGCCTTACCATGAATCTCAGGCCGTGCCCGCTCCATTCGTAATGCCAGATCAGCTTCAACTCGGCCTTCGTCCGACACGCAGTCAGCAGCCAGGGTGGTAAGCTGCTTTAACGGCATAAAGCCAGTAAGCTTGCCTTCCTGACGCGCAAGTTTGACTGGTTTAATGGTTATAGGCAGTGGGTGCTCAAACATAAGCGCGCAATTCTAGGGTCAAGGTGTCACTCTGTCAAAGGCTTTAACAGGCTTTTTTCAACTGGATCAAGCATTTTCCCTATGCGATGATGGCCGCCCTTCGGTTTCGGCCCATTCAAGCCTAAGCTTCTCTGGTTCGGAGCCCGCAACATCACTAAACCTTTGATTTATTGCCAGCTTTCGGAGTGTCCAGTGCAACAGATCGTTTTGGGTTCCAGCTCCCCTTTTCGCAAAGAGCTGCTGCAAAAACTGATACCGGACTTCACCACCTGCTCCCCGGATATCGACGAAACCCCCCTTGCCGACGAATCCCCAACTGATCTGGTGCAAAGGCTAGCCCTGAAAAAGGCCGCAGCGGTCGCACAGCAGTTCCCCGAGGCGCTGATTATTGCCAGCGACCAAGTCTCCGTTTTGCAGGGCAACATCAACGGTAAACCGGGCAATTTTGAGAACGCATTTACCCAACTCAAATCCAGTAGCGGAAACACCGTCACGTTTTTAACCAGCCTTTGTCTTTATGATGCGAAGACTGGCCAAAACCAGTTAGTGGTTGAACCGTTTCACGTGCATTTTCGCGATCTGAATGATGGCGAAATCACACGATATCTGGAAAAAGAGACGCCTTTTAACTGCGCAGGCAGTTTTAAATCAGAAGGACTGGGCATTACCTTGTTCCAAAAATTGGAGGGTAACGACCCTAACGCATTGATTGGCTTACCCCTAATAAAATTAGCTGAAATGTTCAGAAATTTAGGTATACAAATTCCGTAATTTTTTTTGCCAATTTCTGAACAAATTTCATCGGGCGTCTACACTTATATAGTTAGGTGCTACGGCGTGTGCGAGCGCTTGTCGCGCACCCGGTGTTACGAGGCGAAAAACCGATGGCCGATGATATTCAGATTAACAAACCAAGACGTAGAAATACCAAAGAGAAAATAATCGACGAAGCCGAAGCATTGGCTGCGTTGCATGGTATTGAACATTTAAAACTGCAGGACGTTGCGGACAAGATTGGCATTAAGCTGCCGTCTGTGTATGCGCACTTCAGCGGCAGAGAAGACATCCTTGCCGCAATGGGCAGCCGCATCAGTAAGGGCATTACGCAACTCTATGTCGCCAAGCCTGGCGAAGCCCCCATTGAAACGTTAAAACGCGGCGCTCAAGAGATGCTTATATTTCTTGGCGATCGTCCTGCCTACTTCCGCCTGATGCTACGTGATCAGTCCGTACCGCTGGGATACGATCCGTTGAATCATCGTGCGGCAGTCAATCAAAATTTCAGCCTGCCTTCTGAAATAAATGATATGCACAACCGAGTGCAGAGCTTGATTGATCGATGCTGCGGCGCGGAAAACAAAATCGGTGCCGCTGACTTTACCGCGAGCGTGCATGGTTTCATGCTGATTCGATTAAGTTGGCTCCCCACCCGCAATGACGAGGAAGGCAACGTTTACGTTGAATACCATTCCATGCAGTCGACGGTAGACACTATCATCAATCGGTTACTGAATATAAACTGATTATTATTTCCAATAAAAAAGCGGAGCTGCCTGAATAGCGGCTCCGCTTTTTTATTGGTGGAGCAAGACTCTACTTAAGCGTGATGGTACCAATACCCAATGAAGCCATAACATGGTCTGCCATCGCTACACCCAAGCGCCCTGTAAACGCGTCAAACGGACTAACACGGGGGGTGTAATCAACGATATCTTCTTCACCGACAATTTCACGAGCTACTTGGCCAGGACTGGCAAGACCATCCACCAAACCCAATTCCAAAGCCTGTCGCCCGGACCAGAACAAACCGGAGAACACGATTTCGTCATCCTTGATACGATCGCCACGGCCTTCTTTGACTGCATCAATGAACTGCTGATGCACGTCCGTCAGAATGGAAGCAAAAAACTCTTTCTGCTTAGGATCCTCTGGCGAGAACGGGTCGAGCATTGCCTTATTGGTGCCTGATGTGTAAACCCTGCGCTCTACCCCAACTTTATCCATGACCCCCACAAACCCAAAACCATCGCTGACCACACCAATGGAGCCCACAAGGCTGGCAGGATCGGCGTATATTTCATCAGCAGAGGCAGAAATGTAATAGGCACCAGACGCGCCAATATCGGTAATCACCGCATACACTTTCTTTTCTGGGTACTGTTGTTTCAATCGCTGCACTTCCCGATACACCAAACCGGACTGTACCGGGCTGCCACCGGGGCTGTTCACCCGAATGATAATACCTTTGGAGTGCTCCGCCTCGAAGGCTTCACGCAAGCCCGACACCAGCCTATCCGCACTGGCTTCTGAATCATCCATAATCGCCCCTTTCAAATCCACCAGGGCAGTATGCGGTTTATTTGCGCTGACACCGGATGAACCCCACATGCCGGGGCTGAACACCATCAGCATCACAAACAAATAAACAAAGGTGAGTGATTTAAAGAAAATCCCCCAGCGACGGGCTTTACGATGCTCATCCTGAGAAGACGTCACCATCTTCTCGATCAACTTCCACTCTTTGTTCGAGCGCGGCCGATTAAAACGCCCGCGATCATTACCACTGCGCTGGTAGTTTCCGTTATTGGTATTCTGATTCTCGCTCATTGAGTACTTTCCTTAACACTTAAACTGCTTGGTGCAACCAGGTGGAGAGGTCGTTAACGCTGCCCACACAGACTTTCGGATTATGGCGCTGGAGCCGCTTTATATCATGAGCACCCCAGGTAACGCCAACGGAGTCCACCCCGGCGCGACTGGCCATCTCCAGATCAAACTCGGTATCGCCTACCATCACTGCCTCGTGGGGCTGTAAACCGTGAAAATCCAGAATTTCCAACAACATGTGCGGCTCTGGCTTAGACCGGGTCTCATCGGCGCAACGGGAGCTGTGGAACAGCGCGCCAACACCATGAGCATTAAAGACCCGAGACAAACCCTTACGGCTTTTACCGGTTGCCACACTCATCAGCACACCGCGCTCACTGAGGCTGCCCAACATGCCGGGTATGCCCTCATAAAAGGGGCTGGGGGTGGATTCTGCCACCACATAATGATGGGAGTATCGCTCCCGCATGAGCTGCACTTGGGTACCATCCAACACCGGGTGAAGGCGCAAAATCGCCAGCTCCAGGGCCAGACCCACAATATCCTGGACTTGCTCGTCAGTGGCCGGCTCGATTCCAACATCACTTGCTGCAGCCTGCATGCAGGCTGCAATACGGGAAAGCGAGTTCATCAGGGTTCCATCCCAATCGAATACGATCAGTTTATATTCAGACATACTTCTACAACCTGCTGAGAACGTTTTTTAACTCTTTTGGTAATGGAGCCTCGAACACCCGCCTTTGCCCCTCAGTGTCTACTAACTCCAACTTGGCGGCATGCAGGAACAACCGCTTGAGTCCTTTGTCCACAAAATAGGCGGCTTGTTCCCGATGCAGGTATTTTTCATCCCCGGCAATGGCATGACCGGCATGCTGAGCATGCACCCTGATCTGGTGGGTTCGCCCGGTAATCGGCTTTGCCTCTACCAGGGTGGCATTATCGTAAAGCTCCATCTGGCGAAACAGCGTCAAGGATTGCTTACCGTCGGTAGACACCCGAACCACCCTTTCACCGGAAGGCAGATGAAATTTCCGTAGCGGGGCCTCGATGCGATGCTCAAGGCCATTCCAGCGCCCCCAAAGCAGGGCTATGTATGTTTTCTGCAAGTTGTTGCCATCACGCAGATCTTCATGCAGCTTTTTCAGAACGCTACGCTTTTTGGCCACCATAAGGCAGCCAGAGGTGTCCCTGTCCAGACGGTGAACCAGCTCCAGAAAGCGTTGACTTGGACGCATCAACCGCAGGGCCTCAATCACGCCAAGACTGACGCCGCTGCCACCGTGAACGGCCAACCCGCTGGGCTTGTTAATCACAATCAAACCATCATCTTCGTACAAAATGGCGGCTTCCAGCTGACTTTTCAGATTATCTCCCACAAACAGGGATTCTTCCGAAGCGGGTTTGGTATGTGCGGGGGGCACCCTCACCACATCACCGTCCTGGAGCTTATGCTCAGGCTTGATTCGGCCCTTGTTTACCCTCACCTCGCCCTTACGAATCATGCGATAAATGGCTGATTTTGGTACACCTTTCAGGCGCGACATCAGAAAGTTGTCGAGCCGTTGGCCGTGCTGGTCTTCGGTTACAGTGACCATGGCCACCGCAGTGCGGTTATCATTGCTGCTCATGAGGAATCAAGGACTTAATGCTATCTGTTTGATGAGGTTAACATTTCCTGCTATATTGCTGTGTGCCTATAAAAGCGACGGGCAAGGCTAGCCAGGTTCATCCCCTTGCACAGTCCAGCCACACAATGGCAAGACGACCGGGGGCTGAGTATTCTACCTAGAATACCTGCAATCACCTAATTATCCTGCCGCGTTGCCATAACAGGTGAAGGATCACGATGGTTCCGACTCGTAATTATTACGGCGGGCGAATTACAACGTGGTCAACGTTATCCCAAGCGGATGCCTCAGTTTTAGTAAAGGCTCAACCAGCCAACTGACCGAGACCGCAAAAGATGATTGCTTTTATTGCTGTGCCTATTTTACCGGCCCCAATAAGACACCAGCGCCGACACAACGGATGCATCTGAACCTGCACGCTCTCGTGCAACAGAGCACCCCTTTATGTGCCGGACAGCGCAAACAAATGTAAGACAAATGCTAAAAAGGTACGTTAGCCCTGCCCCATAGAGGACAGCGCAGCGTGAATGTTAAACACGCGTTTAACAGAGCAAGAGAGACGAAATTATTTATCCGGCCTGATCCGAAACGCTCAATTAGTCCATTGCACAGACGGAATCACACAGTGCAATCAAAAATGGAGCATCATGGCCTGATAAGGGAAGTGACAGCCAACGCAAACGGTGCGAGCTGCTCGACCCGGCAAGAAGCATATTAACCGGTACTGAAAGCGATAGCAGTTCATACCGGATACAGCGTATGGGATAACAGGTGCCAAACAAGACATGCTGTTATCACAATTGCCTGCCATTATGATGGGTCAGGCCGCTGGTCTGTAGTGACGTTGCTCAGATCGGTTTAATACTGCTTCCCTGCCCGTAATCCGCCTCCTTTCTGTTATCCGCATAGATTGCTGGATACACCCTGCATGAAAAGAATGCTCATTAACGCAACACACTCAGAAGAGCTACGTGTTGCTCTGGTCGATGGCCAACGTTTGTATGATCTGGACATTGAACACCGCACCCGAGAACAGAAAAAGTCAAACATCTACAAGGGCCGAATCACCCGCATAGAACCCAGTCTAGAGGCCGCGTTTGTTGATTTCGGCTCTGAACGCCACGGTTTTCTGCCACTGAAAGAAATCTCCCGCGAGTATTTCGTAAAAAACCCCAAAGACATCCAAGGTCGCTTCACCATCAAGGATGTGATCAAGGAAGGTCAGGAAGTCATCCTGCAAGTAGGTAAAGAAGAGCGCGGCAACAAGGGCGCAGCCCTGTCCACCTTCATCAGCCTGGCCGGACGCTATCTGGTACTGATGCCTAACAACCCCCGTGCCGGCGGCATTTCACGTCGCATCGATGGCGATGAGCGAGCCGCTCTGCGGGACGTTATGAACGGCCTGAATATCCCTCAGGATATGGGCGTTATCATCCGCACTGCCGGTATCGGCCGCAGCGTGGCAGAACTGCAGTGGGATCTGGACTACCTGCTGACCCTGTGGACCTCCATCAGTGAGGCCTCCGAAAAGCGCTCTGCCCCATTCCTGATCTATCAGGAAAGCAACGTTATTATCCGTGCGGTGCGTGATTATCTGCGCCAGGACATCGGCGAAGTGCTGATCGACACCAAGGAAGTGTACGAAGAAGCTCTGACTTTCGTGCGTCAGGTAATGCCGCAGTACGAAAACAAGATCAAGCTGTATACCGATAATATCCCCCTGTTCAATCGTTATCAGATCGAATCCCAAATCGAAACCGCTTTCGAACGCGAAGTGAAATTGCCTTCCGGCGGCTCTATCGTGATCGATCCTACCGAAGCACTGGTGTCCATCGACATCAACTCCTCCAAGGCCACCAAAGGCGCAGATATCGAAGAAACTGCTCTGATGACCAACCTGGAAGCTGCTGACGAGATCGCCCGCCAACTGCGCCTGCGTGATATCGGTGGACTGATCGTAGTGGATTTCATCGATATGAACGCCAACCGCAACCAGCGCGAAGTGGAAAACCGCATGCGTGATGCGCTGGAAGTGGATCGTGCCCGTATTCAGGTGGGCCGCATTTCCCGCTTTGGCCTGATGGAACTATCCCGTCAACGCCTGCGACCCTCGTTAGGTGAAACCAGTGGCCATATCTGCCCCCGCTGCAGTGGCGTAGGCTTCATTCGCGACCTGCACTCATTATCTCTGAACATTATGCGCTTGATTGAAGAAGAAGCGCTGAAAGAGAACAGTGGTGAAATCCACGCTAAAGTACCTGTTAATGTGGCGACCTACCTGCTGAATGAAAAGCGCGACAATATTGTGGCCATCGAAAGCCGCAACAAAGTACGTGTATTGATTCTGCCCAGCCCGAATCTGGAAACTCCACATTATGAAGTCAACCGTATCCGCAGTGATCAGGTAGAGGGTGAAGGCATTGCCAGCTATGACCTGATTGATGCCGCTGATGAGCTTGAAGAGGATCTGTTGGCTCCGGGTGAAAGCCCCATTCACCGCCAGGAAGAAGCAGCGGTGCAAATGATTCAGCCCAACACCCCTGCGCCAACACCCATAGTGAAAAAAGATCCAAGCTTTTTCGCTCGCCTGTTCGCATGGTTCGCCCAGCTGTTCAGCAGCAATGAAGAGCAGGAAACCAAACAGGTAGAACAGAAACGTAACCAGCCAAATCGCAACCAGCGTGGCGGAAACCGTAATCCGCGTGGTGGCAACCGCAACCAGCGTGGCGGTGAAAATCGCAACCAGCGTGGCCGTAACCGCCGCGACAATACCAACGCGGAAAAGGACGATAATAAAGAAGCTGCAAATAAGGATGCCGCTAAGGATTCGGCCAACGAAAACCAAAACCAGAACCGCGATCAGAAGCAGGGACGGGGCCGCAACCAGAAGAAAGATCAGCAAGGCAACCGTAGCAGACAGCCAGCCGAGAACAAGCAAAAGCCTGCTGACGGCAACAGTAGCAATGAGGAAGGCCAGGAGTCGGGGAACGCCCGTCGCGGCCGTCGTCGCAGCTCCAATGACAATCGCCGTCGCCGTCAGAGCAAAGCGCAAGCCGGTGAGCGCGATCAGCAGTCTAATCAAACCGAGTCTGGTAATGCTCAAACTGACGCTGTAGCCCCGAAGCCTGCCCAAGGCTCAGACAAACCTGCGCAAGCGCCGAAAGCTGAAGCAGCAAAACCTGAGGCTACCAAGTCGGACGCAACTGACTCCAAGCCAGCGGCTCCTGCTAAAGCCGAAACGCCAAAAGCTCCACCGGCCAATGGCGCATCAGCTGAAGCCAAACCAACGGCAGAAGCCCAGGCAAACAAAGCTCAGCAGCCGAAACCGGCAGCACCCAAAGCCGACGCTCCGGCTGCTGCGAAACCTGCTGCAGAAGCGCCTAAACCACAAGAGGCTCCAAAACCTCAGCCCAGTAAACCGCAGGGTAATGCGCAAGCAGAAACCAAGCCCCAGCAGTCAGCGCCACAGCCAAAAGCCGAAGCGCCTAAACCTGCTGCCGCGCCAGCTGCGCCTGCCAAGGTTGAAGCCAAAGTAGAAGCCCCAAAACCGGCGGCACCTGCTACTCCGGCAGCAGCTACTCCGGCAGCAGCAAAGCCAAGTGCTCCAGCGGCTCCGGCAGCAGCCAAACCTGCTCCCAAGCCACAGGAAGCAGAACAGCCCGGGCAGCGTGCTTCTAACGATCCGCGGGAAATACGCCGTCGCCAGCAGCAAGAGGCCGCCAAAGCCAAAGCCGCCGCCGCGACAGAAGTAAAGAAAGACAGCTAAACCCGGTGCGCTTACCCTGACCTTCAGGGTAAGCGCATATCTTTCAATAGCAGCTAGCTTTGAAAGAACTTAACTGAACGGGAAATGAGTTAGATGATGCTGGGTTCAATTTCCAGCTCGACCCCAAAACGATCCAAAACCTGTTGTTGTATCTTTGCAGCCAACGTCAACAAATCTGCACTCGACTGCCCCTCATTGACCAACACCAATGCCTGGCGATCATGAACACGGGCCTGCCCCAACCGCTTTCCTTTCCAACCCAAACGATCAATCAACCAACCTGCCGCCAGCTTAACCTGTCCATTTGGCAGCTCATAGGCAACCACCGAAGGCTCAGCCATTTTAATGGTCTGGAATACCGCTACAGGCACCACCGGGTTTTTAAAAAAGCTTCCAACATTAGGCGCTAACGCTGGATCCGGTAGTTTTTCGGTACGAATACGAATGATTATATGGCGTACATCGGCAGCAGTAAGCTGATCGACATCATAACCCCACTCATCGGCGCTGTTGCGAATCTCTCCGTAATCCAGCTTTAAGGTGGGGGTTTTGTTCAGCCTCAACACCACGGCGGTGATAACGTGACGCCCCTTTTCTTCTTGTTTGAATACGCTGTCGCGGTAACCGAAACGGCATTCTTTGCAACTGAATTGCTGCGGCGAAAGATCCTTGAGACGCAGCGTTTCCACAGCCTCCAGACAATCTTTCAGCTCTACACCATAAGCCCCGATATTCTGGATCGGGGCAGCACCGACCGAGCCTGGGATCCAACTCAGATTCTCAAGCCCATACCAACCCTGCTGCACGCAGGTTTCTACCAGGCCATCCCAGTTTTCACCAGCCCCCACTTTGATCACAACCTGCTGCGGCCCTTGCTCCAGCACTTCCACCCCGCCGATACAGTTGTGAATTACCAGCCCCGCCACATCAGAAGTCAGCACAATATTGCTGCCACCCCCTAACACCAGCAGCTCGTTAGACGTGGTTTGCTTGAGCGCATTCTTCAGTTCATCAACAGAGGTTACCGTACAGAATGATTCTGCCCGCACATCAACAGCCAGTGTATTGAAGGGCTTTAGTGAATGATTATATAAAAGAGTCACAGGTCGCTCTGCAGTCGCAGCAGCAAGCCATCGCAGGCGTCTTCCACCAGATCCAGCACATGATCGAAGCCTTCTGCACCGCCATAGTAGGGATCGGGCACTTCACGCTCGTCGCTGGAACTGTACACCAGGAACAGCTGAATTTTAGGATGATGGTGCTGCGGAGCCCGGCGCTTTAAATCGGCAAAGTTGGAGCGATCCATTGCCAGGATATAATCGTACTCTTCAAAATCCTGATCACACACCTGGCGGCCTCGCAGATCGGACATAGGGTAGCCTCTGTGCTGGGCCGCTTCCGATGCCCGGCGATCAGGTGCTTCGCCCACGTGATATGCCGCCGTACCGCAGGAATCATGGATGATACGCTGCTCAAGCCCCAACTCTCGAGCCTTCACCCGAAACACGGCTTCAGCCGTGGGAGAGCGGCAGATATTGCCTAGACAGACGAACAAAACCTTTTTCACAACCTGATCTCTTTTAATTAATAGTGCAGCTGAATATCAACCTGCAAACAGCGCCCGAACCCGATCCAGATCCTGCTGGGTATCAACACCGGCAGGCGGTTTCACCGCTGCCTGCTCCACATGAATTTTCACCCCGTGCCACATAGCCCGCAGCTGCTCCAGGCATTCCGTCTTCTCCAGCGGGCAAGAACCCCAGCGCACAAAGTTATGCAGCAAGGCCACTCGATAACCGTATATGCCGATGTGGCGCTGCACTGGCATGTGCACCGGCAAACTGCCACTTCGAGTGGCCGCCTCATAGGTGTCGCGACTGAATGGGATCGGGGCCCGACTGAAATAGAGCGCATACCCGCTGGCATCGGCCACCACTTTTACCGCATTGGGATCAAACACGGTGTCGATGCTCTCGATCGGTTCGCTCAGGGTCGATATACCCGCATTGGAACCCGCAAGATTCTGTGCCACCTGATCGATGACCTGCGGTGGAATCAAGGGCTCATCGCCTTGCACATTCACCACAATATCATCATCGGCCAATGACAATTTGCTGACCACTTCCTGCAGGCGATCCGTGCCCGACTCATGATCTACCCGGGTCATCACCACGTTGGCGCCAAAACTACGGGCAGCTTCTTCAATTCGAATATCGTCTGTGGCCACCACCACTTCCTTTGCGCCACTCAAGCAGGCCTGCTCGTAGACTCGCTGAATCATGGGTTTACCGGCAATGTCCAACAGAGGTTTGCCTGGCAGACGTGTGGATGCATAACGGGCGGGAATGATGACGCGGTACTCAGTCATGGCTTATCTCAATATCAATGTACTTAGTAAAGATGGCGGTGATGTGCCTGGAAGTGCTCCAATCGTTGCATTATAACATCGATAAGCTCAGGCTGAATCTGCGCATTTATGGGCAAATAGGCCCCTTTAAGGCCAGTGAATCGACGTAGTTTAACCGCGTCTTTTTCGGTGGTGAGCACAAAACCGGACTGGTACGGTTCCAGGTCCAGCTCACTGTAGTCATGATGATCCGGAAAGGATACCGGCAGATGTTTAATGCCCTGATGCTGTAACGTGCTGAAAAAACGCTGCGGGTTGCCAATACCGGCAATGGCTGTGACCTGTTGCTGCAGGGCTTCATGCAGTAAGGAGCTGGAGTCCGAATTAAGTCCTACGGCCTCACCCGGCTCCACCTGCATGGGAAAGCATTTCTGCTCCGGCACCCCCCAACGGGAAAGCATCCCGCCAGAACAAGGTAGGCTGGCGTCGCCACCGTTAACAATGACGGCATCCACAGACTGCAGGCGGTGAATCGGCTCTCGCAAGGGCCCCATTGGCAGCACTTTGCCATTGCCAAATCCGCGACTGCCATCGACCACCACCAATTCAACCGTGCGGGAAAGCCCATAATGCTGCAGCCCATCATCGCTGATGATCACATCAACCGCACCACTACCTGTTATAGATCGAGCCGCCGCCGAACGATCAGGGTCCACCACCACAGGCACGCCAGTACGAAGGTGAATCATCAGCGGCTCATCCCCCACCACGGAGGCACTATCACTGTCAGTGACAGTGTGGGGGTAACGGGGGGCCTTTCCACCATAACCACGACTCACGACACCCGGCCGCAAACCCTGCTTTTGCAGTTGTTCAATAAGCCAAATGGTGACAGGGGTTTTGCCGGTACCGCCCACACTGATATTGCCTACCACAATGACCGGCACCTCAGGGTGATGCGCCGGGGATTGGCCATTCAGATAACGATTGCGGCGCTGGCGAGAGATGAACTTGAATACTAAAGAGAGGGGCCAAAACAACCAGGCCAGTGGGTTATGACCATACCAGAGCGAGTTGAAGAAGCGATGCAACACAGTCATGGCAACCGAAACGCTATTGCTCCGGTTGCTGGGCGGTAAGTCTCAACTTGGTGAAACCAAGCTCCCCTGACACATCCATGGCCGTCATCACTGCTTGATGGGTGGCGTTCGCATCGGCGGTGATTATCATTGGCAGATCGAAGTTACCCTTGGACTGATCCTTCAGTGCCTTTGCCAGAGTTTCGCGGTCGCGGTTCACCAACAACTGCTTATTAACTGCGTATTCGCCTTCTGCATTGACTTCAATTTCTATGAATTCTGCCGCCTCTGCTGCTCCTTCAGCGACCGCTTCAGGCAGCTCCACTGTCAACTCTCGCTCGCGGGTAAACGTGGTCGACACCATGAAAAATATCAGCAGCAGAAACACCACATCAATTAACGACGTGAGGTTAACATTAACCTCCTCCACCGGTTGGCGCTGGAACTTCACTTTTTATCACCTTCGGAAGATTCCGCTTCCCGGTCACCGTGAATTACATCCACTAACTTGACTGCATCCTGCTCCATCATGACCGCGATCTCGTCGATACGTCGACTGAAAAAACGATGGAAAAACAGTGCAGGAATCGCCACCACCAAGCCGGCGGCAGTCGTGTACAGCGCTTCGGAAATGCCACCGGCCAGAATCGCCGCGTTGCCAGCGCCTTCCAACACAATGGCATTGAATACTTTAATCATACCGATAACCGTACCCAGCAGACCCAGCAAGGGAGCGACTGCAGCAATCGAACCTAACAGGTTAAGAAAGCGCCCCATTTCATGAATTTCATGGGTGGCGGTATCGACAATGGCTTCCTTCATAATGTCACGGCCGTGTTTGGCGTTGATAAGACCAGTCGCCAACACCCGCCCCAATGGTGATGAGTCACGCAATTCTTTGACTTTTTTGCCATCGAGTTTGCCGTTTTTCACCCATCCCCATACCTGAGAAATCAGGTTGCGGGGGCTAATTTTATTCACACGCAGCGCCCACAAACGCTCAACGATGATGGCCAACGCCAAAATCGAGCACAAAATGATGGGGTACATGACCATGCCCCCAGCTAAAATCAAATCAAGCACTCGCACGCGCTGTAATCTCCTATTTTTTAACTGATTTTTACTGTAGCACACTGTAGCATTTTTTCGGAACCGGGGCGTTAGCTGGATCTCATTTTGATCCAATTTCAGCCGATTCATGGAGCGTAGCGCTACCGGGCTCCGCCAGTGGCACCGAATAATAGCCATCGACTGTAATCGTATGCAGCTGTAACCCTCGTTGCTGCATGATGGTACGCAGAGCATCTGGCACGGGCTTCATGGTAATAATCAGGGATTTGCCTGCCTTTAACAGGCTCAAAACCCCTTCCTCTACCGATTTACCTTTGCCTACATCCAGCAGGATCAGATCGAAACGTTCGTTGGCCAGCTGTTTTAGCAGGCTGCGCTGCACTCGGACGCTGTCGATTGGCCAATATAGCCAACGCTGCCTTGTGGATCGCGGGCCTTGCCACTGAATTTCCACCGCGCAATGTTTTGGGTAGCGGGTATCCAGCCAAGGCACCATGCTGATATTGTCACCTTCACGTTCACCCTCCCCATCCAAGTCATTTGGGAGCTGCTTGCAAAGATCAAAGTATGTCATTCGCTCTAGCTGACGCGCCCCCAAGGGGTTGCTGGAAAGCTCAAACTCACTCATCACCGCACCGGTCGACAACCACAGTGCCTTGCTATTGTTTACCGTAATGGCTCCTGGCGGTATACCTATGCCCCAATGCGCCATCAGATCCGCTTGCCAACTGGCCAACGGCTGAGGCCAATGACTTCGGGATAAAGACACAACGCGGTCTTCAAAGTGAAAAACCAAACGGCCAGAGCCTGCCCCCATAACATAGGCGCCCAAGCCATGGACCTGGGGCATCAGCAACGGCAACATCAACACAGCACCCCAGATTCTACCCGGCACCCCGGCGCTTACCAGCCACAACACTCCGACCATGGCCAGCGCCATGCTGGCAAAACCGCGCTCGCCAACGGTCCAAACGCTGTAACGCCAACCCGCACTTACTTGCAACAGCCACAACAATCCATCCTGTAACGCTGCAGCCCAATCCAGCAGGAACCCGACCTGATCCCCAAACACACTCCACAGCAGAGCCCACAGCAGCGATACTGGCACCACAACAAAACCAATAACCGGTATGGCCACCACATTTGTTAACGCAGACACCAGAGATACCGAATGCACCGTCCAAAGCAACACCGGGGCCAGCCCAACAAACAGCCCCAACTGCACGGTGATCCATTGCGAGGTGGCTGATGACTTTTCAACTTCACCGCCAATTAACCACAGGATCAAATACACGGCTGTGAAAGAAAGCCAGAACCCCATGGAAAGGCAGGCCACGGGATCCCACAACAACACCAGACAAAAAGCTGCCGCCAAACCAAACCACAATTGCCGGGCACGCCCCAGCAGTTTCAACACTACAAACACGGTCAGCATGATCAACGCGCGCTGGGTGGGCAGCGCAAACCCCGCCATCGCCGTATAAAACAGCGCCACCCACCAGGCGCCAAAGACGGCTCCATGACTGGCAGGATAGCGATTGGTGAACCAGCGCCAACGCCTGAACACTGGCTGCAGAACGAACATTGCAAAGGCAGCCACCAACCCAATATGCAAACCCGAGATAGCCACCAGATGAGTGGTGCCCGTGCGGTTGAAAACATCCCAATGGTTATCGTTCATCAAGCTGCGATCACCACTCACCAGGGCCAATATCACCGGATAGGAGGTTAACCCTGCCCAGCGGGGATCTTCCCTTCTATCTGCCAGATATCGATTCAGTTGGGCGCGAAACCGGTCAAGTGTGAACACCCGTTGCCCCAGCAGCTTGACTTCACTGCCCTTCAACAGCGCCGTGCGCGCCACCGTGTGTGTCGACAGCAACCAGCGCTTCACATCGAACGCGGCAGGGCTTGCCTGCAATTGTTGCTGTTTGGGCCTGACTTGAATCTGTAGACGCTGACCCGGCACCAGCTCCGGTTGCGCTCCGGTGGCGGTTACCTCGATAACCACAGGCCACAAGGGCAGACTGCTCCGATACAGATCACACTGCTGTGCCTGACTGCCCACACAGGCTGCTTCGACCTGATAGCGACGGCTGTATTTACCCCAGCGGGGCACCCCGGTAACGGTTCCAGTGAGGTAATAAGTAAGATTGGTATCCAAGGCCATTGGTTGGAATCGGTGTTTGGCGAGGCTCCCAATACTCATGCCCACAATCAGTGCAAGCAGCAAACAAACCACCCGTATGACGGTGATTAAGCGGTCAGAAAAGCGGGGCCCGACAAGGTAAAGCGCAGCAAGAGAAATCGCAGCTAACAGCAGGATAACTGTAGTATTTTGGCCAAAAATGCCCGAAAGCATAACGACACCCACAACAATTCCCACCGGAATGCCAAGTACTAACGTCCACATCTAGTGTTATGCCTCCATTGTCGGCATAATAAGCGCGCTTTTGCAGGAATCGAGTAACCGTCGGCCTTGAAAAAACTATTTAGAAAGTACATTCCAGCGCCCCACACGATCACAGAAAATCGTTGGCTATCCAAGCTTGGGCCGAGAATCAAAGATCCCAATCTTTGGCATTTGAACCGGCGCTCCGTATCGGCCGGGATCTTCGCCGGAGTGCTTTGCGCCTTTATTCCGCTACCAATACAGATCTTCGTGGCCATTTTCTTTTGTTTTTTTATCCACGGCAATCTGCCGATATCGGTTGCTTCAACCTGGGTGAGTAATCCTTTCACCTACATTCCCTTGTATTTCTTTTGTTACGAGGTGGGTGCCTGGATCGTAGGCGTACCCGTTGACACGACGGGCAACCCCATTCGAGTCAATTTCGATATCATTCTGACGGATTTTGATGCGTTTCTGAAACAACTGGCGGAAGTGGGCTGGAAAGCCATGGGGCCTTTATTTCTGGGATGCGCCATTGTGGGCCTGACCAGCGCCACCCTGAGCTTCATTGCTATCAGGTTGGTTTGGCGTCTTCACATTTACCGTTCCTGGAACCATCGTCAGGAACGCCGCCTGAAAAAGAGCTCCCACTAACCGGCAATAATATCGCCCAAACGCTCCAGGGCTGACTTGTCGGCCTCCATTAGGTGCCCGTCCTCCATCTTAACAACCCGATCTACCTGACGCGCCAAACCCAAATCATGGGTCACAATCAGAAACGACGTTTCCAGGCTGCGGTTCAATTCATGCATCAGCATTTGAATCTCATGGGCCGTATGCACATCCAGGTTACCGGTGGGTTCATCGGCCATAACGCAGGATGGCTGAGTCACCAAGGCTCTGGCAATGGCGACCCGCTGCCGCTCGCCGCCGGATAGTTCAGAAGGCTTGTGTTGTATTCGATGACCCAGACCTACCCGCTCCAGCATCTCACCGGCCTGACGTTTGACGTCAGCAATGGAGCCTTTGCGCAGCATCAATGGCATGGCAACGTTTTCCAGCGCGCTGAACTCGGGCAATAGGTGATGGAACTGATACACGAACCCGATATGTCGATTACGGACTACGCCTCGCTGTTTGTCGCTCAACGAGCTGAAGTCCTCGCCATTAATCAAAACCTGACCACTGCTGGGCACATCCAGGCCACTGAGCATATGCAGCAAGGTGGTCTTGCCGGAGCCGGAGTTACCAATAATGGCCGCGAACTCCCCCTTGTTAAGGGTGAAGTTTACTGATTTTAACACCTGAACCTGAGCTGGCCCCTCATCAAAGTGCTTGGTGAGATCACGGCATTCCAGAATGGCTTTACTCATAACGCAGAGCCTCCGCCGGTTGTACTTTAGATGCCTTGCGCGCGGGATACAGGGTTGCGGCAAAACTCATCAGAAACCCCATTCCGCTGACAAAGAAGACGTTTTCCCAGCGCAATTCAGAAGGCAGATAGTTCACAAAGTATTGTTCGAACAACTTGGTGTTAAGGGCCGTCTCCAGCCACAACGCAAAGTCACTGATATTAAGAGCCACCAACACACCAAGGCCGGTACCCGCCAGGGTGCCTACTATGCCGATAAAGCTGCCCTGCACCATAAAGATGCCCATGATGGTGCCAGGGGAAGCCCCCAGGGTGCGCAATATCGCAATATCCGATTTTTTATCCGTCACTACCATGACCAGACTGGACACAATATTGAACGCAGCCACCGCAACGATCAGCAGCAGCAATAATGCCATCATGGTCTTTTCCATTTTAATGGCCTGAAACAAAGTGCCGTGGGTTCGAGTCCAGTCGGAGGCGTAAAATTGCGTCGGCAATTCAGCCTGCAGCTTGGTCACCAGCTCCCAGGACACCCGCCCGGCACTGAACAGATCCTGTACTTTCAATCGCACCCCTTCAACTTTGCCTTTCATCCGGGCCAATCGCGCGGCATCTTCCAGATGAATAAAGCCCACCATACCATCCAGCTCGGCACCCACTCTGAAGGTGCCCACGACGGTGAAGCGTTTAAAACGGGGAATGATGCCTGCAGGGGTAACGGCGGCCTCTGGCAATACCAGTGTCACTTTGTCGCCGACCACCAGGCCCAGTTTGCGCGCCAGTGCCGAGCCCAAAATAACGTTAAAGCTGCCGGGTTGCAGTTCTTGTAAAGAACCGGCTGTGATGTGTTCTGACAAAATGGAAACGCGATCTTCGTAATCGGGGTGGATGCCGCTGATGAATGCGCTGTCTACTGCGCCCTTATTACTGAGCAGGCCCTGCAACTGGATGAAAGGCGCAGCCCCCACCACTTCAGGGTTTTGCTCCGCTTGCTCGACAATGGATTCCCAACCATCAAACGGTTGATAGCCCACCACGCTGGCCTGGGGCACCATACCCAGTATGCGGCGCTGCAATTCACGGTCGAAGCCGTTCATCACCGAAAGCACCACAATCAGCACCATTACACCGAGGGTAAGGCCTAAAATGGAGGTCAGTGAAATAAACGATATAAAGTGATTACGCCGCTTGGCTCGCGTATAGCGTAATCCAACAAATAAGGATACTGGTCTGAACATGGGGGGCATTAAACCACAGGGTTAGAGGGAATTCTACGGTGCAGCCAGCGGCACGCAGGTTATTGTGTCGTCAGGCCTTAGAGGCCCCTTTCAGCATCAAGTTCAATGCCATTTGCAACGCGGGCTGGAATTGTATTTGAAACGGAGCAAGCTCAGGCCTTGCCATCACCTTCTGCACTGCAAGCGGCGGATTACCCAACGGCCACAACCCGGCGATTAACGCGATGATGGTATGCCCCAATTGCATCAGATCCTCTGCCGCAAGATCAGGCAATACACGCTGAACCCCCGACATCATCCTCAGGCCCAACTGCATGGATTCAGTTTTGAACGTTAACAATGCCTGCTCGGACAGGTTCTGTTCCAACACCGTCGCCAATACACTCACCAGTTGACACATCCGAGGCGAGCCCGCAATAGATTCTGCGATCAGGACTGAAAATGCTTCCACATCGCCACTGCCTTCCAAATGGGCAATATCCTGCTCCATTTGCAGCAGCCACTGATCCCAATCCTGCCGCAACAAGGTGAGGAAAATCTCTTCACGGCCTTCAAAGTAACGGTAGACATTGGATTTCGCCACACCGGCTTCGCGGGCAATGGCATTCAGGCTTACCTGATCGAAGCCTTTATCCGCCATTAGTGCAGCCGCAGCCCGCAGGATATCCTGACGGCGTTGTTCTATCTGTTCAGGCTGACGCGCCCTTTTAAAGTCAGTTACGCATTTCATAATGCCGATTCTAGCATGTTGGTTCTGTGGGTTCTCGGCATTTGAAATATCCCTCCTTTTAAATCAGGACTTTAGATGGCAGACAAAGCTCGATGACAAGCACCGCTTGACAAGAGACCGACGGTCTTTTAATTTAACGACCACTGGTCACTTATATCCATTGTAGATTAAGCCGACACCGATCGACAAACACCCACAACAAGGAGCGCACCATGTCCTGGAATATCGATTCCATCCCTAATCTGAGTGGAAAGCACGTTCTCATTACCGGCGCCAACAGTGGCATAGGTCTGGAAGCGGCAAAAGTATTGGCTGCCAAGGGTGCGAAGGTGATGATGGCTTGCCGTAACCAGAGCAAAGGTCAGGCCGCATTGGAGAGTATCAAGCAAGCCACCCCTGCCGCAGATCTGGAGCTGATGAGCCTTGACCTTTCCAGCCTGACCTCTGTGCGCAGCTTTGCCGATGCTTTCCTAAAACGTCATGATCGATTAGACATCCTGGTGAACAACGCTGGCATCATGATCCCTCCTTACAGCAAGACAGAAGATGGGTTTGAGAGTCAGTTTGGTACCAACCATCTCGGGCATTTCGCGCTCACCGCGCGCTTGTTTCCGTTGCTGGAGCAATCGGACGCCGGACGGATTGTGGTGGTCAGCAGCGTGGCACATCGCTTCGGTCGCATTCATTTCAACAATCTCAACTGGGAGAAACGTTATTCACGCTGGCTGGCCTACGGGCAAAGCAAGTTGGCCAACCTGATGTTTGCCAAAGAGCTGCAGCGACGCTTGCAACGACAGGGCTCGAAGGTGATCGCGGTGGCAGTGCATCCGGGTTATGCCAATACCAACCTGCAGCGCCATGTAACCGGTGGCAGCCTGTTCAATTCCATATTCTCACAGTCACAACAGGATGGCTGCCTGCCAACCCTTTACGGCGCAACAGAACCATCTTTAACCGGTGGCGAATACATCGGCCCGAACGGGTTGTTCGAGTTGAAAGGCAAGCCGGATCTGGCCTACTCCAACGCTAAATCCAATGATGAAGCGACAGCAAAAAAATTGTGGCAGGTATCAGAACAACTGACTCAGGAATCGTTTTTGTCGGCAGCCTAAAGTAGACCGACCCGGAAAAAAGTGCGACTGACAAAGAGCAGATAGGGGTCAGTCGCACGCGTCAAAGTCGAGACAAGTTCAAGTCATTTTTAAATTATTAGATCAACCGGCCTGCACCAGATGGTAGTCCTTTTCTTTGAACTGGCTCATCTGGGCAAGGTACTCGGTGGCAAAACCGGGGTACATGGTGGCGTTAAAACCGTCATCGGTGAGATACCAGCTTTTGCAGCCAGAATTCCAATTGGTTTTTGCTAACCGTTTTTGAATATTACGGTTGAATGCAGACTGGGCAGAGGCATTGACATCCAGGGCCAGTAAATCGGCCTGCAGGATTTTCTGAATACCTTTTACCGCGTAATCCAATTGCGATTCCATATACACCAATGCGGAATTATGACCGGGGCCGGAATTAGGGCCAAAAGTCAGGAACAGGTTAGGATAACCGGACACGCTAATGCTTTTGTAGGCCTGAGCTCCGATCTGCCATTCGTCATCCAAGTCACGGCCATTTAACCCCTTCACAGAAAACGGTGCACCCGCCTTCCCAACATCGAAACCGGTGGCAAACACCACACAATCAAATTGGTGCTCAATACCTTCCACTGAACGAATGCCTTTCGGGGTCATCTGTACAATGGGCCAGGTAATCAGTTTGCAGTTGGGTTGTTGCAGCGCAGGATAGTAATCATTGGTCATCAAAACCCGTTTACAACCAATACGAAAATCAGGAGTAAGCTGACGCCGCATCCAGCGATCCTTTACTTGATGCCGAAGATGCATCAGCGCTACCCGCTCTGCCACCGCAGTCAGGGGTGAACGCCAAATCAGCGCCAGCGCCATCGCTTCATGAACACCATAAAGCGCCTGCCGCGTCATATACTGAGCGCCAGGCAACGTGCGGAACAACGCTTTGTTCCATTCCGGCGTTGCCAGATCAACGCGAGGCAACACCCAACCTGGCGTGCGCTGGAACACGGTCAGGTGATCCACCTGCTGCACCAGCTCCGGTATAATCTGCACTGCACTGGCCCCCGTACCCACTACGGCTACTTTCTTGCCGCTCAGGTCGTAAGCATGATCCCAACGGGCGCTGTGTATCTTCTTGCCTTGGTAGTCGTTGATACCGGGGATGTTGGGCAAACTGCAGTTGGAAAGCGGACCCGACGCCAAGACCGTGGCCCGCGCGCTATAGCGCTCCCCCTTGTCTGTGGTGGCGTGCCATAGGCCGTGCTGCTCATCAAACTCGATACCCGCCACGTTTTTTTCAAACTGGATAAATGGATGCAGTTCAAAATCACGCACCATGGAATGAATGTATTCGAGAATTTCTGCACTGCCTGAGTAGCTTCTGGACCAGTCTGGATTAGGCGCAAAGGAATAGGAATACAGGTTCGACGGAATATCGCAGGCCGCACCAGGATACTGGTTATCACGCCAGGTGCCACCCACCTGGGTGCCTCGCTCGAGGATAATAATGTTATGAATGCCTGCCTGTTTAAGGCGGATCGCCATACCTAAACCGGCAAAGCCTGCACCGATGATTAACACATCGGCGCTCTGTACTGGATGCTCTTGAGTTGTCATAGTCATCACGCAATCAATGGGTGTGTGAACAGTGAAAGTGGCTTACGCCGTAGGTTGGTAGGTCAGCTCTTTCACCCAGGAAGGCACCTTTGGCAGCATCGCGGTGGGGATTTTCCCGGTAACACGCACCAGTGCATCGACAGGAGCGTGATAAAAGCGATTATTGCGATTCACCATAATGCGGCCATGGCGAGAAATGATCTGATACCAGGGATTGCGCCTGCCATCTTCGGTGCGTCCGCCAATTCGTTCGAACTTTTTCATGGCGTCGTAGAGTTTTTCCTCCGGTAAGCCCAGCGCCACAATGTTGTCACGCATTTTGTTGAGCAACGGAAGATAGGAAAGAATGCCCAACATCAAGCGTGGATCAATCAAAGGCCCCATCATCTGAACCGCTTTGATATAAGAGGCACTGTGTCCCTGCATTTCCATCACGGTAAACCCTACGCCAAGATGTCGGGATTCATCATCATTTATGCGCTTGAACACGTCATGGCAGAGTGGATCGTCTACTGTGTCCAACAGAAACTTGCACAGCGCTCCATCCAAAGCCACTTCCAACATCGGGATCACAGTGCCCAAAACGTAGTACGGCATCTCATCGGCGTAGCGATCCAACCATTCAATCACCAGGCGCAAATTCACATTCGGCTCCGGTATGTCATCCCCTTCCAGCATGCCCCAGCGCTTCATCAACGCCATTTCGGCGTTGGCATGACGCTGCTCCTCGGCATGAAAATACCGGTAAATCTGCCGTAAGGTGTCCGTTGGGGCTTTCTTGGCCATAGCAGCAAACCCTCGGGCACCCACGTGCTCGATCCACATCAGATCCGCCATAAACTCTTTTAATTTGGGCCACTGCTCGGGGGTGATTCTATCCACCCCTGGGGCATCCCAATCGAAGTCCGCCAGCGCCCATTGAGTGCTTTTGATCTTTTCCAGCATTTTGTCCAGATCGATAAGAGCCATTGTTGTTTCTCCCGGTAATGCGTTAACTGCGGTGTGACGTTCAGGCCCCGGCGCTCACCAGCCGATTCAACAGACCAGCGCCACGGGTGTATAAAGAAGGTAGATATCGCTTGGCTCCCCAGATCGCCTTGGCATCCAACTGCGGCAACACGTAAAGCTGCCCGCGATCCAGTGCATCCAAGGTTTGCCGCGCGACCCGCTCCGGTGATAACCCGGTACGTGCCATCAACTTGTCCGCCCAGCGGGCAGCGCCTGCGTCGATGCGACCATCAACGGCGATATTGGTTTTAACCCAGGTAGGGCAAAGGGCCGTCACCGCTATGCCTGTTCCGCTCATCTCCGCCGCCAGGGTTTCAGACAGAGCCAGAGCCGCCGCCTTACTGACGTTATAAGGCCCCATGCGGGGAGCGGCTGCAAAACTGGCGGTGGAACACACATTCACGATGCCACCTCGACCTGCGGCTCGCAGACGGGGGGCAAACACATGACAACCGTGGATCACTCCCCACAGATTCACCCCCATAACCCACTTCCAATCTGCCAGGGGGATATCGCCCACCTGCTTGCCTCCAGCACCGACGCCCGCATTGTTGACCACCAGATCCACAGGCGCGCCCAGCCACTTCTCCGCCTGCTTGGCGAGGGCCTCGACTGCGGTTATTTTGGACACGTCGACTTGCAGCGCCAGGGCCTCGCCCCCCTGCTTCCGAATCATCTCTGCGGTTTCCTCAGCTCGCTCCAACAGGATGTCTGAACACACTACCCTGCCCTTGCGTGCCGCCAGCTCCAGCGCAAAAGCCCGACCAATGCCGCTGCCAGCCCCGGTGACCACCGCATTGCTATGCCAGGAACGTTTTTGTTTTGCCATGTGAATACCCAAAATCCTTATACTGCGCTATAACCAAGCGCTTGCTTGACTGTTACATCGAATGATGTAACATTAAACCGATCATTTGTTCGGATTCAATTCGGATATGGCCAAGACCCGCAAGCCCCAACAACAACGCTCCAAGCAAACCGTGTCAGACATCGTGGAAGCTGGGCTGATATGCCTGCGTCGCTACGGCGCTGAAGGCACCACCACTCGCAAAATCGCAGACACTGCCGGAATCAGTGTCGGATCTCTGTACGAGTATTTCGCCAATAAGGAAGAGGTTTTTGACGCCATTCACCATCATGTGGTGCATGAAATCGTAGGCATGGTAAAGCCGTTGATTCCTGAATTGGTCAAGATGACGCCCCAGGATGCCGTGCGGGCTCTGCTGTTTGCGTTTCGGGATCTACTGCGTCGAAACGACAATCTGTACTTGAGTTACGCCACCCAAATGGGTCACTTCACCCCACGCCACCACCTTAAACCTCTGAATCATGTCCTGGCAGAACTGACCATACAATTCATGATGCACCACCCTGAATTGAGCCGCTTACCCAACATATCCGTCATGAGCTACATCATGATTCACGGTGGCGTGGGCACGGTCATACGGCACCTGAGCGAACGCAACCCGGCCTTTGATTTTGAAGCCCTGACCGAAGGGCTCGCCAAAATGATTCAGTACAATATCGAAGGCGATCTACGACATGAGACCGCGGCAGGAGAGTGAATAACGCCTCCTCATGTTCAGTCATCACTAAAGAGGCTAAACTTAAACCTATATCCAATCAGGAACTTACCCTCACAGGAAATCACGCCCAATGGAGAAACGGGACTACTATCGAATCGAAGATCGCGTGCACCTGATCAAAAAGCCGATCGAAAAGCACCTGATCTCGGATGACCCCTATGGGGAGCAATACGGCATCCCGCGTCAGGCCGTGTTGATCAGCCAGCTGCAGGCCATCGAAAACGAAAGCCGGGATCTGCTGAGGCAGGTTGGCGACTACAACCGGGCCCTGGGCAGCTACCTGCGTTACATGGATGAAAAGATCGATCTGATCGCCAAATACGTGGTCAGTCACGATCTACAGATCAGCCAAAAACAATCCATCAATCTGAGCGAAGGCGGCATCTCTTTTTACGACAGCAGCCCCATGGTGCCAGAATCCTACCTGCATCTGATTCTGGTATTGTTCCCCAATTACGCCACCATCGCCGCCATCGGCGTGGTAAAGAGCTGCGAACAAATAGAAGACCAACCCACTATTTACCGCATTGGCGCAGAATTTTTGGTGCTACAGGAACCGGATCGCAAGCAGATTGTTCGGCACATAAGACGCCTGCAGTCCCGCGAGATTCGTGAACAGCCCCATACTTCCAGCGAAAACAAATAGCGAAAGCAAAGATTTATCTGCTATAACTAAAAAGATACTCAAGGCAAACCGCCGAAAAAGGTCTGAAGATGAAGAACAAGATTAAGCCCCTATTTGCCAGTTTCCTATTGATGAGCAGCAGCGCAGTGCTGGCTGATCAAATGAGCGTACCCTCTGCACCGGCGGCCGTGCCCATTGGCCAGCAGGGTATCGCCTATGCCAACGAAGCACGCCCCCGCAGCGGTATGAGCATGAATCAGGTTACCAACCAGTTTGGTGCCCCCGGTCAGAAGGTGTCCGCAGTGGGCGAGCCTCCGATTTCACGCTGGGTTTATGATCATTACACTGTGTACTTCGAGCAGGATCGTGTTATCCACAGTGTCCTGCACCGCAACTAACAATCCTCTTTAAACCGGGGCGGTATTGCGCTATTTTACCGCCTCGTTATCACTGTCTTTCTCCTGAATTATGACCAAACCTATGCAACTGCTCCCTGAATGGGCCGAGCAGGCTTCTGTATTGATGGCGTGGCCCCACGCCAGCACCGACTGGCACCCCTGGCTCAATGCCATTGAGCAGGACTACATAGCACTGGCCTGCGCCATCGCCACCGAAGTGCCGCCACTGATCCTGTGCCAGGATCAAGCCCATCGAGCACACATCCAGGGGTTACTGCAGGGTCGCTGCAAGCACGACCCAATACTGGCTGTATCTCCTTATAACGATACCTGGTGCCGTGATTACGGCCCGATCACCCTAGACGATGGCAGCCACAGAACCTTACTGGATTTCTGCTTTAACGGCTGGGGCGACAAATACGACGCAGAACTGGATAACCATATCAATCAGCGTTTGAACGAACACTGGCTGGTGCCCCTGCAGAGCGTCAATTTTGAACTGGAAGGCGGCAGCATCGAAACGGACGGCTGCGGCACGTTGCTCACCACCGAGCATTGCCTGCTGGGCAGCAACCGCAATACCGATATGAACCGGGAACAGATCGAAGCCCTGGTGCTGGAGAAACTCGGCCTGAATCGCACCCTGTGGCTCAGTGAGGGCGCTCTGTTGGGCGACGATACCGACAGCCATATCGACAACCTGGCTCGCTTCAGTGACGCCGAAACCATTGTTTATGCAGTATGTGCAGATAAGAACGATCCCCACCATCAGCATTTGAGCGCCATGGAGAAGCAGCTTCAAGGCTTCACTCAGCCCGATGGCCGCCCCTACAAACTGGAACCCATTAATATTCCCAGCCCCCAGTTTGATGAAAACGATAAACGTCTGCCCGGCAGCTACATCAACTTTCTGATACTGAATAACAGCGTCATAATGCCAGTATTCGGTTGCGAAGCAGACGCAGCAGCAAAAACCACCCTGCAGCGCTGCTTTCCCGGCAAAACCATTATCACGGTGCCAGGCAACAACCTGATCAGACAATACGGTGGCCCCCACTGCGCCACCATGCAGCTACCCAAAGGGATCATTCGATGACAGATAACAAAAGCCTGCGTGTCGCCGTCATTCAGCAGCCCGCCTGGCCTGACAAAAACAAAAGCCTGGCCGAGACCGAACGTCTGCTGCAAGCATTAGTGCGCGAGGCCAAGCCGGATCTGGTGTTATTGCAGGAACTGCACTGCACCCAATACTTCTGCCAAACCGAAGATACCAGCCTGTTTGATCTGGCGGAGCCATTGGACGGTCCCAGCGGACAGCGCCTTAGCCGCATGGCAAAGGATTCCAACGTAGTGCTGGTGGGCTCCCTGTTCGAAAAGCGCGCCCCCGGTGTGTTCCACAACACCGCCGTCGTCTACGACCGCGATGGCTCCTTTTGTGGCTCCTACCGGAAAATGCACATTCCAGATGATCCCGGCTTTTACGAAAAATTCTATTTCACACCGGGCGACGCCGAAAAACTCAATGGCGACAGCGGTTTTACCCCCATCAACACCAGCATTGGCAAACTGGGCGTGCTGGTGTGCTGGGATCAGTGGTACCCGGAAGCGGCTCGCCTGATGGCACTGGCAGGGGCAGACTTGCTGCTCTACCCCACCGCCATCGGTTGGGATCCCAACGACACCGAAGCCGAGCAGTCACGCCAAAAAGGGGCATGGACCCTGATCCAACGCTCCCACGCGGTCGCCAACCACCTACCTGTCATCGTCGCCAACCGGGTGGGTCATGAATTAGATCCCTCCGAGCACAGCGATGGCATCCAGTTCTGGGGCGGCAGTTTCATTACCGGCCCCCAAGGCGACATTCTGGTGGAGGCCGATGCACACAGTGCGCAATACCTGTATGCCGATATCGAACTCGAGCGCACTGAATACCTGCGTCGCATCTGGCCCTATTTCCGTGATCGTCGCATCGATGCCTACGCCGGCCTCACCAAGCGCTTTTTGAAGGATTAACACCCCCATGATCCTGATCGGACACCGTGGCGCGCGCAAAGAAGCCCCGGAAAACACCCTGGCGGGGTTCCAACACCTGCGTCAGTTGGGTATTCATCACGTTGAACTGGATGTCCGCCTCTCCAAGGATCAGCAGTTGGTGGTGCTGCACGACACCACGGTCAACCGCACCAGCGATGGCAAAGGCAATGTCCTGGATTTCACTGCGACCGAACTGCAGCAGATGAACGCCACCCTGCCCTTTCCCCACTGGCCCCAACACAGCGGCATTCCTCTACTGGCAGACGTGCTGTCCGAATGGCCCGAGCTGAAAAGCATTCAACTGGAAGTCAAAACCGCCGACAACACCATCCTCAATACCATTGCCCACGGACTGGCTGAACTGGTGCGCCGTTTCAAGCTTCAAAACAAGGCGATTGTCACCTCCTCGGATCAAAACCTGCTGGCCATCATGCATCGGGTTGCACCAGCAGTGCGCCGGGGATTTGTTGCAGAACGCTTTACCCGTGATCCGTTGGAAGTCAGCTTGAACCATCATTGCAGCCATCTGGTCATCAACCATCATCGCTGCACTCCCGGCATGATTGACACTGCACACATGCTTGGATTGGAGGTATCCACCTGGACCGTAAACGACATCAACGCCGCCCGCCGTTTGCAAAACTGGGGCGTGGACAGCATCATTACCGATGTCCCCAGCCTGATGTTGAAACACCTTCATGTGGAAGCACAATAAACACCTCGCTCTATTTCCGCTCCTCTGCCTGCTGAGTACACTGAGTGGGTGCGACCTGCCGTACTACTGGCAAGCCGCCCACGGTCAATGGGATCTGATCCAGCGCAAACAACCAATTGACCAACTACTGAGCTCAACACACACCCCAGATGCAACCAAAGAGCAACTGCAGTACCTGTTGCAAGCTCGCCAGTTTGCATTGCAGCAACTCGCCCTGGAACACAATGACAGCTATCTGGAATACGTAGATCTGCAGCGGGAATACGTATCCTGGAACGTTTTTGCCACCCCCGAACTGTCCATGCAAAACCACACGTGGTGTTATCCCATTGCGGGCTGCGTCAGTTATCGCGGTTATTTTGACGAACAAGATGCCCAACGCTACGCCGAAAAAATGGAGCAGCAAGGCTTCGACACCTATATCGGCGGCGTGGGAGCGTACAGTACCTTGGGCTGGTTCGATGACCCGGTACTGAGTACATTTCTGCAGCGCGGCAAACTGGCACTGGCGGCCCTGCTGTTTCACGAGCTTGCCCATCAAGTGCTTTATGTACAAGATGACACCGTATTCAACGAAAGCTTCGCCACCAGCGTCGAAACCATACTGCTGTCCCAGTGGATCAAACAACAGGGGCTACAGGCTGCATGGCCAGCCTATGAGCAGGCCCACCAGCGCCATCAGGCCTTTACCCACCTGATCTTGCAGCATAAAGCACGCCGTGACGCACTCTATCAATCTGAAATCAGTGATCAGCAGAAACGCATCGAAAAGCAGAAGTTGATTGAAGCCATGCGGCAAGACTACACCGCGTTCAAGCAGGAGTGGAACGATTTCAAAGGCTACGACGACTGGTTTAGTGCAGGGCTAAATAATGCACAACTCTCCACCGTGGCGACCTATCACCAGCTCACCCCAGGGTTTCTCGCACTTTACGGCGAATCAGATCAAAATATAGCCACATTTATTGCGGAAAGCCGTGCCCTTGCGGAGCGATCGAAACAACAGCGCCATGATCGCCTAAACCATCTTGCCAGCGCGAACATCGTCTATACTGACAATTAAGTTTTTGATTTCAAGGCGGATAAAACCTTGCCCATGTCCCAGCCGCTAAAAAAGACAACGGACCCGTTCACACAGCTGGATAAACTGGTTCCGGTGCTGTCTGATCTATACACAGCGATTAAGTCCAAGCATGAAAAAGCCGCCAGTATGATGGACACGCTAATACACACCATCACCAGCATCACCGATGTCAATCCTGATGCTGCCCTGGCAGCCATACACCTGTCCAAACAGACTTCACCACTCAAGCAGCCCATCTATTGCGCGGTGATAGCCCACCTGTTTTCAGCACAACAACAGTTGGACGAAAATCGCCGCAGGGCCCTGATACAGGCTGTGTTGTTCTGCAACATCACCTTCTATGAATTTCAGGTTTTATTAAACAGGATGGACGGGAAGCTGACTGAATCGCAACGGGCCAAGCTGGAAAAACATCCATTGCAAAGTGCGCAGATTATGGAAGCAGCGGGCTTTATGGATCCGCACATGATCAAGGCCATTCGCCAGCACCATGAACGACCCGATGGCAGTGGCTACCCGAACCGGCTCCCCAGCAAGGACATTTCAGATCTGGCGCTCGTGGTTTCCATGTGTGAGGTGTATACCGCCCGCATCGACAATCGTGCCCATCGCAAACCCGTACTGGCACGGGAGGCGTTAGCCCATTTTCAAAACGATGAGGATCCCCGTATCAAGGGTCTGCTGCTGAACTTCGCTAAATCCATTGGCATCTACCCACCGGGCACCTGGGTCAAACTGGCCAGCGGCGAAACGGCCATTGTGGTGCAACGGCAAAAAAACAGCCCGATACCCATTGTGCGCGCACTGTTTGACGCCAACAGCATCCCCTATATGGGGCCGGTAGTGCGGGATGCAAAAAACCCTGACTTCAAAGTAATTGGCGCGACCTATCCCCCGGCGCGACCGTCCGTGGATCTATCTGCCCTTTTTGACTGAAGCTTGATCTTCATCGCACGGGTTTTGACGTTCCTTAGGGATCAAAAGTCGACGAAGAGGTTGGCGCATTAGCCAGTAACCCGCGATGGCAGCACAATCCGCCGCCAAATCCCACATCGAGAAATCACGATGGGGCAAACGGCTCTGCACCAGCTCGATGGCTAAGCCATAAGCCACCAACGGCACCACCTTGTACACCAGGAAACGATGACGAGGAAAGCCTCTGTCGATGCAGTAGGAGAGCACGAAAAACGCAAAAATATGATTCACTTTATCAGTGAACAGCTCAGGTACCGCATACCGCGACCCAGTAAACGCCAACCAGCTTATCGCGACCAAATTCACCAGTAACGCGATGCGAAACAGCCAGGTAATTTGAATTGAACGCAACGGCACATTCAGCATTCAGAAACTGCTCACTCTATAGAGGCCATTCAGCGCAGCCACGCGATACGCTTCCGCCATGGTGGGATAATTAAAGGTTGTGTTCACAAAATACTCTATGGTGTTTGCCTCCCCAGGCTGATTCATAATCGCCTGGCCGATATGAATAATCTCCGATGCCTGATCACCGAAACAGTGGATGCCCAGGATCTGCATCGTTTCCCGGTGGAACAGAATCTTCAGCAAGCCCACGGTTTCCCCTGTTATCTGTGCTCGAGCCACCGTCTTGAACGCTGCCTGTCCTACTTCATAGGGCACCTTCTGTTGGGTCAACTCCTGTTCGGTTGCACCCAGTGAACTGATTTCAGGAATAGTGTAAATACCGGTGGGTACATCCTGCACCAAATAGAAATCATCCAGCTCGGCAAGCCCCGCACCGGTCGAACGCCCCTGATCGTACGCAGCACTGGCCAGACTCGGCCAGCCAATCACATCGCCTGCAGCATAAATATGGGCAACGTCGGTCTGGTATCGGTCGTTCACTTCTAATTGGCCACGATAGTTGGGGGATAACCCCACCGCATCCAGGTTCAGTTGATCAGTATTGCCCGTTCTGCCGTTACACCACAGAAACGCATCACCCCGCACCGCTTTGCCAGACTGCAATTTCACAATCACATCGTTCTCTCGGCACAGCACTTCTTCGTATTCCTCGCCGTTGCGAATCAGCACGCCAATATCCCGCAAATGATAACTGAGGCCATCAGAAATCTCATGATCCAGGAAATCCAGCAAGCGATCACGGGTGTTAATCAACTCAACCCGCACACCCAAACCGCAGAAAATAGAAGCATACTCGCAACCAATCACACCGGCACCGTATATAACGATTTTACGGGGTGTATGTTGAAGTTTGAGAATGGTGTCACTGTCGTAGACCCGGGGATGACGGAAGTCCACATCATCCGGGTGGTAAGGGCGAGATCCCGTGGCAACAACAAACTTGTTGGCAATCAGGGTTTCAATGGAACCATCCGCCTTCACCACTTCCAAGGTATGCTCATCCGTAAAGCGACCCTGGCCGCTGTAAACCTTCACTCGATTACGGGCGTAAAACGTCGTACGCAGCTTAACCTGCTTACCGATCACACTCTCTGCCCGTTTCAACACTTTTGGAAAAGAAAAGGTGCGGGGTTCTCCGATATCCCGGAACAAGGCATCGGTATTGAAGGTGATGATCTGTTTCACCGCATGACGCAGCGCTTTAGACGGTATCGTACCCAAATGGGCGCAGTTGCCTCCCACCATGGGCTTTTCATCCACCATGGCCACATCCATCCCGGCCTTACTGGCCCGCATAGCGGCCCCTTCGCCGGCAGGCCCGGCACCGATTACCACAACGTCATAATGTGTAGGCATAGCTGGTTAACCGTCTGAAATACCATTCAATTTTTAGTATAGGTAAAGAAAAGCCCCGGAGGAATGTATTAACACTCCAGCGAGGCTTTGTTTTGTACAAATTGAGTAGAAGTCTAGCGCTTGGTGGCGTCGTAGGCTAAATCAGTGGCGTTTTTCTGCTCTTTATTGGACTCTTCACACTTATCGAGATTGCCACCACAAATCTCGCAATCACCATCCAGCCCGATATTGCTGAGGCCGCCACAGGAGCCTTTAATGGGCTTATTGGAGAAAATCACACCCACGGCCATACCCGCAACGACTATGGCAAAAAACAGAAAGGCAATCAGAAAAGTGGTCATAACGTACTCCTACAACAGGGTCGGAACAGTTTACACCTTGCGGTGCGATCGAAACAAATTAGTGGATTTATCGGGCTTCCTGAAGATACCGTTCAAACGCGGTGCTATGAATCGACTCAAAGCCCTGCTCCGATTTCAGCAACATATACACAGCAATATGGTTGGCTTCGGCTACTTCCATGCCTTGCTCAGGTCCAAGCACCATCATGGCGGTAGCCCAGGCATCGGCGTCTGCACACAACGGCATAATCACCGACGCTGATGCCACCTTATGATCAACTGGCCTACCATTACGCGGATCAATCGTGTGTGAGTAGCGACGCCCCTGATATTCATAGTAATTACGATAATCACCGGAAGTGGCCATCGCGGCATTATCCAGTTTGATCACTTTGTGGATCTGACGCAGATTGCTTATGGGTTCCTCCACCGCCACCTGCCAGGACAGATCATGGGCTTTGCTGTTACCTGCCCTGATTTCACCACCAACCTCAACCAGGTAGCGCCGAATGCCCATATTCTCCAACGCTTGAGCCACTCGATCTACTGCGTAACCTTTGGCTATGGCAGACAGATCCAGGTATAAATCCTTCTGCTTCACAATCTGCAGGTCATCAATATGCAGGGACAAGCGATCAGCGCCAACCCGCCCCCAGGCTGCCTTCATCTCCTTTTTCCCCGGGATCTTCTCAGGTCGACCATCGGGGCCAAAACCCCATAGATTAACCAGCGGGCCGATGGTGATATCAAAAGCACCCTGGCTTAAACGCCATATTTCCAACGATTTGGTCAGCACTTCGAAGGTATCGGAAGACACCGTAAAGAGTTCGCCCGGAGCAGTCTGATTAAAGCGGGACAGTTCAGACTCGGGCTGGTAGGTGGACATTTTTCCGTTGACGTTATTCAGCTGCTCCTCAATAACCTGAGCTACAGCTTCCGGCGTGGTGGTTTTGGGCAAATCCACCACTTTCACGGTGTACCATGTGCCCATGGTAGGCCCGCTGAACTCCAGCACATCCGGCCCACCAGAACGGGAACAGCCCGTTATCAACAGGCTGAACCAAACCAGACTGATCATAACGGGCTGTAGTTTTTTCATATTGAGGAACTCGATCAACCGCCGAAGTCATCAAGATGGATGTTATCGCGCTCAACACCCAGATCTTCCAACATCTTCAACACTGCGGCATTCATCATCGGTGGCCCACACATGTAATATTCGCAATCTTCAGGCGCTTCATGATCCTTCAGATACTGCTCATACAACACATTATGGATAAAACCGGTCAGACCATCCCAATTATCTTCTGGCTGGGGGTCAGACAGGGCGATATGCCAATCAAAATTATCATTATCGGCTGCCAATGAGTCGTAATCTTCCTTGTAGAACAGCTCACGCAAACTTCGGGCACCGTACCAGAAGGAGATCTTGCGCTTGCTCTTCAGACGCTTCAACTGATCGAAAATGTGTGAGCGCATGGGTGCCATACCTGCACCACCGCCAATGAACACCATCTCATTATCAGTATCGGTTGCAAAGAACTCACCGAAAGGTCCGTACACAGTAACCTTATCACCGGGCTTCAGGCTGAATACCCACGAGGACATTTGCCCAGGTGGAATACCATGAGAGCCAGGAGGCGGTGTCGCTATACGGATGTTGAATTTCAGTACGCCGTACTCTTCCGGGTAATTAGCCATGGAATACGCGCGGATAACCGTCTCATCTACTTTTGATTCCAGATTGAAAAACCCGAACCGCTCCCAGTCACCCCGGAACTCGTCTTCGATCACGAAATCCTTGTACTGAACATGATGAGGTGGTGATTCCAACTGTACATAGCCACCGGCGCGGAAATTAACGACCTCGCCTTCAGGCAGATCCAGCGCCAATTCCTTTATGAAAGTAGCCACGTTGTGATTGGAACGAACCGTGGTTTCCCACTTCTTCACGCCGAAGAACGCTTCGTCCAGCTCGATTTTCATATCCTGCTTAACAGCAACCTGACAGGATAAACGCCACCCTTCTTTCACTTCACGGGGGGTAAAATGGCTTTCTTCAGTAGGCAGAATGTCGCCGCCGCCGTCTTTTACGATCACTTTACACTGAGCGCAAGTACCGCCACCGCCACAGGCTGACGACACAAAGATACCTTTATCCGCCAGGGTGTTCAGCAACTTGCCTCCGGCAGGAACGTCGATGCCCTTATCAGGATCTTCGTTAATATCCAGGTGCACGTCACCGGTGCTTACCAGGCGTGAACGGGCCAACAGAATCAGCACTACCAGGGCCAACAAGATGGTCGTGAACATGCCCACGCCAATAAAAATTGTTGATTGATCCATAACTCTACTCTCCCCGTCCGATTACAACTGAATGCCAGAGAAAGACATAAAGCCCAGTGACATCAAGCCAACGCAGATGAAGGTAATACCTAAACCACGCAAACCAGCTGGCACATCGCTGTATTTCATCTTTTCACGGATACCGGCCAGTACCACGATCGCCAATGCCCAACCGGCACCAGAGCCCACGCCATACACTACGCTTTCACCAAAGGTATAATCACGCTCCGCCATAAACAGCGAGCCACCCAAAATGGCGCAGTTCACCGTAATCAGCGGCAGGAAGACACCCAGCGCGTTATACAAAGCAGGGACATACTTATCCAGGAACATTTCCATGATCTGCACCAGTGCTGCAATAACACCGATGAAGCTCAACAAGCTCAGGAAAGTCAGATCCACGCTTTCGACACCTGCCCATGCAAGCGCGTCTTCTTTCAACAAGCCGTTCAAGATCAGGTTGTTTACCGGCACAGTAACGGTTTGCACAACCACAACCGCGATACCCAATCCCAAAGCCGTCTGAACCTTTTTGGATACTGCGATAAACGTACACATACCCAAGAAGAAGGCCAGCGCCATGTTTTCTACAAAGATCGCCTTAACCAGCAGGCTCAAATAATGTTCAAACATTGTTAAACCCTCCGATTAATGCGCTGTCAACGCTTTGGATTGAGGTGCCAGTGCAAACTCGGGCTTCTCAACCTGTTCTGGCTTGGCAGAGCGCAAAGCCCAGATCAACAAACCGATCAGGAAGAACGCGCTGGGTGGCAACAAGAGCAGGCCATTTGGCACGTACCATCCACCATCGTTTACCGTGCTGAGAATCTCGATACCGAATAATTTACCGGCACCAAACAACTCGCGCACAACACCAAGGCTCAGTAACACAGCGCTATACCCCAAGCCATTACCAATACCATCCAGGAAGCTTGGGATAGGCGGATTCTTCATGGCGTAGGCTTCTGCACGCCCCATCACGATACAGTTAGTGATGATCAGACCAACGAATACTGAAAGCTGCTTGCTCACTGAGTAGGCATAGGCTTTCAGGAACTGGTCAACAACGATTACCAGGGACGCAATGATCGCCATCTGCACAATGATTCGAATGCTGGATGGAATATGCTTGCGAATACAACTGATAAAGAAGTTCGAGAACGCCGTAACCGTGGTCAGTGCGATACACATGGTCACCGTGGTGTTCAGGTTACTGGTTACTGCCAGAGCAGAACAAATACCCAGTATCTGCAAGGCAATAGGGTTGTTATCTAGTACGGGTCCCAACAGGACTTTTTTGGTTTCAGATGACATGTCTTACACCCCCTGCTCTTTCACTTTAGCCAGGTAAGGGCCGAAGCCATTCTCACCCAACCAGAACTGAATCAAGTTAGTCACACCATTACTGGTGAGGGTCGCGCCGGCCAAACCATCAATCTGATGTGACGCTTTAGGACTGGAAGCATCAACGGACCCTTTGATCAGGCGAATATCCACCTCACCCTGTGCGTTGAACACTTGCTTGCCAGGCCACATGGACTTCCACTTGGGATTATCCACTTCACCGCCCAGCCCTGGTGTTTCACCGTGCTCGTAGAAACCTAAGCCTACAACTGTATTGGCATCCGTTTTAAGCGCCAGGAAGCCATACAAAGTAGACCAGAGGCCGTAGCCATGAACCGGCAGGATGATGGTTTCGATGTTGCCTGCCTCATCCTTGGCCAGATAGACCGTAGCGAACTTGGCTTGACGTTTAATGCTGGCAATATCGATTGCGCCATCCAGAATTTCGTTCTTGCCCTTGGTTTTGGCGGCTTTGCGCTGATCATAAGCAACCGGGTTCTTCAGAGCGGCCTTCTGCCATTCCTCAGTTGCGGTTTCTTCGGTCAGATACTCACCGGTATCCAGGTTCACCAATTTGACTTCCAGACGCTGTTCGAAGACTTCCTGTACAGATTTACCTTCTTCCAGCATGCCTGCTGCGGCAAGAATATTCTTATTCTTGTCCAACAGTTTATTTTTTACTTGTTCCCCTTTCAGGGCCACTGCAGCGGTCGATACTATGATGGAGCATACGATACACAGCAGTGACGCAACCAACAGGGTTTTCCCGGTTGAATCGTTACTGGACATTGCGTGCTAACCTCCGCTTGATGTTGGCTTGAATCACAAAGTGGTCAATGGTGGGGGCGAACAGGTTGCCGAACAGGATGGCCAGCATCATGCCCTCTGGGAACGCAGGGTTCACCACACGAATCAACATCACCATGACGCCGATCAGGATACCGAAGACCAACTTGCCTTTATCCGTCATGGAAGCGGAAACAGGGTCGGTCGCCATAAAAAACGTACCCAAAGCCCAACCACCCAGCACATAGTGCCAGTAGAAAGGAATCTCAAACATTGGATTAGTGTCGCTGCCAACCGCATTGAACAGCATACCCATTGCCGCAGTACCGATGAACACACCGGCCACGATGCGCCAGGACGCTATACCGGTCAAGACCAGCAAACCACCACCCAGCAACAGTGCCAGTGCCGATGTTTCGCCAATAGAGCCTTGCATGTTACCGAGGAAAGCATCAAACCATGTCAGTGAACCCTGTAGGGCTTCCATACCGCCGTTGGCTGCCATGCTCAATGCAGTTGCTCCAGAGAAGCCATCTACTGCGGTCCAGACAGAATCGCCAGACATATAAGCAGGATAGGCAAAGAACAGGAATGCACGGCCAGTCAGTGCGGGGTTAAGGAAGTTCTTACCGGTGCCACCGAAAACTTCTTTACCCAGAACCACACCAAACGAAATACCGAGCGCCACCTGCCACAAAGGTATGCTGGGCGGGCAAGTCAGAGCGAACAGCACCGACGTTACGAAGAAGCCCTCGTTTACCTCATGGCCACGCTTTACCGCAAAAATAATTTCCCACAAGATCCCCACAGCAAAGGTTGTGATGTAGATAGGCAGAAAAAATGCTGCACCATACACAATACAATCCCAAACACTTGCAGGGTTATAACCGATCAGGATATCGGTGAAGAAGAAACGCCAGTTGCCTTGGGCAGTGATACCGTTTTCGGCCATGAACCCCAGCGCCTGGGCACCGACGTTATACATACCGAAGATCATGGCCGGGAAGGTACAAAGCCATACGGTGATCATAATGCGCTTCAGATCCAGACCGTCTCGCACATGCGCACTGGCATGAGTAACCGAGGGCGGACTGAAGAAGAAAGTGTCGAACATTTCGAACACAGCATAGTACTTTTCGTACTTGCCGCCTTTTTCGAAATGCGGTTCCAGTTTTTCGAAGAAACTACGCAGCACTGGCTTATCCCTCCTTCTCAATACGTTCTAGGTTGTCACGCAGAATGGGGCCGTATTCGTATTTGCCGGGGCAAACGTAGGAACACAGCGCCACATCGTCTTCGTCCAACTCAAGGCAACCCAGATCCTGGGAGGTTTGAGTGTCACCCACAATAAGGGAGCGCAACAATTGGGTCGGCAGAATATCCAGCGGCATGACCTTCTCATAAGCACCCACCGGCACCATGGCACGTGGACTGCCGTTAGTGGTGGTGGTGAAAGAAAACAGTTTGCCGGGGGTCAGTGCGGATATGAAAGTATTCGTCACAGAATGTTTGTCTTTACCTGCCCACAGGTATTCAAGCACTCCGCGATCACGGCCTTCTTTCAACACACTGATCTGATTGTGATATCGACCCAGATAGGCGTATGGGCCAAAGGCATGTGCACCGGACAACACAGAACCGGATATGACTCGGTTTTCACCGGCCTCCAGTTGGCCTGCCAGCAACTCATCTGTACTGGCACCCAGTACCGTACGAATCAGTCGGGGGCTGGTAACCTGTGGGCCAGCGATAGCAATAACGCGCTCATTGCTCAACTTGCCTGTGGTAAACAATTTACCGATAGCGATCACATCCTGGTAATTGATGTGCCACACGGTTTTGGTGGCTGATACCGGATCCAGGAAATGGATGTGTGTACCGGGCAAACCTGCAGGATGGGGGCCACCAAATTCAACTTCTTTGGCAATGCCGTTACCGCCGATGCTGGCACCGGACGCCTTACACAACCACACCTGCTTGGCCAGGTTGGAGAGGACATCCAAGCCTTGCTGGAACGCCACAGAATCTTCTTTCACCACAACAGCCGGATCGGCTGCCAGTGGATTGGTGTCCATGGCGGTTACGAAAATGGAACTCGGCTCGGAGCCGGGAGCAGGTATCTTACTGAAAGGCCGGGTGCGAAAAGCAGTCCAAAGCCCTGACTTAATCAGGCTTTCCTGTACTTTATCACGATTGAGACTGCTCAGTTCTGTTGGAGCATAGGCGTCAAAAGTTTCCTCTTCGCCATCAGCCACATCAATAACGACCGACTGCAATACGCGTTTCTGTCCGCGGTGAATGGCGGCGACGGTACCGGAAGCGGGCGCAGTGAAAACAACCCCCTCTACCTTCTTATCAGCGAAAAGCGCTTGGCCTTTCTTGACCTGATCGCCAACTTTGACATACATCGTGGGTTTCAAACCCACATAGTCACTACCCAGAACGGCAACAGTACGAATGCTTGGGCCATCTTCAATGGTCTGCTTCGGTGCGCCGCTTATGGGGAGATTCAGACCTCGTTTGATCTTGATCATAGCCCCTAACCGTTTCTGTTAAAGTTACGCTTCAGTGAATCAACCGGCCTTGTGGGTCGGCAATTCCGTTCAAGTGTAGATGCTTAAACTTAAGGCAGAGGTTCAGAGACAGCTCACATCCGAGCTCTGTTAGACAACAAGTGTAGTACGCTTACAGGCAACCGAATGTACAAATGCCACACAGCCGTTAGCTGAGTGGTAAATTTGCTCATTGCGCTTGATCAGTAATAGTCAGGTGAGCGACCTTGCCGCCAGCCCAATCCAGTTTGATATCGTACTTTTGTTGGCCAAATCTCCGTAATCTTCAAGAAGGTGCATTCACGAAATTCTGGACGAATCCAGGCCCTCAACCCTAAATTTGCGGGCGGATTATAATTTGTATCAGAGGGATTGGCTAGTTGAGAACCACATTAATTGCAATTTGGTATAGATTTGATGGCGATATCGGCCTTAATAAAAAACAGGGGTGGTCAATCCACCCCTGCCTTTTCAATCAAAGCCTTATGGTTTTGATGGGGCTTACTTAGGGAAGCTTGGGTAGTTCACCCCAGCCATTTTCTGCAACATGCGAACCACTTGACAGCTGTAACCGAACTCGTTGTCATACCAAACATAGAGTACGCAACGGCTACCATTCACTATCGTGGATTCTGCATCAACGATACTGGCGTAACGTGAGCCCACAAAATCAGTGGAAACCACTTCGGGCGAGTTCACATAATCGATCTGCTTACGCAATGGGCCATCCAGAGACGCCTGACGCAGCTGGCTGTTGATTTCTTCAACCGTTACTTCCTTATTCAGGGTCAGGTTGAGAATCGCCATGGATACGTTAGGGGTCGGTACACGGATGGCGTTACCAGTCAGCTTACCACCCAGCTCAGGCAGTGCTTTGGCAACGGCTTTCGCTGCTCCGGTTTCGGTGATAACCATATTCAGCGCCGCACTACGACCACGACGATCACCTTTATGGTAGTTGTCGATCAGGTTTTGATCGTTAGTGTAGGAGTGAACGGTCTCAACGTGGCCGTTTTCAATGCCATAGAGATCGTTTACCACTTTCAGCACAGGCACAATGGCGTTAGTGGTACAGCTGGCTGCGGACAAAATGCGATCATCGCTGGTGATCAAATCATCGTTCACACCCATAACGATGTTTTTAACGTCACCTTTGCCTGGAGCGGTCAATACCGCATAACTTACACCAGGACACTTAAGATGCTTGCCCAGACCCGCTTCATCGCGCCACTTACCGGTGTTATCCACCACGATGGCGTCGTTGATGCCATATTGGGTGTAGTCTACCTTTTCCGGATCATCCGAATAGATCACCTGAATGTAGTTGCCGTTGGCAACGATGGCTTGATTCTCTTCATCGACAGAAATAGTGCCACGGAAAGAACCGTGAACCGAATCACGACGCAGCAAGCTGGCACGTTTTACCAGATCATTTTCTGCTCCACCCTGGCGTACCACAATAGCGCGCAGACGCAACGCAGCACCACCACCGGCTTTTTCGATCAAGATGCGGGCCAGCAGACGTCCAATACGACCGAAACCGTACAGTACGATGTCTTTGGGCGGCGCGATAGAAGAGGCGCTTGGATCCAGCGCATCAGCCACTTCCGAGCGCACGAAGTCGGCCACATCCTGACCTTTTCCTTCGTTGCGATATTTTACAGCCAGCTTACCGATATCGATGCGGGCTGGCCCCAGGTTCAAACTCATCAGAGCTTCCAGAACCGGGTAGGTTTCAGACACATCCAGCGCTTCAACATGCAGCTGACGAACAAAACGGTGGGCTTTGATGATATCGATCACTGAGCGGTTAATGATGGCTCGGCCATACACCGAAGTGACCACGTTGTGCTCGCGATACAGTTTACCGATCATGGGGATCATGGACTCGGCCAGAGCCTCACGGTTTATCCAGGATTGTAAATGTTGAGTAGACTTGTCTGCCACGGGTTAATACCTTTTATATACGATTGCTGCTAGCTATGCGTTGCTTTAGTCCGGCTGTAAGCCCTGGATTGCACCAGAATCGCCCACAATATGCTGCCTGCCGGCTCGTTGGGGCGCCTATTATCATTTTAATGGCGGCAATTATCAATCTGACTTGTTACATAGCCTTGATCCCGCTTGGATAATTCACACTTTCGCCCGGAATTTCAGCAACTTAAACAAAGCAGTCAAGGCTTCGGAGGGTGACTTGGGAGCGCCCCTGGCGTATGCTTTACTGATCGCAGGTGGCAATATTGCTGAGGCCAAAGCTGTTTAGGGACATAGACTACTGCAGATGAAAACACGCGACCGCATTTTGGTAACCAGCCTGGAACTGTTCAATTTGTGTGGGGAACCCAACGTCACCACCATTGATATCGCCAATGAAATGGAAATCAGCCCCGGCAATCTCTATTACCACTTCAGAAACAAAGACGAGATCATTGCAGAGCTGTTTCAGGCTTTCGAAACAAGCATCCATGAGGTGTTGCAGTCCCCCGCCGAGGCAGGGCTGGACATGATGGATTACTGGATGTACGTGCATATGATCTTCGAAAAGATATGGGAGTTTCGCTTTCTGTATCGGGATCCGGTCGCCATTCTGGAACGCAATGACAAACTACAGAAGAAGTTCAATCGTATATTAGACAAGAAGCGTGCTGCCGCTCTCGGCGTTATCAATATGATGAGAGAGGATTCACTGATTCAGATGAGTGATGACGAGGCCGATCGATTGGTGACCAATATGACCATTACCGCAACCTACTGGCTGAACTACCAACACATACGCCATATGGGTTCCGCCATGGATCCAGACGATCTGGGTGGCGGCGTTCATCAGGTGATGAGCCATATCGCCCCCTATCTACCTCCAGAGGGCAAGGAAATGCTGGAGGCAGTGGCAGGGACCTATCTGGATGGGTTATCGGCGTCGGAATAGCTTTGGTCAACACAGGCAACCACGCCGGTTACCCGCTGCTGTATATGCTCATTGAAGCCATCCAGATACTGAGTGACCGCATTGGCAACCCGATGACAGGCCTCCGGACAGGAACCCGCAGAATCAAGGTCTGGCACCTCGTAACGAATGACATCCCCAACCGTTAACAGATCCGCCTCACCCGCACGCTGACCGTTCTGACCCGATCCACTGAAGCTGATCCCACCCAGCGGATAGGTCACTCCTGCAAACACGCGAATCAGTGCATCCAGCTCAATCATCATATAGCGCTGGTAACGATTGCTCATTTCCACCAACTGGGGGTTCACTTTGATATCTGCACCGATTTCCACCAGGATCTGACCCAACACCTGGGTATAGGAGCGCAGGCGCTGAACACTTTCAAAGCTGCGATACATAAAACTGAGTGCATCCACCAGGCGTACAAAATGAGAATGCATCTCATGGCGGGTCATTTGCAGCTGCTCCTGCACATCGGCAGAATCCAGCGCCAAACTGAGGGCAATGGCTGCTTTGCGGGAAAAACTGGATTCGTAACCCACCAGAGCTGATTTAAATTCACTCTGATCTTTAATCAGAGTAAGCCACTGCACCTCAAGATCACGCAACACTTTACCATCGGCGTTTCTGCACTCTTCGAGCGCCTTACGGGTATGCAGCAGGTTCTTGCGGAATTCAAACTCACGCACTGCATCCGCCAGATGCCCTACCTCGGCTTCGTGATCACGCAGTTTATCGGTCAGAACACGATAATCCACCAACCTGGATTCTACAGAACTTGACTGGTATTTCTCGAATTCATCAATGCGTACGATCCGGGCGCTGCGCTCCAGCCCCATGAACACCCGATGGCGCTTGGCTTTTTCACGCTCGGCTTTTTGGATCGACTGTACTTTTTGAGTGGCATACACGTCAGGGTGCCGAATGCCGATAAATCGGTAGTGACTAAGGGTGACTGCCTTGCTGACCTTGGCAGGTTCCCTCAACAGCGAAATGGCGGCTCCCAACAGGAAACAGGCGCCCTCCTCCTGCGTGTGCTCGACATTTACGATGCGGCCCAGGTCGACGATGCGGCTACGGGTCAACGGCGTGACTAACTCTTCCATCTCCTGAATCAAACGGGGGCGCAGAGACAACTGCAAAGTATCCGCGTGATCCACCACCAAGGCAGGGAAGTTGTCAGACAGCTTTTTGGTGCGCCAGCTGCCCACCAGCTCCTGGTTGGCATTCACTTGCCCATAATGCAGAGATCGCAAGCGGAACTGGGTGGAACGGAACTCGGTAGAGCCCGCAATACGCGCACTCAACAGGTCTCCTGCCATATCCACTTTTCGGCTGACATCAAACGTCATGGAACTGACAATACGGTAGACCAGATAGAAAGTACCCTGAACCAATACATCCCAGGGCTTAAGCACGCGCTGGATCATGGATTGAGTTTTGACGCCAAAATCCGAACGACTGGGTGCGTTCATGCGGCCCAGGCCGGTCTGGGTAAATAACCAACGATCAATGGAACTCAACAACGGATAACCGCGCAAACGCGCTTCGCGGGAATAACCGGCATAGGCATGCGCAATAACGCCGGACAACTGGCGTGCGCTCAGTCCATACAGCAGGGGCAAACCGATAACCACTTCAGGCCCTTCTCCTACCGACGCATCCCGCAACGAAGCCGGTCGCAGGATCAGCCCTACTTCCGCGTCTAACTTGACGCTCTTGGGCTTTGGCGCATTCAGCATGTCGGCGATGTGATCGATAAAGGCGTGTATCTCGGGTTGCGCATCGGCGCTCAGCTCGTAATAGCTCTTGGCCTCTCGGCGAACCTCAATCAAACGACGATAGAACGCAAAAATAAAACCCAGCAGGAACACGTCACCGGCAACAAGGATAGCCATAACCAGACTGACCGAACTTTGATCAGAACTCAGCTCTTGCCAGGTAAGATTGAGCCAGCTTGCCGTTACCACCAGCAGAGCCAACATAAACACAAGCGGAATCACCACAGAAAACAGCGCGGCACAGGCCATTTTGAGGCGATCCCCGAGCGGTTTGGGTGCCAGAGAGTCAACCCTGAAACCGTTTTTTATATCATCCTGGCTATAGCCTTCCGTCAGCACAGGCCCCTTCCCTCGCGCGAACTGCCCAGTAGAAACCCAGCTGAAAGTCACATTCAGATGTTGTGAGGCATCCTGCAGCATTCGTAAAATCTCCGACGATCAAACGGGTCTGGTCTGAAAACATACATAAAGTGAATTGGATTAAGGTATGAAATTTAATCGTTATGCTCTGCAATATAGCAAAGCAATGCTCATTACTACGTGGACATCCGTTGGCGATTGTGTGAAGAATTGTTGACCTTTGTAACGGCCCGAATTTTAAGGCTTTTTTGATAACTGATAAGTACAATAAATGTGCACTGCGTCATAGTTTTCAGACTCATCCAGGTCAGGAAATGTACGGACTCGGTATTCACCCACTTTTGTTAATTTTGGGAAGCGTTCTGAAAGATCCCGCAAGCGCGATTCAGCCACGATCACATCGCCACCGGACCGCATGTGTTCAATGACACCAACGAAGCCTTGCTCCTGGTAACAAATGTCCGCCGCCAGCAGTAGAGACCTCTCTCCGGGACAAAATTCTGATGCCAGCTGGACACACACATTGTTGATCTGGCTGTTCTTTGCGCATGCAGCAAGCGCATCACTATCGATGTCGACACAGCTCACCTGAGCAGCACCGGCTCTGCCAGCAGAGATACCGGCCACCCCGGACCCGGCACCAAAATCCACCACATTGCGGCCCCGAACTGCCTGCGGGTTATCCAGTATCCAGCGCGCCAAAGCCTGTCCTGCGCCCCAACAAAAAGCCCAGTAGGGCGGCGCATTCATCAAGCGAGCTGCATCAGCCTGCCCCAAGCTTTCCTTAGGAAAATCATCCCGCATCAGGTGGAGCGTTATTTCTGGGGCAATGGGCAGCTGGCGCGGCTCGACGTGAACCCCGGATAGGACAAAGGGTAAGTCGCCCGCAACATCCGCCGCAGCCACCCTCAAAAGCTCCACTGCTGCTTTTCAACGGCCTCTAAAAAGGCGTCCCCCAGGCGCTCAGACTCAGCCACCGTTTTCTGCCATAGCGCCAGGCGCCGTGCATTATCCATGGAAAAGAAATCCTTGCGATCAGGGATCTTGCCACCGGGCAGTTTGCCAACAAACTCGGAAGACGGTGACACCATCACCAGACTATCCCAGTGTTGCGCCGACAAATGTCGACCCTTTAACCCCTTATCAAACCAACCGGGAACGCAGTGATCATAGAAGTGCGGATAGAACACCAGCCCATCGCCGGGGCTAACGGATTGGTCGAAATGGTAATCGGTGATCCCGCCATCACGATACACCCCTGCAGGGGCTCCAGGTATATTGCTGACCCCCGCCAGCACCAGAGGCACCGCACCGGAGGCGCGCAATGCCAGCTCCATATTTGCGGTACTTAGGGCGATGTGGCGGGTCGGCAGTGGATCGCTGAACTGCAACATCTGCTCACGCGAGTCACCAAACACCGCCCGCTCGCACAACATTCCCAGACGCGCACGCCCCATCAGATTGGCGAGGAATGTCGCAGACAACCCCGCCGCCAGCGCCAGCTTGTGATCCGACCTCAACGTGCCACCACTGCGGATCGTTACGATATGGTTTCGATACACAGGATGGGACAGTATTTCTTCTGCCCCGGTTTCCCCCAGCAAATGCCCAAGCACTTCATCCAGCACCCGAGACACGTCCTGCACTGTTACCTTGTCAGGATAGCTCTGCGCCAGATAAGCCTCCAGAAATCGATCCAGCGCTACCAAAGGCTGCTTCTGCGCCATACAGGCAAAGCGCCAAGTACCAATACTGGATGCCAAAGTCACCAGCGGCTTCTGGCGGGAGGGCATAAAAGCGCCGAACAGCGCCCGATCCAACCCTGCTAGCACCAACCATTTGGGGCCGCCGGATGCTCCAATCATCAGACCGATGTCATCAGCGCTGAAGCCGTTTTGCTGAATATGGTGTTTTGCTTTAGGCCCCAGGGACCAGCGAAGTGGGGAGGACTTGATATGAATAGCGGCGGTCATAATGTCACTTTGAGCGGAATCAGTGGAAATTATGCCGCCATTTTCGGAAATCACAAAACGAAGGGGGCTATCAACGGCCAGTTTGCGCTCGGCAGATGGCCTCTACACTAACAAGCTGACGGGCGAGCGACTGCTTTGAGCCGCCCGCAACGCCGCCTTACAGCGCTGTCTTCTTATCGGACAAATGATGGCAGCGAACGCTGGCGTCATACAATTCCTGAAGCACGTCAGAGCGACTGATTATACCAACCAGCTTGCCCTGCTCGACGACTGGATACACCTTGGGCTTGTTGGTTGTGAGCTGTTCTGCTAATTCGGAAATGGAGGTATCCACATCAACCGTTAGCACGTCTTTGATCATCACATCACCGGCGTTGGCGGTCAGATCACAATAGAACGCCGTATTGAGCATCTCCTTAATACAATCCTGCTCTGAGATAAATCCGATTACATTGCGGTTGTCATCCAACACCGGGGCACCGGTGATTTTATTTTCCAACAACACTGCAACTACGTCACCCACATCATCCTTGACATCAAAACTGACCACTTTACGACTCATGCAATCACGAACCACTGCCGACTTATCAACCATAAACCCTCCTCGTCCCTGGACGAAATCTGTCATAGTTATTTATCTTTATGGGGCAGTACGCATACCCATGCCATCAACAATGTCACAGGTTTTGTTTCAGCTCAACTGTTTAACGCCAGTACCCGCGGATAGATTGCAACTCATTGCAGTATTTTCAAGCAGTTACACATCACCCCGCAGCCTGTTTCGGTGCTGGCTTATAAATCGCAAATTTCTGCCGCCAAATGCTTGAAACCCATAATTCATCCAGCTTACTCTAGAGCACAATTTTTTATTGCTTTTAATTGATTACAGGGGAAAAGCATGACCACCAAAGCCGCAACCAAAGGTTCTGAACGGCCATTCGACATTGTGGTATTCGGAGCCACCGGGTTTACCGGCAAGCTCACTGCAGAATATCTGGTACAGTGCGCCCACTCCAAAAAGATCAAGCTGGCCATTGCCGGTCGTAACAGCGGCAAACTGGAAGCCTGCAAACAGGACCTGATGGCGCTTAACAGCAAAGCTGATATTGGCACCATTGAGGCCAACTCCGACGATTACACCAGCTTGGTGAAGATGGCCGCCCAAGCGAAAGTTGTGATCACCACCGTTGGCCCTTATCTGAAATATGGGGAGCCACTGGTACGAGCCTGCGTAGAAGCCGGTACCCACTATGTTGATCTCACTGGCGAGCCTGAATTCGTAGAAGGCCTGGAACACGACTACCACGACCAGGCCGCAGCCAAGCACATCAAGATCATCAACTGCTGCGGCTTTGACAGCATACCCCACGACCTCGGGGCGCTGTACACGGTACACGAGCTTAACAAACTAATCGGAAAAGAGCGCAGCGGCAAAGCTCCCATGAAAGTGGAAGGCTTTATCGAAGCCAAGGGGACTTTTTCCGGCGGCACCTGGCACTCGGCGATTACCCAGTTCTCTCGCCTCAAGGAATATCAGAAAAAACGCCGCGAGTGGCACAAGAACAAAAAAACCCGCCCTACTGATCGCCGCCGTACCCGCGTCATGGGGCCCAAAGTGTTCTGGCTGAGTGCCCATAAAGCCTGGGCTTGCCCCTTCCCCACCATTGACCCACAGGTGGTAAAACGCACTGCTGCTGCCCGCAAGGAATTTGGCCCTGATTTTATCTATGGCCATTATGTTCTGGTTAAAAAGCTGCCCAAACTGATTGGCGGCGTGGTGGGCGCTGGTGGCCTGGTTGCGCTTTCTCAGTTCAAATACAGCCGCGAAAAACTGTTGCAGGTGAAAGATCCCGGCCAGGGGCCCAGCGAGAGCACACGTAAAAAATCCTGGTTCAAAGTGCACTTTGTCGGCGAAGCAGATGGCCTGCATGTCTGGACTGAGGTGGCCGGTGGCGATCCAGGCTACGGCGAGACCGCAAAAATGCTGGCAGAATCTGCCCTGTGCCTGGCGCTGGATAAAAACTTGCCGGAAGAATACGGCGTTACGACACCGGGTGCCGGTATGGGTCTAGCGCTCATTGAACGGTTGAATGCCGCCGGTATCACCTTCCGCACACTGTAATGGAGTTTCAAAACAAATGAGCAGCCAATTTATTCAAATGAATGTGGAATTCAACGCCCCGGTAGAAACGGTTTTCGCTACCCTGTCCGACCACGAGGCGATGGGCCAAGTGCTGAATGCAAAAGTGAAGCGAATAAAAGACGGCCAAGGCAGCGTGAACGGTATCGGCTCCGTGCGCCGTATCACCCCTGTCCCCATGGCCGATTTTGAAGAAACAGTAACCGCGTTCGAACCCAACAAACTGGTGGAATACACCATCACCAAAGGCAGCCCGCTGAAAAACCATCTTGGGCGCATGGTGTTCAGCGAGAGCAACGGTAAGACCCAGCTGCATTACACCATTCAATTCGAACCCAAGCTGCCTATTCCGTTAAGTGGCCTGATCGTTAAAACGGCTCTGGAGAAGGTGATTCTCGGTGGCCTGCATAAGCTGGCTCGTACATATAAGTGAATTCCAGCGCCAGGAAGCGCCATATTCTTGAATGACGTCGCAAAGCACTGAAATATCGGCCAACTTTCGTTGGCCTTTGAGCCAGTTGTGCTTTAATTAAAGGGAATTTTACGTATGGAGCAGCGCATGAAATCACTCGCCACCGCCACCCTGGTTGGATTGGGGCTCAGTTTAAGTAACCTCAGTTATGCCGATACGTTGTTCGGTCTTTACGTTGGAGGGGGCAGTATTGATTATGACCTGTCCGGCGATTTTACCGATTTGGAAGACGGTGGCACCGCCGTCGATTTCGAAGATGACTTGGGCCTGGAAGGCGACGCAGGCAATTACCTGTATATAGCCATCGAACACGGCATCCCGATTCTACCCAACATTCGCGTGGCCCGCTCCGAGATAGAAGAAAGCGCACGCAGTGTATTGACCAAAAATATCACTTTCGACGGCATCACCTTCCCCACCGGAACTCCGGTCTACAGCCATTTCGATGTCAGCCATTACGATTTTACCTTTTACTACGAGCTGCTCGATAACTGGGTGAATCTGGATCTGGGGTTAACGGCGCGCAAATTTGATGGCGAATTAAGCGCATCCAGCCCTCTGGTATCCGGCACTGCATCGGAAACGTTGGACTTCACCGCACCGCTATTGTACGGCAAAGCCCAGTTCGACCTGCCCTTAACCGGCCTCTACGTTGGCGTTGAAGGTAACTGGATCGGTGTCGGCGGTGCTCAGCTGTATGACTTGTGGGGCAAGGTTGGCTACACCTTCGCATTTGGGTTAGGCCTGGAAGCCGGTATGCGGAAAATGGCTCTGGAACTGGATGACGTGGAAGACCTGGACGCAGATGTGACGTTGGACGGCACCTATCTTGCTGCTACCTTCCATTTTTAAACGTAAGACCCACCAGCGATAAAAACAAAAAAACCGCAGCCATTACAGCTGCGGTTTTTTTGTGGCAACAGGTTCTGGCTTAATCGAACTTCATGCCTAAACGCAGGCCCACTTCCTCATAGGATTCAACCACATCCCCCAACCCCTGGCGGAAACGGTCTTTGTCCAGCTTTTTACGGGTTTCTTTATCCCACAAACGGCAACCATCCGGTGTAAATTCATCGCCCAACACCACACGGCCTTCGTACAACCCGAATTCCAACTTGTAATCCACCAACAACATGCCGCCGTCCAGGAACAGTTGCTTCAGAACTTCGTTCACCTGAAACGTCAGTTCTTTCATCTTCTCAACGTGTTCCTTTTCAGCCCAACCAAAGCTCTTGATGTGATATTCGTTCACCATGGGATCGCCAAGGTCATCGTTCTTCAAAAAGAACTCGAAAGTCGGCGGATTCAAATCCAAACCTTCTTCCACGCCCAGTCGACGACAGATGCTGCCTGCAGAAATATTGCGCACTACACATTCGAGCGGCATCATTTTCAGGTTTTTAACCAGCGCTTCCTGATCATTCAGCAACTGATTGAAATGGGTTTCGATACCCGCATCTTCCAGTTTTTGCATAATGAAGGCATTGAACTTGTTGTTCACCATGCCTTTACGATCCAGTTGCTCAATCTTCTTGCCGTCAAAGGCCGAAGTATCATTACGAAACAACAGGATCAAAGATTTGGGGTCATCAGTCGTGTAAACCGATTTTGCTTTGCCCTTGTAGAGCTCTTCGCGCTTTTCCATAGTGAAACCACCTACTTTCTATAAAGGTTAATCTAATTCGTGACTGTTTCAGCCTGCACTGATATCCAATCCAGGCCTGCATTCTGTGTTGCTACCCGGATGATCTCTTCGCAGCACGCTCCGCTTTCTATTAACGCTGCCACTGCCAGATCCGGGTGATTGTTTTTCTGACTGATGTGGGTCACCACCAGATGCTGCATACCCGACCGCTCCAGTTGGGATAGCATGTCTGCAGATTGCTGATTATTCAAGTGCCCCAGCGGACCAGCAACCCGGCGCTTCAACGACGCAGGATACGGGCCATCGGCCAACATCTTCAAATCGTGATTGCATTCCAGCATCAGTGCATCGCAGTTCTGATAGCACTCAATCATATGGGGCGTCACGCTACCAGCATCACTGAGCACCCCCAGCCGAGTACCCTGTCGTTCAAACACAAACTGACAAGGCTCCCGTGCATCATGGGGAACAGCAACCGGCTGAATCGACAGACCCGCTAGCTGAAAATGCTCGTGGGGCGTAATCATCCGAAACAACTGATCATCCAACACGCCGTTTAGCTTGGCGGCCCAGGTGCCCCAGGTTGTGTACACCGGAACCCGGCAACGGTTCGCCAGCCGAGCAACACCCTTTATATGATCAGTATGCTCATGAGTAACCAGAATACCTGCCAGATCCTCAGCCACCAATCCGTAACCGGCCATTCTGGAGAGGGCTTCCCGGGCAGAGAATCCACAATCCACCAGAATCGCCCCTTGTCCGTCAGCCTGGATCAGGGTGCCATTACCCTCACTGCCACTGCCGATGGAGGCAAATCGCACTACTCCAGACGCTCCCTGAGCCTATTCAGTATCCGAGCGGACTGTTGCTCTGGCGCCAAAGTATCGTCATCCACCTGCACCGCCACCTGAATACCGCTTTCCGAGCTGATCAGACGCAACTGCAATTCTTTTTCCACTTCCTCGTCATCTTCCACCACCGTCGCTTTTTCGGACAGATAGTAAATGCCAAGGGTACGATCCAGATCCGTCACGCCGACTTTGGCTTTGGCCAAGGCTTGTCCTACAGACAACCAGGCATGATTAAAATCCAAGTTAATTACAAGAATCGGGTAACCATTACCATCTCGGGTCATGGTGTACTTAGGCAACACTTTCAGATCCTGAGACAATACCGATGCCCCCGCCTTGCGCCCGCCCTGCTCCAGAAACAGCATTAATTCGTCATAGACGATGGTTACCAGCTCAACGTTGTCGGGCACCTGTGGCCACTCAATCGTTTCTGGTAATGGTGTTTTCAGACGCAGATGATTGACCCTCACTACGCTGGTTTCCTCGGCTTTACCTGGCTCCATGCGGATTTGAAAGCGATCTCGCTGCTCCCCGCCGCCAAAACTGAAAAAGCGACCGACGGACTTCCAAAACCCTTCTTCACTGGGCAGTCGTCGCGGTGCCAGCCAGCCGGTTTCAATCAAACCTGCGTTGCGATCCGACCGATCAATGGAAACATTACTGGCTGCGAACTCAGTCAATTGAGACCACAAGTCATCCTGTGGGCGCTCTACCACCAGCCACATTTTGTCGCCATCCTGCCTCAGCTCCAGCCCGGCCGCTTCATTAACATTCAGCAGGGATTGGGGTCGCGGCACAGAATCACTTTCTTCAGGCTCAAAAAAATCCGCCTGGCCAATGCGGGGAATGGGATAACGCTGTTTGATGGGTTTGCTGTCCATCGTGCCCGGAACCATCAGAGGCGCTACGCTTTCTGCTTGCTTATAATCCAAAGCACGCTCGCGGAACTGGCCCTTGTCACCGAACAGATAGGAACAACCTGAAAGCGCAAGCAGCGCTGTGATCATCAGCGCAGGTCGCAGAATTTGCATTGAATACTCCGGGAAAATTCGATTATTGGTATACCCTTGTGACCGTGGCGACGCCGTTACAGGAGTCCGGCCTGCTTCATGGCGTCCCGCAATGGCTGGTGATACTGCTCGGAGAAAGGCGTCATTGGCAGACGAATCCCTTCTTCTATCAAGCCCATCTGCTGTAATGCCCACTTCACAGGAATCGGGTTGGCTTCCAGAAACAGGTTGTTGTGCAAGCCCATCAAAGGCTCATTAATCGCCTCTGCCTTGCTTCGATCACCGGCCATGGCAGCCGCACACAATTCAGACATCGCTTTGGGCGCAACGTTCGCCGTGACAGAAATATTCCCTTTGGCCCCCAGCAGCATCAGCTCCATGGCAGTGGCATCATCGCCGGAATACAGCAAAAAGTCGGAATCACACAGATCCAGAATCTCTTTACCGCGATCCAGTTTGCCAGTGGCCTCTTTGATGGCAACAACATTGGGGTGAACACTGATCCGCTGCACCGTGGCGGGCAGCATGTCACAGACCGTACGGCCAGGAACATTGTAAAGTATCTGTGGTATCTCTACCGCATCAGCGATGGCCATGTGATGCCGATACAGGCCTTCCTGAGTGGGCTTGTTGTAATAAGGCGCCACCAACAGGCAGGCATCCGCTCCGGCATTTTTAGCCGCCACAGTCAGTTCGATGGCCTCACGGGTACAGTTCGCGCCGGTACCGGCAATCACAGGGATGCGTCCGGCGGAGCGCTCGACCGTGAATTTGATTACCGCGCAATGCTCATTCACGTCCAGGGTGGCAGATTCGCCGGTGGTACCCACCGCAACAATCCCATTAGTGCCCTGCTCAATGTGCATGTCGATCAATGTGGCCAACGCGTCCCAGTGAATGCTGCCGTCAGCATGCATTGGGGTGACGAGTGCAACCAGGCTACCGGTAATCATGTGCTGCTTTATCTCCACCTAAATTTTGCAAACCGGTATGGTACTGACGCGTGTAGACAATAACAAGCACATAGAGTCTGAGGGGCCCAAAAACTCTGGGCTGGCGGCGCATTTGTGGCACTTGCCATTATTTGTAGCATTTTCAGCTAGTTGTTCCTAAATACCGATGCTAAACTCAAAAGCAGCTTTTAAACGGTTAAGAATGCTGCGTATTTTGTGAATCGAACCGATTTTGCGCGCATTTTGACCATTCAGGACGAAACGATGCAAGAATTCCTGGTTATTTCTGCCATTGGAGAAGACAAGTCCGGCATCATCAACGGACTTTCCCATGCCGCTAGCGAAAACGGCTGCAACATCCTCGACACCCGCATGACTGTGCTGGGTGGCGAATTCGCCATGATCATGATGATCAGCGGCCAGGCTGAGCAGATCGCCCAAGCAGAACTCATCATTCCGCAGGTTGCAGACTCTTTCGGCCTCACCACTATTCTGAAACGCACCCGCCCCCGCCAGGAAGCCGACGCATCGCTTCCTTATTACATATCCGTCGTATCACTGGATCATCCGGGCATCGTGCGTGAAATAGCAGGCTTCTTCAGCCAGCGCGAAATCAACATCGAAGAAATGGAAACCGGCACCTACGCCGCTGCGCACACCGGCAGCCCAATGTTCTCACTGGACATTGCCGTCAAAGTGCCGGCAAAAGAGGCTATCGCACCGTTAAAAGAGGCGTTCATTGCCTTTTGCGATGAACGCAACCTGGATGCCACCATTGAACCGCGCCGATAACCTGCGCACTTAAGGCATGCAGACCGACAACAAAAACCATAACAGGGCTTAGGAGGAGTCAATGGCAACCGTAGAACTCGACAAACCGGTTCCGGATTTCGCAGCACAGGCAACCAGCCAGAAAGATATCGTGCTGTCTAAACTGAAGGGCTGGAAGATCGTGTTGTATTTCTATCCGAAAGACAGCACGCCAGGCTGCACCACTGAAGGCTTGGACTTCCGAGACTATTACGACGATTTCCTCAAAGCGAAAACGCTGATTTTTGGCATCTCGAAAGATATTCTCAAATCACATGAACAGTTCAAGGCTCAATACCAGTTCCCCTTCGAACTGATATCCGATACCGACGCCTATTTGTGTCAGATGTTCGATGTCATCCAGCCATTGAACATGTATGGCAAGCAGATCCAAGGCGTTGAGCGCAGCACGTTTCTGATCGACTCCAACGGCATCCTCAGAAAGGAATGGCGCAAGGTTCGAGTTAACGGTCACGTTGAAGAAGTACTGGAAGCGGCCGAAGCGATCGACTGATCCCCTCGGCCAGTTCTGACTCGGCCAGTTCTACTACAGAACTCCGGATTCCTGATTGACTGGCTTTGACGATAAATCAGGAACCGGCTCCCTGGGCCAGGATGAGAACACCGCTTTTACCAGGGTCGCCAATGGAATGGCAAAAAACACCCCCCACAACCCCCAAAAACCACCGAACACCAAGACTGCAGTAATAATGGATACAGGATGCAGGTTCACCGCCTCGGAGAACAGCACAGGCACCAAAACATTGCCGTCCAGCGCCTGAATCACCCCATAGACCACCATCACCCACATAAACTCAGGGCCCCAGCCAAACTGGAAATAAGCCGCAACCGCAACCGGCACGGTCACAACGGTAGCACCAATATAAGGCACCACCACACTCAGCCCCACCAGCAGCCCCAGCAGCGCCGCATAGTTCACCCCCAAAATCACGAAGGCAATATACGTGACGCCACCGGTAATGATGATCTCCATCGCTTTACCACGCACATAGTTGGAGATCTGGGTGTCCATTTCGGTCATAACCCGGGTGATAAACGGGCGATCCGTTGGCAGCAAATCAACAATCGAGGCGATCAAACGATCCTTATCCTTCAAAAAGAAGAACACCAACAACGGCACCAACACCAGAAAGATCAACAGCCCCATCAGGTTGGGAATGTTGGACAGCGAGAACGTCACCACCGATTCACCAACGTTCTTTAACGTGGACGTGGTCATTGCGCTGATTTCCTTAACCCATTGCTCCGACACTAAATCGGGGTAGCGCTGGGGCAGCATATTGAGAAAGGCATTGGCCTCCGTCAGGATACGGGGCACCTGCTCATTCAGAAAGCGCACCAACTGCCCCCAGGTCAGGGGCACCAACACAAACAGAAACGCGATCTGGGAGGTAAGAAAAAGCATGTAGGTGATGATCAGCGCCAGCATGCGAGGCACTCTGCGCTTCACCATGTAGTTCACCAACCCCTGCAACAGGTAGGCCAGCACAACGGCGGTCAGAACAGGTGCCAATACCGACCCCATGGTAACCACAACGGTTAACCCTGCGGTCAGCAGCAGAATCAGAACCACTGCCTCCTTATTGGAGAAATACTCACGATACCAATCACTGAAAATCTGAAACATAGGACGTTGCGCTATACCTGCTAAACCCGTTTTTCTATTATGAACAGGTATTCGTTATCCTGCTCGCTCTGCTCATGAATAATGTGCCCAACCATGGCGGTGAATGCCGCAAAATCACGTAACGAACCCGGATCGGTGGTCTTCACTTCGATCCACTGCCCAATCTGCATACAGTTAAGCTGCTGCTTTAACTTCAGTAAAGGCATAGGACAGCTCAAACCACGAGCATCCAGCTCAATTTTGGACGGAATTTCAGACATCAAAAAAGAACCCATTATCAAGTCGACATCACTATATACAACCACCGTAAAGATTGATACTGCACCCCTCCTAAGCAAATGATAATTTTGACTTTGTGGCAGTAAATGCCATCTGCTACCCTGCACAATAAGACACAGCTAGACAGAAAACTTTATCTAGCGGGAAGTGTCCAACTGAACAACCCTACAGGAAAGCAGTACACCCTTGATGATATTGACGCGCTACATCCGCAAACTCACCGCCAGCACAATGATCCTTGTGTGGCTGATGAGCGCAGCGCTGCCATCCTTTGCCAATCCGCTGCCAAACCTGGGAGACGCCAGCTCCGCCCTTGTCAGCCATGAGCAGGAATATCGGCTTGGCCGCGCCTGGCTGCGCCAATTACGCTCCCAGGCCCCCATCATTCACGACCCGCTGATCTTCGACTACCTCTACAACCTGGTCTATAAACTGGCGTCTGCCAGCGACATCGAGCAACCGGACATTGAGATGGTGGTGATCAACAGCGCCGCCATCAATGCTTTTGCTGTACCCGGCGGCGTCATGGGACTGAACGGCGGGCTGCTGTTGAGCGCTCGCACCGAAGACGAAGTAGCAGGCGTAGTAGCACACGAACTTGCCCACTTGAGCCAGCGCCATTTTGCGCGCGGCCTTGAGCGTTCACAGCAGAATTCATGGGTGGGATTGGCCGCCCTGCTCGCCAGTATCGCCATCGCCGCCACCGCTGGCGGTGAAGCCGGCATGGCCGCCCTGGCCACGACTCAGGCCGCCAGCATCGACTCCCAACTACGCTTCAGCCGAGCCAACGAGCAAGAGGCTGATCGCATCGGTATGCAAACACTGGTTCGCGCTGGCATGAACCCGGAAGCCATGGCGGACTTCTTCGAATCCCTGCAGCGCAGCATGCGTTACTACGGCGAGCTGCCTCCCGAGTTTCTGCTCACCCACCCGGTGACCGAGTCGCGAATCACCGATGCACGCTCCCGCGCCGCTCAATTTCCAGCCAAACCCAGTAGTGATTCCCTGGAATTCCATCTCATGAAAATGCGCATGGATGTGGAGTTCGCCCGAGACGCCAGCGCCAAAATCAACGACCTGGAACAACAAAAGCAGGATGCCAGCGCGTTTCTGGAAATTAATGAATACGGTCTGAGCTGCGCATACCTCAAAACCAACCAACTGGACAAAGCACTGGCCTCCATCGATCAACTACTGGCCAAGCGCCCCAACCGCATCACCTACCTTGCCTCCAAGGCAGAAATACTGAACAAGGCCGGCCGCTATCAAGAAGCCATCAGCCTGATGGAAAAAGCACTGGATTACTCCCCCGGGAACTACCCTCTCAGCGTCCACTATGCGGATGCCCTCACGCTCAATGGCAAGACCGCCAAAGCCATTACCGTTCTGCGCGAACAACTGACCGAACGGGAAACTCAACCGCTGTTGTGGTTCATGATGGCAGAAGCACACGGCAAGGCAGGCAATCGATTGGGGGTGTATCAGGCCAAAGGGGAGTATTTCTTTCTTTACGGGCACACACAAAAGGCCATTGAGCAACTGGAATACGCGCTCCCACTGGCCAGAGACGACTTTAAAGTAACCGCCCGCATCAGTGATCGCATCAGTGATATGCAACGCTCCATGCGGGACATGGAGCTTTAACTTAGCCTGCAGCCTTGCCTGCCTTGAGCTGCTCAGCAAACGCCAGCATACGATTCAGCGGAACCATCGCCTGCTCAATCAGAGCGGCATCCACGTGAACCTCATTACTGTGCTGCTGCAACTCCAGCGCCAAGCTATCCAGCGCATTCATTGCCATCCACGGGCAATGGGCACAGGATCGACAGGTAGCGCCATTACCGCCGGTGGGCGCCTCCAAAAAACGCTTATGAGGGGCCATCTGCTGCATCTTGTAGAAGATGCCGCGATCGGTCGCGACGATAAAGACATCATTCGGCATATTCTTGGCGGCATTAATCAGCTGCGACGTTGAACCCACCGCATCCGCCAGCTTCACCACCGCTTCCGGCGATTCCGGGTGCACCAGCACGGCTGCATCAGGGTGCACTTTCTTTAGATCCTCAATGCCCTTGGCTTTGAACTCATCATGCACAATACAGGCGCTGTCCCACAGCAGCACATCGGCGCCCGTTTCCCGCTGCACGTAGGCTCCCAGATGCTTATCTGGAGCCCAGATAATCTTTTTACCTTGATTGTGCAGGTGCTCCACCAGCTCCAGCGCAATACTGGAGGTGACCACCCAATCGGCACGCGCCTTAACCGCTGCCGAGGTATTGGCGTACACCACCACCTCCCGCTCAGGGTGCTGATCACAAAATGCAGAAAACTCATCAACCGGACAGCCCAGATCCAAGGAGCATGTAGCCTCCAAAGTGGGCATCAGCACGGTCTTTTCGGGGCTGAGAATTTTGGCGGTCTCCCCCATGAATTTAACCCCGGCCACAATCAAAGTCTGGGCGGGGTGATCCTTGCCAAAACGGGCCATCTCCAGGGAGTCAGACACACAGCCACCGGTTTCTTCCGCCAGGGACTGGATCTCTGGATCAGTGTAGTAATGGGCCACCAGAACCGCGTTCTGCTCTTTCAGCAGCGCTTTGATCTGCTCACGGTATTCCACTTTCTCGGCATCAGACAAATGCGACTGCAGATGACTGCCGTCCAAATGATCTCTTACGAAATCTGAAACGGATGTATTCATTGGATTCGTCCTCCGGAAAGCGCCTTACTTGTTCTGATATGCAGATCAGCAAACACCTAACAAATCTAGGTGGAAGCGTAAAAATCAACGAATAATAGCACAATTAGGTAACGCAATAGATTGGCTTAATAAACGTTCTACCTGGAAGATATGGGGGCACGTCTGACACATGCAATCCACCTGCATTCATAAACCCAAGCGCCGAAACGAAAAAAGCCGCTTTGCGTGAACAAAGCGGCTTTTCGGTAATGGTGGGTCGTGCTGGATTCGAACCAGCGACCAATTGGTTAAAAGCCAACTGCTCTACCAACTGAGCTAACGACCCGTCAACGGATGCGTATATTACTGATTAGAAATTAAATCACAAGGCTTTTTTTCAATTTTATGGCCTTGATTTTCATGGCCTTTTTTGCTCCCAGCCAGTCCGTTCAGAAAACTGACCAAATCACCCGCCCAATAATTCGACAGGAGTTTTTTTAATTCAAAGACTTAACAATAGCGTGTCGGATCTGCAACCCCTGCCTGCCGAAACCCTTCCTGCCGCAGTCGACAGCTGTCACACTTGCCACATGCACGACCTTCTGCGTCTGCCTGATAGCATGAGACCGTTAAGCCGTAATCCACGCCCAACGCTATACCTTTGTGAATAATCTGCGATTTGGAAAGGTGCAACAGAGGTGCCTGAATGCTAATAGGGTTGCCCTCCACTCCGCGCTTTGTTGCCAGTGCTGCCAAACGTTCAAACGCCTCAATGAATTCAGGGCGACAATCGGGGTAACCTGAATAATCCACGGCGTTGACACCGATAAAAATGGCATCGGCATCCAACACCTCAGCCCACCCCAGCGCCAGCGACAAAAACACCGTGTTACGGGCTGGCACATAGGTCACCGGGATACCTTCGGTGGGGGATTCCGGCACATCAATCGCTTTATCCGTCAGTGCAGAACCACCGATATCACCCATATTGATGTGAATGGTCTTAAGCTCTTTGGCCCCGAGTGCATTAACCACCCGTTCGGCTGCCTGCAGCTCGGAATCGTGACGCTGGCCATATTCAAAACTGATGGCGTAACATTCATAACCCTGGCTGCGGGCGATGGCCAGACAGGTGGCGGAGTCCAAACCGCCGGATAACAAGACTAAGGCTATTTTCTTATCTGAAGTATGCTCTGCCATATCAATGCCCCGGCTCATCAGCCCACAACAATTTATGCAACTGCAGCTGGAATCGCACCGGCAGGCGATCCTCAACAATCCAATCAGCCAGCTCTGAAGGGCGAATCTGATTGAAACTGGGGGAAAACAACACGTCGCCCACCCGTTCCGCCAACTGCAGCTCATCCAGCTTTAAACGGGCCCACTGATAATCCTGTCGACTACAGATCACAAACTTGATCTGATCATCGGGCTTCAAATGAGGGATATTAGCCATAAGATTACGGTGAGATTCGCCTGAATCTGGCGTTTTCAGATCCATTACCACGCTGACACGGGGGTCTACGCCGGCAATATCCAACGCCCCGCTGGTCTCAAGGGATACCTGATAACCCGCGTCGCACAATGCAGTAAGCAATTGCTGGCAATTGGGTTGAGCCAGAGGCTCGCCACCGGTAACCGTGATATAGCGCGGCTGATAAGAAGCCACCTCTGCGAGGATTTGGTCTATTGAGCGCATTTCTCCACCGGAGAAAGCATAGGCCGTGTCACAGTACTGGCAACGCAACGGACAACCCGTCAGGCGCACAAACACCGTGGGCAGCCCGATGGTACGGGCCTCACCCTGCAGCGAATAGAATATTTCGGTAATGCGTAGTTGTGTCACACCCTACCCCGATCATACAAAACGGGCAATATTAACCCAAGGCTGACACGGTTTACAGGGCTTACAGGGTTTTAAGCAGATCCTTCGCCAGTTTTGCAGCTGACTTGTCTGGATATTGCCTGACCAACTCATTAAGGGTGCTTTTGGCTTTGGTGGTTTCACCTTTGCCAGCATAAAGCTTGCCGAGCTTATACATGCCGTCTGGCACTTTGACGTGGTCGGGATGATTGGCCAGCAAATTGATGAAATGCCGTTTGGCCAGATCCAGATCCACCGGATCGGAGACCATATAGAGCTCACCTAACCAATATTCACTATAGGGTGCATACAAGCCCGATGGCGACTGCTGCAATAACTGCTGCAATACGGCGATGGCTTCTGCGTACTTACCACCCTTGCGCAAATCACTGGCGCGCTCATACAGCGCTTTATCATCACCTTTGGCCACAGTGGGAGCAGCAACCCCGGCAGATGGCTTGGCTGCCGCACCTGACTGCATCTGATTGATGCGCATGTCCAGATCCAGATAGCGCTCGCGCTCCTGCTTCTGCATGATATCAACTTGATGCTTTAACTCTTCCACCATACCGCGCAGCTCCAGCATCTCCTGCTGCATCTGCTGGATCTGGGATAAAGTATCCCAACTCGGAGAGCCTGTCCCGGTAGCCGATGGTGTGCTGTTATCAACAGCAGGGCTGTACGAAAAGCTCGTATCAGTTCCGGAGTACCCAGAATATTGACCTGAACCGCTATCAACCGGTGCTTGTGCAGGCACAGAGGATGATGTGGATTTAGTCTTAGGCAGGGGTTCGTAGGGAGGAACGGCCGCCGCAGAAGCGGCAGCCGTTGATATAGCAAGAACCAGTAACGTTCGAAGCATCAATTAAGGAGCTTCAGACGTGTAGTTCAGTTCAGAACGACGGTTTTGAGACCAAGAGCCTTCGGCATGACCCAGAGCGATTGGACGCTCTTCACCGTAGCTGATGATTTCCAGCTGGGAAGCAGATGCACCGTTTGCAGCCAGGAAGCTGGCAGCAGCCTTGGCACGACGCTCACCCAGAGCCATGTTGTACTCACGAGTGCCACGCTCATCAGCATGACCTTCTACACGTACACGGGCACCTGGATTTTGGGACAGGTACTGAGCGTGCGCCTGCAGAGTTGCAATTGCGTCAGGACGGATATTGGCCTTATCGAAATCAAAGTAAACAACTCGATTCTGCAACGCAGGATCGGTTTGTTCCTGAGCACCGTAATCACCACCTTGAACCTCATTATCGGTTGCTGAGTATTCAGGTGCTGGCGCAGGTGCTGGTTCAGTTGTGTCTTCAGGGGTAGAGCTACAGGCAGAAATCGCAACAGCAGCAATCAGAGCAAAAAAGGCATTACGGTTTAACATGGACATATTTAACTCCTAAGAGTGGAAACTCCTGGCAGATATTAGTGGTTCGTTTAAAGTTTTTAAACAGGCTTGCAACATTTTTTTTACATAAATGGCGACCAAGCAGGTTCTCGCACATCCCCGATCCGTGAAGGCAGCTTCACTTTCACTCTGCCATCCAACGAAACGGCGGCCAAAACCCCTCGATTCTTATCCATAGTGGCGTAGATGATCATGCTAGCATTTGGTGCAATACTGGGAGATTCATCGAGATCCGTTTCCGTCAGCACGTTGAAGGTTCCCCGAACCAAATCTTTCACTGCAATGTGAAAGATCCCATTCGAACGGTGCACCATTGCCAGGAATCGTCCATCAGGAGTCAGCGCCGGGCGCGCATTATAGTTGCCATCGAATGTTAAGCGTTCAACCTTTCCCGAATCAAGATATTGTCGATATATTTGTGGGGAACCGCCTCTTTCTGAGGTAAAAATGAGACTTCGTCCATCTGGCGCCCAAGTTGGCTCCGTGTCAATAGCGTAATGGTTAGTAATTCGCTTAAGTTTTCCGGTACGAAGCTCCATGGTGTAGATCTCGGGATTGCCATCTTTTGAGAGCACCATTGCCATACTGCGGCCGTCGGGAGAAAAACGGGGAGCACCATTCAAACCACTGAAACCGGTTATTTTCTGTTCCTGGCGAGTTTTGGTATCCATGATATAAATCGCCGGACGCGTACTTTTGAACGACACATAGGTTACATGCCGACCATTCGGCGCCCAACTGGGAGACAGGATCGGTTCACTGGACTCCATCAATATCTGATCGTTATAACCATCTACATCAGAGATATAAAGCCGATAGCGCTGAGTGCGTTTGCCGGTGGTGTTGAGGTATTCCATGGTGACGTACACCATTCTGGTGGAAAAGGCTCCACGAATACCCGTCAGCTCCTGATAGAGCACATCGCTGATATGGTGGGCCATGGCACGCAAGTCGGTGCCGGTGGCAAACCACCTGTTCACCGTGCGCTGCTGATACACATCAAAAAGCTGATAGTCGATACGGTACTTGCCGTCATTGGTGCCACTCATACGGCCAATCACCAGGTATTCAGCGCCATTGGTCTTGGATTGCCAATCACGAAAAAAGACTTGGTTCTCTTGGGAGGGAAAACTCAACATTTTTGAGCGTTCCAACGGTGCAAACTGACCAGAACGGTGCAAATCGGCAGACACGATGTAGGCCACATCTTCTTTCAGTCGAGGCCCGCTCCACGCAAAGGGTACAATTGCGATGGAAGTGGCATCGGTGATGCCCTCGGTGATTTCGATAATCAGCTCAGCACGAGCACTCGCCGAAAACAGCGTCAGCCAGCACAAAACGACCATTATATATTTCATAACTTCTCTCTTGATTGCCTTGCGGCGCGGTTAAAAACGTAGATCTCCAGGCTTGAACCGCATCTTAAAATTGCGGAAATGCCTATCAAATAAAATCGGATCAGGCGGAACGCTGAAACGCCCCGCTCGCTGTACGGCCTGCACAGCTGAGCTATCAAATGCACCACTGCCGCTGGACTTGGCAATGGTAACATTTTTCACTTCTCCACCTGGCAACAGGCTGATATCCAGAGTAACGACCATATCGTTACGGGCGCTGGGTGGCCTTGCCCAATAGCGCTTCATGGTCTGCTGGATGATGGCCTTATACTGCAGAATTTCATCAAGCTGCTGCGCGGTTTCGCTACCGGTTACGCCCTGTACCGGTTCCACCTCATCATCTTTCAGCGCCTCCATCTCCTGCTTCAACAGATCGCTAAACGCACTGGACGGCTTGGGGCTTTCTGCCGGTTTGGCAGCTGGCTTAGGCGCCGGTGCTGGTTTCGGCTTGGGTTTTGGCGTTGGCTTGGGAACCGGCTTGGGTTTCGGCTTCTCTTGTGGTTTTGGCTTAGGTTTGGGTTTGACCGCAGGCTTGGGCGCAGGTTTCGGCGCTGCCTTGGGTTTATCGGGCTTGGGCTTCTCCACTACCACAGCGGTCACATGCTGGGGCAACGGTTTCAGCTCGATCACTTCTGCACTGTCAGGCCAATTAAAAAACAACAGCGCCACCACCAGCACATGCACCAGTATGGCCTTAATAAGCGAGGCAAGATCAAGAGCGGGGAAGGACAAGGGCTACTCCCCTGATCCGCTTTCGGTGACCAACCCTACATCATTCACCCCAGCCTGCTGCAGGGCGATCATCATGCGCATCACCAAGCCATAGGCTACCCGCTCATCTCCTTCCATAAGCACAGGAGTATCGGGTTTGGCCTGCTTCAGGGCCGCTACCGATTTTACAATGTCCGGTAGCGCTTTGGGGGTTTGCTTGTCATCGGCACTGCTGACGAAGTACTGACCATTGTGATCCACCGAAACGATGACATATTGCTGATCTTTGGGCAGCACCAGGGGTTCGGCGTTGGCATCCGGCAAGTCCACTTTCACGCCCGAGGTCATCATGGGTGCGGTGATCATGAACACCACCAGCAACACCAGCATGACGTCAATGTAGGGTACGACGTTGATTTCAGAAAGAGGTTTACGTCTTACTGTGGTTCGTTTCTGCGACATAGAGTTCTACCGCCCTCAGGCTTTGGCCTCTGCTTCGCTGGCGTGGGCTTTACGGTGCAGGATGCTGGAAAACTCATCCATGAACGTTTCATAGTTATGTAACAGGTGATCAACAACCGATGAAAACCGGTTGTAGCTGATAACGGCCGGGATGGCGGCAAACAACCCGATTGCAGTGGCTATCAGCGCTTCGGCAATGCCCGGTGCCACCACCGATAACGTCGCCTGCGTTTGATTGGCCAACGCCAAAAAGGAATGCATGATGCCCCAAACAGTACCGAACAGTCCGATATAGGGGCTGGTGGAACCGACAGTCGCCAGGAACGACAGATGAAGCTCGAGCTTTTCCTGCTCACGCAGCAACGCTACGCGCATGGCACGCTCAGTTCCCTCCATGACGGCTTCGGCTTCGCTGCCACCACCTTTGCGTAAGCGCGCAAACTCCTTAAAACCGGCGCGAAAGATATTCTCCTCACCGCTGAAATGATTGGGCTCGGTGTTCACTTGCACGAACAGGCGGCTAAGATCCATGCCCGACCAGAAGCGCTCTTCAAAGTTTTGCAGTGCCTTGGTGGTTTTGGACAAGACTGTCTGACGCTGCCAGATCATGTACCAGGAAATCATGGACAGGGTGAACAGGATTAGCATGACCAACTGCACGACGATTGAAGCGTTGATGATCAGGCTGACAACGGACATTGATTCCACGAGCGGTGCTCTCCTATTCAGGCCGTAACGGCGGCAAATTGTTGTTGCAATTGTTCAGGTATGGGTGCGGGTTTGAGCTTGTCGGCATCCACACAGGCGACTTTTATTTTCGCTTCACACATTAACTCTTCCCCTCTGCGTACCTGCTGCGCGAAGAGAATATAGGTGCGGGCAATTTTTTCAACATGGGCGGTGATGATTAACTCGTCATCAGCCTGGGCTGGTTTCCGGTATTGAGCCTCAAGGCTGTGTACCACAAACTGCAACCGCTTGCTGTATAGCTCACTGAACTCGGAGCCCAGGCTGCGCAATAACTCGGTACGAGCGCGCTCCATAAATTTCAGGTAATTGACGTAGTACACAATACCACCGGCGTCGGTGTCTTCCAAATAGACCCGAATGCGGATGAAAAATTCACTCATTACTGAAAAGATCCGACGTCGGTGATGAGCTTTCCCGGGGCGGGTTAAGACCAAAATGCTGATAGGCCGTACGAGTGGCCACGCGGCCGCGGGGTGTACGCATCATAAAGCCCTGCTGAATAAGGTAGGGTTCGATTACGTCTTCCAGGGTTCCCGATTCCTCGCTGATGGCTGCAGCCAGACTTTCAAGCCCAACCGGGCCGCCATCGAATTTTTCCATAATGGTCAGTAACAGGCGGCGATCCATGGTATCAAAGCCGTGAGAATCCACCTTAAGCATATCCAGAGCCCGCGACGCCACATCAACAGTCACATGGCCATCACCTTTCACCTCTGCAAAATCACGCACCCGGCGCAACAGACGGTTGGCTATCCGAGGCGTGCCACGACTGCGTTTAGCCACCTCAACGGCACCAGCAGGCTCCATCTCGACTCCTAATATATGGGCGGAACGAGTAACAATGCGGGACAGCTCCTCAACCGAATAGAATTCGAGCCGCTGCACGATGCCAAAACGATCCCGCAGCGGTGATGTCAGCAGCCCGGCTCGGGTAGTAGCACCCACCAGGGTAAACGGCGGCAAATCGATTTTAATGGATCGGGCCGCTGGGCCTTCACCAATCATGATGTCCAACTGATAGTCTTCCATCGCCGGGTAGAGGATCTCTTCTACCATCGGGCTCAGGCGGTGGATTTCATCCACAAACAGAACATCACCCTCCTCCAAATTGGTAAGCAGCGCGGCCAAATCACCGGCTTTTTCCAGTACCGGACCAGAGGTGCTCTTCAGACTGCCGCCCATCTCATTGGCGATAATGTTAGCCAATGTGGTTTTACCCAAACCGGGCGGGCCAAAGATCAGGGTGTGATCCAGCGCCTCACTGCGCCCCCGAGCGGCAGAAATAAAGATATCCATCTGCTCACGCACGGCTTCCTGCCCAGTGTAATCAGCCAGGGTTGTGGGCCGTATGGCACGGTCGTGGGCGTCTTCTTTATTGGTCTGTGGTGATATTAAACGATCAGATTCGATCATAATGGCTTCGTTTTGGTGTTATTCAGTTAACCATGCGCTTGAGCGCCTGACGGATGATTTCCTCGCTTTTCAGGCCTTCTCCATCAATGGCGGCAATGGCTTTGGCGGCCTCGGTAGGCTTGTAGCCCAACGCAATCAAAGCGCTTTCTGCGTCGTTAATTTCTGCCCGTGCGCTGCGCTGCTGATTGGCCACCGGAGTTAGCTCAGGCTGCGGCTCCCAGTGATTGAAGGCCTTTACTCGATCCTGCATTTCGATCACAAGGCGCTCGGCTGTCTTCTTGCCAACGCCGGGCAATTTTACCAGAGTATTGGTGTCATGATCCTGAACACAGCGCACGAATTCTGCTCCTTCCATGCCGGAAAGGATAGCCAGCGCCATTTTTGGGCCGACTCCGTTTACCTTAATCAGCAATCGAAACAGTTCGCGCTCATCCTTGTCAAAGAAGCCGTATAAAAGCTGGGCGTCTTCCCGCACGACAAAATGCGTGTGCAGAATTACTTCTTTCCCCACCTCGGGAATGCGGTAAAAAGTGGTCATTGGGGCTTCTACTTCGTAGCCCACTCCCCCCACGTCCACCAGCAGCACCGGTGCCTGCTTCTCAATGATGATGCCTTTTATTCTTCCTATCATAGTTCTTCAGTCAGTCTCTTCAGCGCCGCAAACGGCCTCTTCGCACTTTTCTGGCACCCGCCATGCGAATCATACCCTGAGTCATGTGAGTGTGACAGATGGCAACCCCGAGCGCGTCAGCTGCATCCGCCTGGGGTGCGCGCTCCAGCCCGAGCAATCGGCAAATCATGGACTGCACCTGTACCTTTTCGGCGGCACCGGTGCCCACGACAGATTGCTTCACCTGGCGAGCTGAATATTCAAACACAGGAACACGGTTAAACGTGCAGGCCACGATTGCGGCACCGCGGGCCTGACCCAGTTTGAGGGCGGAGTCGGCATTGCGCGCCATAAACACCTGCTCAATACCCACTTCCTGAGGGCAATGCAGGTGAATCACCTCATTAATACCACGGTAAATAATATCCAGTTTTTCACTGAGATTCTCGGCCGCGACGGTTCGAATGCAGCCGCTGTCGATGTAGGTAAGCTTGGAGCCTTCTGCGGCGATAACACCGTATCCAGTCACTCTGGAGCCCGGATCAATGCCCAGCACAATGGCCATGGAGATGGAGTTCCCACGTTTCGATTATTGTGGGTTAGTCTAGCAGTACTGGCAGGCTAGTCGACCTTAATTTCTACTAATTTCATAAGTTTAGAAAAAAAGGCGGCACCGGGGGTGGGTGCCGCCCAGGGGGGTTACGCCTCTGTTTCCGGCGTTTTCTCGCGAGCACCCACGAGTCCGATAAATCCAATAGCGAAAATGAAGAATAATCCGTGATCTGACATGATCTGCAGATACTGATCTGACAGCAGCACCATAAATACGGTTGCCGCCAAGCTGGCTATCAAAGCTAGTATGAGCATATTTACAGCGTTCATGTTGACCTCCTCTTCGGCTTTCTCGCGAAGTTATAGGGTGCCCGCGATTAGGTTCAGTGTACTAAGGGTGCCTAGAAAGGGTTATGAAATAGTACCAACAGGTTTGTTGGATACTGCAGGATGTTTAACGCAAAACAACCATGATTGCGGACTTATGAATCCATCTGCTCCATCAGCTCTTGCGTGAAGTTGGCGTTGGTAAATACATTCTGCACATCATCCAGCTCTTCCAACATGTCAATCATTTTAAGAACGGTAGTGGCGGTCTCCACATCCATATCCACCTGGACCGAGGCCGCCATGTTAAGTTCTGCACTGGCCGATTGAAGACCAGCGGCATCCAGAGCCGATTTAACCTTACCCAGGTCTTCCCAGGCGGTTATGACTTCAATGCTGCCATCGGTATGGGAAACCACGTCTTCGGCACCCGCCTCCAATGCAGCCTCCATGATGGCGTCTTCATCTGCGCCAGGATCGAAGCCAATCTCTCCCCGCTTGCTGAACAGATAGGCCACTGAGCCATCCGTACCTAAATTGCCACCGTGCTTACTGAAGGCGTGACGCACCTCACCGGCCGTTCGATTGCGGTTATCGGTCATGGTTTCCACAATCACTGCCACACCGCCAACGCCATAACCTTCATAGGTCAGCTCGTCCAACTGGGTGCCATCCTCACCACCAGCACCGCGTTTAATGGCGCGCTCGATGGTGTCCTTGGTCATGTTGGCTGCGAGGGCTTTATCCATCGCCAGGCGCAGACGGGGGTTATCCTCAGGCGCCCCTCCTGCGCGGGCCGCAATCGTAATTTCGCGAATCAAGCGGGTGAATATTTTACCCCGCTTGGCATCCTGAGCCGCTTTTCGGTGCTTTATATTGGCCCATTTGCTGTGACCGGCCATTTACTGCTCCTTTTTCTACACTATTCTGTCACGGTGTTACTTTTCATCCGCCTGGCGAATGCGGATACCTACTTCCCGCAGCTGCTTGGGATCAACGGTGGACGGTGCTGCCGTCATCACGCAGGCTGCTGTTTGGGTTTTAGGGAACGCAATCACGTCACGAATAGAGCTGGCACCGGTCATCAACATGATCAAGCGATCCAGACCGAATGCCAAACCGCCGTGCGGAGGGCAACCGAACTTCAAGGCATCCAGCAGGAAGCCAAACTTGTCATTGGCTTCTTCATCCCCGATATTAAGGGCGCGGAACACGGTACGCTGCATATCTGGATCGTGAATACGAATAGAACCGCCGCCCAACTCTGTGCCATTGAGCACCATGTCGTATGCGCGGGACAGCGCAGCACCGGGATCCTTTTCCAGCATTGCAGGATCACAGGAAGGTGCGGTGAAAGGATGGTGGATGGCATTCCAGCGACCAGTGTCATCCTGCTCGAACATGGGGAAATCCACGACCCACAGTGGTGCCCATTCGCCTTCTACAAGGTTCAAATCGTGACCCAGCTTGATACGCAGAGCACCTATGGACTCGTTCACGGTAGTTGCTTTGCCTGCGCCAAAGAAAATAATGTCACCATCCTGGGCACCCAGGCGTTCCATCATTTCCATAACTACGTTGGTCATGTTCTTCACGATGGGTGACTGCAGGCCCTCTATGCCCTTGGCCAGCTCGTTCACCTTGATCCAGGCCAAGCCTTTCGCACCGTAAATGCCAACATACTTGGTGTAATCGTCGATCTCTTTGCGGCTCAATTTGGCGCCACCGGGCACCCGCAGCGCACAGACGCGGCCTTTAGGGTCGGTCGCCGGGCCTGAGAATACTTTGAATTCCACTTGGGCCATCAGATCATTGACGTCCACCAACTCCAGTGGAATACGCAGATCGGGCTTGTCGCTCCCAAAGCGGGACATGGCTTCAGAATATGGCATGCGCGGAAACTCGGGCAGTTCAATACCCATCATGTCCTTGAACAGGCCACGAATCATGTTTTCTGCGATGCCCATAATGTCCTCTTCGTTGATAAAAGAGGCTTCAATATCAATCTGAGTGAACTCGGGCTGGCGATCCGCCCGCAGATCTTCATCACGAAAGCATTTGGCAATCTGATAATATCGATCCATACCAGACACCATCAGCAACTGCTTGAACAGCTGTGGCGACTGGGGCAGCGCAAAGAAACTGCCGGGGTGGGTGCGGCTTGGCACCAGATAGTCGCGGGCGCCTTCTGGCGTGGCTTTCGTCAGAATCGGGGTTTCCACATCAAGAAAGCCCTCTGCATCCAGATAATTACGGATCGCCGTGGTCACTTTGGAACGAAACGCCAGTCGATTCTGAATTTCCGGGCGACGCAGATCCATGTAGCGGTATTTGAGGCGCACGTCCTCGCCTACATTAGTATGCTCATCCAACTGGAAAGGCGGGGTTTCAGATGCATTCAGAACTTCCAGCTCTTTTCCCAGCACCTCGATCATGCCAGTAGGCATTTCCGGATTGGTGGTGCCTTCCGGACGGTTGCGCACACGGCCGGTCAAACGGATGACAAACTCACTACGCACACGGTCGGCATTGGCAAAGGCTTCTTCCGTGTCCGGGTCTACCACTACCTGAGCAATACCCTCACGATCACGCAGATCCAGAAAAATAACGCCACCATGATCGCGGCGGCGGTGAACCCAACCACAGAGCGTTACGGTTTGGTCAATGTGAGATTCGTTAAGATGGCCACAGTAATGGCTTCGCATAGCTTTAATACCTGTCTATTCGTCTGAATGTGTTTTCAATCTTTAACTGGCTGCAGGCTTATCGGCCTTAGGGGCAGAAGCACCGCTATCCTGATTTACCAGATTCTTTTTCTTTCCTGTCTTGAAGTCAGTCTCGTACCAGCCGCCGCCAGAAAGACGGAACCCCGCTGCAGAAATACGCTTCTTGAGCGTACTTTCCTTGCACTCAGGGCAGTCGGTGAGGGCTGCATCGCTCATTTTCTGTATCGCTTCCAGCTCATGACCACAGGATTGGCACTGATATTCATAAATCGGCATGACTAAACACCTCAATCAAAAGCCTATAACTCTTTGTTTTACATAATCATTCGGACAGTTTAAGCGTGTAAGCCCAGCACCATCCGCAAAAAGGGGCCACATTATAGCGGGTTGCCGACGATTTGGCAGCACTCCTCAATTGGTTCAGTGCCTATACTGAAATAAATACCCGCAGGGAGAGACGACATGAGCACCCAGATGAGAGACGACGAGTTCCAGCGCGATCTGATGCAAGACTTCTTTATGGACTTTCAGGAAGCCCATCAGCATTGTGAGAACACGCTTATCGATCTGGAGCATGAGCCTGACAACAACGCCCTCCTCAATGACCTGTTTCGATCCGTACACACTATTAAAGGCAACCTGATTTACGTGGGGCTGCGCGATCTGTCTCCTTTACTGCAGAGTGTGGAAGATATTCTGGACGCCATCCGACAGGGACATCTGCGCTACGACACCTACCTCAGCGACGTCATTCTGATGGCAATGGATACTACCGACAAACTGGTGGTAACCCGCATGGAAAAGAACGAGCCTCCTCTTAATGAGCTAGAGATGAATCGGCTCTGCGATCTGATCAGTAAAATTGCTGCCAGTGATGAAAGTGAACGCCTCGACGTGATCCGCGGCGCCTTGCAAATCATGGCACCGGACACCATAAACCTGAGCCGAAAACCCTTACCCCAAGGCGGCGAAAAAACCTTGCTGGCCCAACCCAGCGGCGAAGCCATATTGAAACAATACGGGGTAACCCTGAACGACGATATGATCTTCTTCAGCCAACTGAGCGAACCGCTGGAGCAACGCTCGCAATATTGGCAAGGCAGAACAGCCCGCATGCTGCAATTGACCCTGGCCATGAATCGCCATGCTGGTGAGCCTGTAGACCCATCTCAGATGGCAGCTGCTGCGTATATGCACGACATTGCCATGGCATTCCTACCTTTGGACATCTTGCACAAATCATCGCCACTGAACGCTGAAGAAATGTCCCTGCTGCGCTCCCACACACAGCAAGCGTTCACCCTGATCTCAGCCATGAAACGCTGGGATCAGGCCAGCTATATTGTACTGGAGCACCACGAACGAGAAGACGGCAAAGGCTATCCCGCCGGACTCACCGGACAACATATTTGCCCGGGTGCGAAAATACTGTCTATCGTCGATGCGTTTGATGCGCGCACTCACGAGCGCGCTTACAGCACAAATATGAAGCGTCCGTTTGTACGTGCCATACTGGAAATCAACCGTTGTGCAGGCACTCATTTTGACCCAAATTGGGTGGGCGTTTTTAACGAAGTGGCCAGATCACTGCAGCAACAACGATAAAAAAGACGATTTTTTGCGTTAGACCCTATAAAAACCGGCAAAAAGTGCGCTTAATTACTTGCTAGTCCGAATTTTAGGATCAATAATTATGCGCGACAGCTGGAACTGTTGCTGCAATCGTAATGCCCGGTAGCCTACCCGCCGCCGCTCGATACAACATCAGGACTTGCCATAACTAAAAACCAAAGGAAGCAACCATGCCTGCAAAGAAAAAAGCTCCTGTAAAAAAAGCCGCCGCAAAAAAAGCACCTGCTGCCAAGAAAGCCCCAGCCAAAAAAGTAGCTGCTAAAAAAGCGGCTCCTGCAGCGCCTAAAAAGATCGTGGCAGCCAAAGAAGCCATGACCAAAACCCAGATCCTGAACACCATTGCTGAAAATACCGAACTGAACCGCAAGCAAGTTCAGTCTGTGCTGGACGAACTGGGTGATCTGATCGAATCTCATGTTAAGCCACGCGCTATCGGCAACTTCACCATTCCAGGCCTGATGAAAATCATGGTAACCCGCAAGCCAGCCACCAAGGCTCGCAAAGGGATCAACCCTTTCACAGGTGAAGAGACTACCTTTAAAGCCAAGCCAGCTCGCAACGTTATCAAGGTTCGCCCCTTGAAAAAGCTGAAAGATATGGCTGAGAAGTAAGAAAACAAAGGGGCGCAAGCCCCTTTTTCTTTACCTGACAACCAAGCAAGGCACTCTCCTTGACGAACCAGGGCCTGACTAGCTGCCCTCTGAATTCGGCCCCTCTGCCAAAAACCGCTCTATAACTGCAGCCTTTATTGTTATGCACAGCAACAAGCCTTAAAATCGGGGCCAGTTTCGCTTCATTTATCGAAAGGTTGAGAATTCCCCTGATGAAAACCACCCAATACCTGCTCGCAACCCTGCGGGAAACACCGGCAGACGCCGAAGTAATCAGCCATCAGCTGATGTTACGTGCCGGCATGATCCGCAAACTGGCCTCCGGCCTGTATACCTGGCTACCTTTAGGCTTGCGTGTATTGCAGAAAGTGGAACGCATCATCCGCGAGGAAATGAACAAGTCCGGTGCCATGGAGGTGTTAATGCCCGTGGTACAACCTGCCGAACTTTGGCAAGAGTCACAGCGCATAGAAGCCTATGGACCCGAGCTGCTGCGTTTTCAGGATCGTCACGATCGGGAATTTGTGCTTGGCCCAACCCACGAGGAAGTCATCACTGATCTGGTGCGCAACAACATTCACAGCTACAAGCAGCTGCCATGCAACTTTTATCAGATCCAAACCAAATTCCGGGATGAAATTCGCCCCCGTTTCGGCATCATGCGCTCACGTGAGTTCATCATGAAGGACGCCTACTCTTTCCATGCCGATGAAGAATCACTGCAACAAACCTATAATGTGATGTACGAAACCTATAGCAATATCTTCACCCGCCTGGGACTGAATTTTCGCCCGGTGCTGGCGGACACTGGCAGCATCGGTGGCAACAGCTCTCACGAATTCCACGTGCTGGCCGATTCCGGCGAAGATGACATAGCATTCAGCGACACCAGCGACTATGCCGCCAACGTGGAAATGGCCGAAGCACTGCAGATCGGCACCAGCCGACCATCTCCATCGGCTGAATGCACCAAGATCTCGACTCCTGATCAACACAGCATCGAAGAAGTGTCTTCGTTCTTGAAGGTGGCTGCCGACCAGATCGTGAAAACCCTGATCGTACATGGCAGCGGTGATGCAGCCGACACCCGCCTGGTGGCGCTGGTATTAAGAGGCGACAAAGAGCTGAACGACATCAAAGCGGAGAAACACCCTTTGGTGGCAGCCCCACTGACTTTTGCCAGCGATGAAGAAGTGGAACAAGCCATAGGCTGCAAGCCTGGCTCCATCGGCCCATTAAACCTGAAGATTCCGGTGATCGCCGACCGCAGTGTCGTCAACATGGCGGACTTTGTCTGCGGTGCCAACCAAGACGGCTTCCATCTGACAGGAGCCAACTGGGATCGCGACGCCAAGTACAATGACGTTGCTGATCTGCGCAATGTGGTGGAAGGTGATCCCAGCCCCTGCGGCAATGGCACACTGAGCATCAAGCGCGGCATTGAAGTTGGCCACATCTTCCAACTGGGCACCAAATACAGTGAAGCCCTGAAGGCAACCGTGCTGGATGAAGGCGGCAAGAACCATGTCATGCCCATGGGGTGCTATGGTATCGGCGTAACCCGTGTAGTGGCCTCTGCCATCGAACAAAATTACGACCAATACGGCATTCTGTGGCCAGAAGCCATCGCTCCGTTCCAGCTGGCCATCGTGCCATTGAATGGCCATAAATCCCCCGGTGTTCAGGAAGCGGCTGAAACCCTCTACCAAGCTTTCTTGGAGCTGGGAATAGAAGTGCTGCTGGATGACCGCAAAGAGCGCCCGGGCGTGAAATTCTCCGACATTGAACTGATCGGTATCCCACACCGGATCGTCATCAGCGATCGAGGGTTGGAAGAAGGCGCTTTCGAGTACAAGCATCGCCGTGAAAATGACAAGGTAAGCGTCCCCGCCGCAGAGGTGACTCAGTTCATACAGTCACGTATTGGTGGTTGCTGAACACAGAAAGCAGCTAAAATAAGAGCATGAACAAAGTGTCGCGTCTTCTAATTCGATTCGTTTTTACGGCAGCCATCCTGGTGGTGCCTGCGCTCGGCTTGGCCTCGGCCACCGAGCGGCCGGATGAGGAGACGCGCCTGCTGTTAAAGGACACCATCGAAAAAGCCAACAGTTTCAAGGATCGCTTCGAAGCTGAAGTGTGGCTGGTAGACATGGATAAACGTCTGTCCCGCTACGTAGAAGACCCGGAAGAAAGGCTCAAGATTCTGCATCTGGTTCACACGGAATCCTATCGTTTTGAATTGAAGCCTGAAATGGTGTTGGCCGTGATGCACGTGGAAAGCCTGTTTGATCGCTACGCCGTTTCGCGGGTGGGAGCTCAGGGGCTGATGCAGGTGATGCCTTTCTGGAAAGAAGAAATCGGTACCAACAACGACAACCTCACCGACGTTGCCACCAACATCCGCTACGGCTGTGCGATTCTGAAAACCTATCTGAAACGCGAGCAAGGCAACATGATGAGAGCGCTGGCTCGATACAATGGCAGCGTAGGCAAGACCTGGTATCCGGAACGAGTATTTAACGCCTGGGAACGGTACTGGTTTGTAAAATACTAGCTTGAAACCACCACCTGATTCCGACCACCCTCCTTCGCTTTGTACAGAGCGTCATCGGCTTTCGCAATCATTTCTTCAGCATCTTTCAAACCCGGAACAAAACCCACCACGCCGATACTGGCAGACATACCGATGGTGGTTTTTTCAAATGGCACCTTAAAACCCTCAATGGATTTACGCAGTCGTTCCGCCACTACAAAAGCACCCTCAGCATCCGTATCCGGCAGGATGATGCCAAATTCCTCTCCACCGTAGCGACCGGCCACATCCGATTCGCGCAGTGATTGACGCACCAGTTCAGCAACCGCCACCAGCACTGCGTCTCCACCCAAATGCCCATAGGTGTCGTTGGTGGATTTAAAATGATCTAAGTCAAACAGCAGTAAGCTCATGGGGTGCTGGTAACGCCCGGCACGGCTAAATTCCTCTACCAGGCGCGACTGCCAGTGCGCCCTGTTGTATAGCTGGGTCAAACCATCCACCCGGCTCGCCACTTCGAGTTTTTTCATGGCTGCCTTATGCATGGTGTGATAAATAGCAGTATCTGTCGCGTCAAACAGCAGCACGCAGACGCTTTCCACTTCACCATCCGGTGTCTTGATGGGCATCAGGGTGATGTCCTGACACATGAACTCCATACCGCTGGTTACCGGGCGATTATGATGAAACGGAAACAAATGAGAGCGTTGCTCCCAGGAGGTGAAGGCAAAGTTTTTCAACATGAAGACGCTGTTCACTTTACGGGCAAACCAGCGTTCAGGGAGACTAGGGAATGTCTTGAAAATATTTTGACCGATCACGCTCTCGGCAGAGACACCGCTGTTGGAGGCCATAAAGCTATTCCACAGCTGCACTTCATGATCTTTATTCAGTATAAATACGCCGATGTTGACGCGATCAACAATGAATTCCAGCAACTCCTTTGACGCATCAAAACTGACCAAATTACAAGTCTTCCAGTAAACGATCCAGCGCTTGTTTCACCACTTGGATTGACTCGCCCGGCATCAGCAGAAACATGGTGCAACTGAAGGAGCGATCTTCAAGGGTATAAGATATCTCAACCAAAAGTGCGTGATCCCAGCTCGCCTGCTCATGTTCCAGCAATTGGGAGATGGGCAAATGCTGCCCCATGATCGCAGGTGGCGAGAACCCAAGCTCTGCCTCGATCTGCTCACCAACACCATTCAGGCAGGCACCATTCAGGATGTTGGTCACATCCATCAATAATTCATTTTCACTTTCAACGGTCAGGTCTTCGTCGTAAGCCAACAAATCCGCCAGTTCTTTAAAAGAGCTGTCAGTGAACACGACAATGGCTTCACCGCGAATACCGGTTCCGGTGTCCAGCTGATAAAACCCTTGGCTGACGCCGGAAACCGGCACCGAAGCACCGCCCACCATCTTTTCCAATTCAGGGTTCAATTCGTCACGCGCCACCAGACGAATCCGAGGCACCGAGAGGTGTATAAATACTTCAAGAAACCGAGCCAGGGAATCGCCCGCCTGCCCCATGGCCACATTGACCACTTCCTGCAGACAGTCCCGTTGATCTTCTGTAAGTGCTAGTGAATCATTCATATCAGACCATATTTCCTCAGCACGTCCTGAAGCTTCTTGCCATCCACTGGTTTCTTGATGAAATCGAGGGCACCCAAACCCATCACCCGCTCCCGGGCTTCTGGCTGAATGTCAGCGGAAATCACGATAATGATGCACTTGTGACCTTCTTCTTTGACGCATTTAAGAACACCGTAACCATCAAGCTCAGGCATGGTGAGATCCAGAAATACCATCTCACCCTTACCGGCACGGATCGCCTCCATGCCTTCTGCGCCATTGGTGGTCATGGTGACCTCTACATCCCAATCTTCTGGTAACGAGCGTTTGACCTGCTTACGGGCCATTGCCGAATCGTCGCAAATTAACAGCGGTATGGACATGGTGCTCCTTCTATTTCTGCCCATGGATCTCTATATGTTTATCTTCAGTATAGACGGTTTCACGATCCCGCAACGGTAGCATTGCAATTGACAAACAAAACTACGTTAGTCTGTTTAGAAACAAAAAAAGCCCGCACATCTGCGGGCTTTCCTATCAAACCAAAACCAGATTAGGTGTTTTCCACCGGGATCTTACCGATCTTCGCCTGCCAGATTTTGGGGGCTGTGTTGTGGACGGAGATACCTGTAGAGTCGACAGCTACTGTAACCGGCATATCCTCCACTACGAACTCGTGAATGGCTTCCATTCCCAGATCCTCAAAGGCCACAACTCGGGACTTGCGAATGGCCTTGGATACCAGATAAGCGGCACCACCCACAGCCATCAGATACACAGCTTTATGGTCTTTGATTGACTGAATCGCAACCGGGCCACGCTCAGATTTACCAATCATGCCCAGCAGTCCGGTTTTGGCAAGCATGGTTTCAGTGAATTTATCCATTCGGGTGGCGGTAGTGGGGCCTGCCGGGCCCACCACTTCATCCCGCACTGGATCAACGGGGCCCACGTAATAGATGAACTTGCCTTTGAAATCCACCGGCAGTTTTTCACCTTTGTTCAGCATGTCCACCATACGCTTGTGAGCTGCATCGCGACCGGTGAGCATGGTGCCCGACAGCAACAAGGTGTCACCGGGCTGCCAGCTTTGCACTTCTTCCGGGGTCACTGTATCCAGATTCACACGTTTGGCAGTATCACCGCCGGACATGGAAATTTCAGGCCAGTCTTCCAGCTTCGGAACCGGCAACTCCGCAACACCTGAGCCATCCAATTCGAAGTGCACATGTCGGGTGGCGGCACAGTTGGGGATCATGGCTACCGGTAATGAGGCGGCATGAGTGGGGTAATCCCGGATTTTGACATCCACCACGGTGGTGAGGCCACCCAAGCCCTGAGCACCGATACCCAGTGCGTTGACCTTTTCAAACAGCTCCAGGCGCAGCTCTTCAACTCGGTTGCTGGGGCCTCGCTTCTTCAAATCGTGAATGTCGACCGGATCCATCAGAGACTCTTTTGCCAACACCATGGCTTTTTCGGCAGTACCGCCGATGCCGATGCCCAGCATACCCGGCGGACACCAACCAGCACCCATGGTGGGTACGGTTTTCAGCACCCAGTCCACAATGCTGTCGCTGGGATTCAGCATGACCATCTTGGATTTATTTTCGGAACCACCGCCTTTGGCTGCGATGTGTACATCCACCGTGTCGCCATCCACGATTTCATAGTGAATCACCGCAGGCGTGTTATCTTTGGTGTTTTTACGAGCACCAGCAGGATCCGACAGAATAGAGGCGCGCAGCACGTTATCGGGATGCAAATAGGCCTGACGCACCCCTTCGTTCACCATATCGGTGACGTTCATTTTGGCATCCCATTGCACGTTCATACCGACCTTCAGGAACACCGTTACGATCCCGGTATCCTGACAAATGGGGCGATGGCCTTCGGCGCACATACGGGAATTAATCAGAATCTGCGCCATGGCATCTTTGGCTGCAGGGGATTCTTCTGCCTCGTAGGCTTCATTAACGGCTTTTATGAAATCCGCGGGATGGTAGTAAGAAATGTATTGCAGGCTGTCTGCAATGCTCTGAATAAAATCGTCCTGGCGAATGACGGCCATGGCCTGTTCCTCTCTGAAGTCCAAATCAATAACCGGCGCATTCTAACCCAATTGCTTGGCTAATTCATCCGCCAGCTTTTTCGCACCCTTAGGGTGCATTTCCAGAAAACTCAACAACTTAGCATGAACCAGCGCAGGCTTCTCAAGATGACAGAAGTGCCCTGCCCCCATTAATCGATACAGTTCAGCACCCGCCATAAAATCGTTCTCACTCATGGCCAACTCAAACAGGCGACTGTCCATACAGCCATCATCGGAGCCGCTGATCATCAGGCAGGGTACCTGATAAGGCAGCTTTAGCGCTCGCCGCCCTTGCTGATGCTGACGGTGGAAGATACGGCCCAGACAACGGTAATACCCCAGCATCGCCCGCGTTACCGAGGGATCATCCAAGGCATCCAACACTGGTCGCACCAACGCCTCCGGCGCATCCCACCCCGGTGACCAACGTCGCCATAACATGCGCACGAATACACCATCGTTGAATTTTATAATTTGCTCAGGAATCAGCGGAAGCTGGAAGAAACCGATATACCAGGATTTCAGTATTTGGGATGGGCATTGCAGGATGGCCGCCCCTAAGTGTTTTAGAGGAGGAATAGCAATACTGGTAACGCTAAAGAAACGATGGGGATACATGGCAGCCGCCAGCCAAGCGGTGACTCCGCCCCAATCATGCCCAATCAGATGCGCTGACTCTTCACCCATGTGGTCCACCCAGCCCACCACATTCTTAGCCAAATCAGTAATATGATAGTTACCCTCAGGATCCACACTTGATTGTTCATAGCCCGGCATCACTGGCACTAACACCCTGTACCCAGCACCAACTAGAGCCGGCACCATTAAGTGGAAGGTGTTGGCCGTATCAGGAAAACCATGCAAACACACCACCAAAGGGCCGGAACCATCCCAGTAATAGGCGCTGGATGTTCTTTTTTCACAGACTTTTTTCACGATCTGGGGTTTAATCCCCTTGACTGACGTGAGCAGCGAAGCAAATGTAGGCATGAATACAGTAGCCTGTGTTGTGGATTGTGTATCACTGATTGATGGGTAGGTAAGTGAACTAACTCAATTATCAGCGACAGCTTACATAAGTGCCAGTAAAAACCCTCTTCCCAAGATATTTGTAGTGTGCAAAAATTGACCACCAGATCGGTTGACTGCGCAGTCGATACAGCGGCCGACGATATCGAAGGATTCAGTAACACCAGGAAGGACAGCACCGGATGAATGGTCCATTAAGAGTTCCGACAACCGAACGTACCCAGCATTTACTGCTGGACGCGGACAACCGTCGTCTCAGTAATGAGATTCGTGACCTGCCCTACGTGGATATTCCCTCAGCCCTGACCCTTGCGTTTAGACGCCTGCACACCTTCAATCGCTTTGCACTGGCACCCGCAAAGCGCCTGCAGATAGTCAGCCCCTTCCACTATGCGTTTGTGCGCTTTTTAGACTATTACCGTAATCAGCTTACCGGCAGCCTGTTTTCGAAAGACGTCAATTCCAACGAACTGGATAATCTTCTGGAATTCATTCAGGAGCTGGGCTTTGCCTATAAACACATCATCAAAGATGCCCTGGCCCGCCAAAAGCGTCCATCAGGGTTTGCCACGGTGTTGTATATGGCCATGCTGTATCAGTACTACTACGGCCTGTTTTCCTACAATCGTGGCCGCATGTTGAAGCGTTCCCACTGGCGTGAATTTCATTACCTGTACTTCCTGGCCTGCGACCTGCAACAGGAAGACAAGCCCGTTACCTGCCCGGAAGGTAAGCAAGGCACCGTATCCCATATGTACAAGCAATCCTTGTTGATGGGGTTGGCATCCCCCTATGCAATGAGCGCAGAAGACCAGTGGCGCACTTGCGACTACACCGCCCGCTTTGCCAGCCTGGTGGATCTGATGGAACCCGCGAACATCACCCAGCTCGGCGAATGCTATTTTGTTGAGCCCGAATGCCTGCAGCCGGCAAACATCCCTGGCAACCTGCCAGGCACCGTTACCGACACTCGGGTTTTAGATCTCTCGCGCCTGCTGGACACTCTGTATCGGCACCTTACCGCAATCAAATCCGGGGAATCTCTGCGCCTCACCGGTCTGCAAAATGTGCAGCGAAAACAAGCGGTGGAGCTGCTGGATAGTCTGTCTCAATGCTGGTCCAGAAACCCTCACCGCAGCGGTGAGCGTCATGATATTAATGAACAAATCGGTTTGGTGTGGGGGCTGGAAAACATCTGCACCATGCTGGACCCCACGCAACGCCGGATGGATGTGCTGCAAAACCGCAACTCCGGAAGTGAAAAACGAGCCTGGTCTCATGGGCGGGATGAAAGCACCACGGGTATTCGGGTGAAGCTGAACGGAGATCCCTCCCGCTTTCCTGAGGCAGGCCAGGTGGTGGCCATGATTCGCCAAATCAATGGCAAAAAAGTGCTCGAGGTGGGCTTGGTGCGCTGGGCTGCGATATCGCGAGAGGACGCGCCGGAATGCGGCATAGAACGACTACGAGGCAACGTAAAAAAAATCACCATCAGCAAACAGGATGAACAGGCCACCGATCGCAACGGGCTGTTAATTTTGCTGCGCAGCCGATCCAACTACATTACCACACGCATACTGGCACCAGCAGGCGCTCTGAAACTCGGCTCAGAAGTGTCTATCCTGGCGGTTGGCCACCATGAAGCAGCCACAGCGGATGTTCGCCAAATACAACAGCGTTCCCGACAGGTAGAAGTTTTCGACGTACAGGTTATTGAGAACTAGGCTCCACTGATTCCGAAGTGACATCGTACAGTTCAGCCAGAGGGATGTCCCAACCACTCAGGCAGGTATCCATACCATCCTTATAGAGCTTGTTCACCCTGCCTTGCCATCCCTCATTGCTTTGCAGATCCATCTTGATGGTGTCGCCAAAACAATCACGAAACAACTGCGCCAAGCTGTATTTGTGCAGATCCCGGGTCAGAGCGATTTCGCCCTCCCCATTGCGATGAATCAACTGCACATTGATAAGCGTATCCGTGTAGGCCTCCCACTCACGGTTTGAAACCCAAGGCATTTTCTGCAGCAACACTACCTCGTCGATCACCTCCCCCTTGCCCTGCAAGCGATACAGCGTCTCCAATACCGCCAGCAAATTCCCCAGGGATGACGTGGAACGCTTTTTATCCACTTGAAAACTGGTCATGGCCTGCACAATCTCAGCCCCCAGCAACATAATATTCCACGACACCAATACCCAGATCAGAAAGATCGGCACGGCGGCAAACGCACCGTACACCAAATGGTAGGTGGGGAACATGCTGACAAACAGCGTCATACCCCGGCGTGCCAAATCAAACAATATGGCCGCCACCAGACCGCCCAGCAAACCATGCCGTATCGGCACTCGGGTATTAGGAATCGCCACATAGGCGAGCGAGAAGGCCAAACCGCTCATCAGAATCGGCAGCAGACTGAGCACAAATGTCTGCGTGCCAGCCAACGGCACCATGTCGTATATCATCTTTAAAGACGCCAGATACGACGACACCGCGAACGCGCCCCCCATCATCACCGGCCCCAGGCTTAACAACGCCCAGTACAGCAAAAAACCATTCACCCCTTTGCGGGCCTCTGTTATGTGCCAAATGGTGTTAAAGGAATTCTCGATTTTGCGCAACATCAACACCGACGTCACAAACAGCATGATCACGCCGATACTGGTGAGGTTTGAAGCCTGCTGCGCAAATCCGTGCAGGTGCTCCTGCAACTGAGACCCGGTGGCAGGTACAAAATGCTCAAACATAAAGTTCTGCATCTTGCTTTCCATCCCCTTTAACTCGGGGATTAACGCCAGAATGGAGTACACCACCGTCATCACCGGCACCACCGCAAACAGTGAGGTAAAAGCCAAATAGAATGCAGACCGACCATTACCGTGGTGAAGAAAGGACTTAGCCACGTACACAACAAAGGCAACTGGGGGTAACTTTATAAATTGCTTGTAGGCATCAAACAGTGCGTCCAAACTCTTTCCTTCAATTCAGATTGGGTGATTAAGGGGCCATTACCCTATACAATAGCCCAACATATACATCATCAAACACAAGCATACCATACAGCCATGACCAAAATTTATCACAACCCACGCTGCTCCAAATCCCGTGAAACACTCCAGCTACTGAAAGACCAAGGTATTGAGCCAGAAGTGGTGCTGTATCTGGAAACGCCACCGGATGCCAAAACCATCGCAACCCTTCTTAAGCAGCTTGGCCTGAAACCCCGCGAATTGATGCGTACCAAAGAAGCGGAATACAAGGAACAGGGGCTGAACAACCCGGATCTGAGCGACGACCAGCTGATCAAAGCCATGGTCAGCACGCCAAAACTGATTGAGCGCCCCATTGTTGTGAATGGCGATAAGGCCGCCCTGGGCCGTCCGCCGGAACAGGTTCTGGAGATCCTGTGAGCTGTCGTATATTGATCCTTTATTACAGCCGTAACGGCCATACTCGAGACATGGCAAAAGCCATCGCCCGAGGTGTCGAGCAGCATCACGGGGCCGAAGCCGTATTGCGCACCGTGCCCCCGGTGTCCAGTGAAACGGAAGCCAGCAAGCCCGCCATTCCCGTCAGTGGAGACATCTATGCCGACATGGACGATCTGGAGAACTGCGATGGCCTGATTCTCGGCTCACCCACGCGGTTTGGCAATATGGCGGCACCACTGAAGTACTTTCTGGACAGCACCAGCGCCCTGTGGATGAAAGGTGCCCTGGTGGACAAGCCAGCCTCCGCATTCACCTCCACCAGTAGCTTGCACGGCGGACAGGAGTCCACATTGCTCTCGATGCTGCTGCCGCTGTTGCATCACGGCATGATATACGCAGGCATACCCTACAGCGAACCGGGCCTGACCAAAACCAAAGCCGGCGGCACCCCTTATGGTGCCAGCCATTGGGCCGGAGCAGACAACAGCCGAACGCTGGATGAACACGAAACCGCTCTGTGTCAGGCACAGGGCTTACGAGTTGCCAAACTGGCCAGCAAACTGAAGTGAAGCCGTATACATATGACTGAAGCCCTGACCAAAAAAGCCGAACTGGCGCGCACCATGACCCTGGCAACACTGGCCAACCTGATTGTACTGTTCGTGGTATGGCGAGCCATCGTGCTTCCGGCCGAGCACGCCATGACCATTATTGCTATCCATGCGATTCCGTTAATGCTGTTTCTACCGGGCCTGCTGGCGCGCAAGCCCAAAGTATTTATCTGGCTTTGCTTCGTTATTTTGCTCTATTTCTGTCAAGGTATTATGAGCGCCTTCGCATTACCCTCCACGTTGGGAATACTGGGTGCGCTTGAATCAATACTCACCACTTGGCTGTTTTGCGCGGCGATGATGGCTGCACGCTATTACGCTCGCCTGGAAAATATAAGTTAACTGAATCACATGCTGGATACTTACCGGAAACTGGAAACACCGGAAAACATCGATCTGGACATTCAGGTCGCAGGACCATTGGTACGCTGTCTGGCGTTTACCATCGACAGCCTGATTCGAACCGCTGTGCAGATCGCACTGCTGATCGCCCTGACACTGCTGGGAAAAGTGGGCATGGCCCTATGGCTGATATCCACCTTTGTACTTGAGTGGTTCTATCCAGTGTTGTTCGAGGTATTGAATAACGGGCAGACTCCAGGCAAAAAAGCCATGGGCATTGCCGTCGTCAACGACGACAGTACCCCGGTGAGCTGGTCGGCCTCCATTGTTCGCAACTTCCTCCGCATTGTTGATTTTCTACCCATTGGCTATATCGCAGGCCTGATCAGCATGATTATGAATCAGGATTTCAAACGCATTGGAGATCTGGCAGCAGGCACAATTGTGATTTTTCGGGAAAAGCAGCAGACGGCCCCCCAATGGCCCGCCAGCGACAGCGCCCCGCCACCGGTAGCGCTGAATCTGAAGCAACAGCGGGCGATTCTGTCGTTTGTGGAACGTCGCAACACCCTTACCCAGGAGCGACAGGAAGAACTGGCCAACCATCTGCAACCAGTGTTTCATCACAACAATCAGGAAGCGGTCGACCATATCCTGCGGGTTGCCACTTGGTTACGGGGTGGACGATGAAACAAGAGCTGTTCGAAAATCACTTTCGGCCAATTTGGCAAGCATTTGAAACCACACTGGACGAGTTGGAACAGTTCAAACAGCTGAGAAAGAAAGCCAATGTCACCGGTTTTGCAGATCAGTATCGACAGGTGTGCCACCATCTAGCACTGGCACAAGAGCGGCAATACAGCCCCTACCTGATCGATCGACTCAACCAACTGGCCCTGCGCGGACACCAACAGCTTTATCAAAGCCACAATAATATTCTGTATAACATCGTGCACTTCATTCTGGTGGGCTTCCCCGCCACAGTGCGTCGTGAATTTACCTTTATATGGGCGTCCAGTTTACTGTTTTTTGGCTCACTGCTGATCATGGCCGCCCTGACCTATTACGATCCAAGCCTGATTTATAGCGTGTACCCAGAAGGCGCTGTGCGTGATTTCACCGAGATGTATGACCCTGCAAACAAGGCTTTCATGCAGGAACAAAGGAGCGCAGCGGACGACTTCAGCATGTTCGGCTTTTATATCAAGAACAACATTGGCATTGGCTTTCAGACTTTCGCCAGCGGCTTTGTCTTAGGCATCGGTGCCCTGTTTAATCTGTTGTACAACGGCATCGTACTGGGTGCTGTTATGGGCTACCTCACCGATATGGGCTTCACCGATACCTTTTTTCCGTTTGTTATCGGCCATGGTGCGTTTGAACTTACCGGTATTGCCATTGCCGGTGCTGCAGGCCTCAAACTGGGGTATGGGTTACTGTGCCCCGGCAGACTCACTCGCAAGCAATCCCTCATCAAAGCCGCGCGCGAAGCCATGTCGCTGGTGTATGGCGTCTTCTTCCTGCTGCTGATTGCTGCATTTGTGGAAGCGTTCTGGTCTTCCAGCAGCTATCTGTCCAACTCCGCAAAATACATAGCCGGAGGCAGCTTCTGGCTGCTGGTGTTGTCTTATCTCAGCCTCGGCTATACCGGCCTCAACCGAGGAGCGCACCGTGGATCTGAGTAAAATCAGCGTGCAGGTGCGCCCTCGCAATCCTTACGAAGCCGTAGACCTGGGCTTTGTCATGGCCCGCCAATGGTTAAAACCGCTTCTTTTGCTGTGGCTGATTCCTGCACTGCCGGTGATCTGCCTGAGCTACGCCCTTTTCTTCAATCAACCGCTCTGGTCACTGTTGCTGATCTGGTGGCTAAAACCGCTATTTGAGTCCATTCAACTGCGCTACATATCCGAAAAGCTATTTGACGACAATGCTCGCTGGCAGGACACGCTGAAACAGACTTTTAACATCGCGCTGCACCAATGGTTTTCCAAACTGGTACTGCAACGCTTATCCCTTTCACGATCACTCAATATGCCCGTCGGTGAATTGGAGCAATTGCACGGCCAGCGACGCAGCCAACGGCTTGCCACCTTACACCGAGGCGCAGGTTCATCCGGCTTATGGCTGACCGTGGTAGGCAACAGCCTCGAAAGCCTCTTTATCATCGCGATTTTCAGTCTGGCCTGGATGTTCATACCCATGGAAATGGATATCGATTTTGACCTTGATATGCTGCTATCCAGCCCCATGCTGTTCCCCACCATAACCTGGGCTGGTTTTGTTGCCATGGCACTGGCATCACCATTTTATGTTTGCGGTGGGTTTATGCTGTACATCAATCGCCGCACCTGGCTTGAAGCCTGGGATATCGAGCTCACGTTCCGCCAGTTAAGCAATGATCACCTGGCCAAAGGCAGCAAAGCGATCGGCCTTGTGTTGGCTGCCTTTCTCACGCTATCGCTGACAACTGCACCGCAACCGGCCCAGGCAGAACTTTCCCGTGATGAAACCCAGCAGATGATTTTTGACATCCTGGAGGGAGACGAATTTCATCAAATGCGGGAGGATGCGGGTTGGCGCTGGAAAGACACACCGACGCCAGAAGCAGACGAAGACATGGAAAGCTTCTGGAGCAAATTGGGCAAGTGGGTGGTCGATTTTCTGGAAGGCACCCAATTTCTGGGGGATATAAGCCCCTACGCCACGATGATTATCAGCGTGCTGGAAGTACTCATGTGGGGGTTGGTAATCGCCGTTTTTGCATACCTCATCTACCGCTTCCGTCACCTGCGTGTACCTAACATTAACGCTAGCCGTAAGGAACACCCGGCACCGCCAAGCCATCTATTCGGGCTGGAACTGAATCAGGACACTTTGCCAGCGGATGTGATTGCTGCAGCCCAGTCGCTGTGGCAACAGCAACAGTTTCGCCAGGCATTGAGCCTGCTCTACAGGGCTGCGCTCACCTTCCTCGTTCATGAACGGCACCTGCCCCTTAATAGCAGCCATACCGAACAGGAATGCTTGCGACTTTGCCTGCAACAGGAACCGCAACAGCGTGGGCATTTTTTCCAGCGCCTCACCGGGCATTGGATCAACCTAGCCTATGCGCACAACCACATCAGCGACGATGAGTTTGCCAATCTCTGCTCCACCTGGCCCAGCTTTTTTGATGATTCCAGTACCGGGGGCTCATCTTCATGAATAAGCGCAGCCTGGCCATCATCGCTGTAGCACTGCTGATCCTAGGCGCGGGTATAGCTTGGATAGCCTCAAACATTGAACGTTACACCCGTCACGTGGATGACGGGGCCACCGTCGATGTTATCCTCAACCCTTGGTACGCGGCGCAAGCTCTGCTAGATCAGCAGCAAAAGGAATCTCATCGCTCTTTCAACCTGCATCCGGTATTAGAAAAACTAAAGCCCTACGACGCACTGGTACTGTTTAACTCCAGCACCATCGGGAATCCTGCCACCCGGCAAAAACTGATGGACTGGATGCACGGTGGCGGCCACCTTATCGTCACCGCCCAGGAAGAATGGGATTTCGATTCAGAATCCGCAGACCCTTTCCTCGACAGCTTTGGCATACGTTTCTATTACCAGGAAGAAGAGTACGATGATGATTACGAAGAAGAATATCCAGAAGACGCAGCATTCGACGAAATGCCTGAAAGCGTTAACGAATCTGCCGCCCTAGAATCCACCGACACTGAATCTGTAACTGAACAGACAGAAGAGTCGGAGGCAGGCCAAAGCTGCGCATTTATCGACTACGACGATTTGTTTGAGGTGACTTGGAACCAAGACATTCTGCTGATCGAATCGCTGGGTGGCTATACACTGGACGACGAATATGACGAAGCCATTCGCACTGGCGAAAGCTGGCCCAATGCACTTTTGCAATATCAGGTTGGAGCCGGAAAGCTCACTGTATTGATGGATCCCACCATCTGGCATAACGACCGCATCGGTGACTACGATCATGCCTTTCTACTGTGGCAACTGGTCAAGCAGGACGACATCATCTGGTTTGTCAGCAGCAACGAAAGCGAAAACCTCTTGGGTATTCTCTGGCGTACTGCACCTTATCTACTAATTGGTTTGGGCTTTACGATTCTGATCTGGGGATGGCGGCGCTGGGTGCGCTTTGGCCCACTGATTCCAGAACCCAGCAATGAGCACCGACAATGGTTGGAACACATAGAAGCCGCTACCCGCTTTGATTGGAATCACCATCAGGGTCAAACCATGGTGGATCAACTACGCCAGGATATTCAGCAGATAATGAGCCGACACCACAATCTGTCCTACTCACAAAATCAGGCCGAATGGCTCGAGCTGCTGACCCAGCGCTGCAAACTCAACCAACAGCAGATACAAGAATCCATGACCCAGCCGTCCCCTCATCGGGAGCACCCCTGGATGGAACTGATTTCGCAATTACAAATCATAAGGAACGCACTATGACGGAGCCAACCCAGTCAATCACACTCAATGATGCCATCCAGCTGGTACAGCGCATGCGCGAGCAGATTGCACGGGTGGTGGTTGGGCAACAACAGGTTATCGATCAGGTGTTGATCGCCATGCTTGCCTCCGGCCACGTACTGGTAGAAGGCGTACCTGGCCTGGGCAAAACACTGCTGGTAAAAGCCCTCGCCAAATGCTTTCACGGGCAGTTTGGCCGCATCCAGTTCACACCGGATCTAATGCCCTCTGATGTCACCGGCCACGCGCTCTACGACATGAAAACCGAACAGTTTAAAATCCGTAAAGGGCCTGCCTTCTGCAACCTGCTGCTGGCGGATGAAATCAATCGCGCCCCGGCCAAGACCCAATCCGCCCTGCTGGAAGTCATGCAAGAAAAGCAAATCACCATCGAAGGCAAGCCCTTCCCTGCACTTTCCCCCTTCATGGTGCTGGCTACCCAGAACCCCATCGAGCAGGAAGGCACCTACCCGCTGCCAGAAGCAGAACTGGATCGATTTATGCTGAAAGTGCTGATCGATTACCCCAATGAAGACGAAGAGCAGAACCTAGTGAAACAGGTTACCACCGGACAAGTGCAAGATACCCTGAGCGTATCCGCCATCGAACCGGTAGTGAATGCCTCCGACATTCCTAAACTCCAGCAGGTCACCGCCAACATCCAGGTGGATGATGCCGTGTTCGACTACGCCGTACGCATAGCTCGCAGTTCACGCCAATGGCACAGCTTTGCCCACGGAGCAGGCCCACGAGCCAGCATTGCCCTGATCCGCGCCGCCCGTGCCAATGCACTGTTACAGGGCAACCACTTTGTGACGCCGGATGACGTAAAAGTCATGGCCCTGCCGGTTATGCGGCACCGTGTGGCACTGACCGCTGAAATGGAAATCGAAGGATTGCAAGTGGATCAGGCTCTGCAGCAGTTGCTGCAGGAAGTCGAAGCACCCCGGCTGTAACCCATGAGACCGACACATCGACTATTCTGGTTTGCCTGTGGTTGGGCCCTGATGGGGTTTGCAGCCGCACTGAGCATGTGGCTGCCTAAAGAGATAATGCCTACTGACTGGGACGCGGTTGCGTGGCAACATCAGATTGAGCGCATCTGGCAAATATCAGGGGCCACCCTCGCCTTCCTGCTAATATTCGATACGGTGGCGTTACTGCGCATGGTGCCCCCTAGCGTGCTGCGTCAGCACAGTGAATCTCTGGCGCTGGGGGTATGGTCAGACGTTGAACTTCGGCTGCTTCACCGCTATCGCCGAGCGGTCAGGCTCGAAGTGTTCGACCACCATCCCTCCCACTGCGAGGCTGAACACGCCCATCAAAAAGGTCTACTGATCCCCAGACAAGGTACAGAGTTCCGCTACCGGGTAAGAGCTAAAGAACGGGGCAATCATCACTTCGGCAGCACAGATCTACTGTTGCACTCTCCCTTGGGGTTCTGGCAGCGTCGCCTGCTGGTGGGCGAACCCAGCAGCGTCAAAGTATTCCCCAACTTCGCCGCCGTCTCCAACTACGCCATGATGTCCATGGAACAACAGTCAGCCCAACTGGGTATCCGCTTACAACAGCGCCGCGGAGAAGGCATGGAGTTCCAACAACTGCGAGAATTCCGCCAAGGGGACAGCCTGCGCCAGATCGACTGGAACGCCACCGCGCGCCAGCGCAAGCTAATATCCAAAGAATATCAGGATGAAAAAGATCAGCAGATCCTGTTTCTGATCGATTGTGGTCGCCGTATGCGCTCAAAGGACGGCGACCACAGCCACCTTGATCACGCCTTGAACGCGATGTTACTGATGAGTTATGCCGCCCTCAAACAGGGCGACGCTGTCGGTTTGATGAGCTTTGGGGGTGACGAGCGCTGGCTAAAACCGGTAAAAGGCGTAGCCAACCTCTCCAAAATACTCAATTGCGTCTACGACATAAGCCCCAGCACCCGCGCCAGCGACTACAACAGCGCCATTCGATCCATTATGACCCGACATAACAAACGGGCCTTGGTCGTTGTGCTCTCCAACATACGGGATGAAAATGCCGACGACCTGAAGCCGGCCCTGTCCCTGCTGCAGAAAAAGCACCTGGTCATGGTCGCCAACCTGGAAGAACCTGAGCTACACGATCTTTTAGACAAACCTATCAATGGCTTCCAGGACGCCCTGCGTTACACCGGCACCAAGCTGTATATGGAGCGTCGGCACGCCATTACCAAAGAATTCAATCATTCCGGGCTACACACGGTGAACAGCACCCCAAAAATGATGCCCGTGGCACTGATTAACAAGTATTTCGAAGTAAAACGAGAAGGATTGCTGTAGACAGTAATATTTCTAATGTGCATTTTTACGTTTTACAAATTCCACCTAATTAGCCACTATATATCAACAATACACATTCCCATTCGCCATTTGCTTTCATCGGACCAAACCCATGAACCTGGTTATCAAGCCCGCTCTAACAGCGATAGCGCTTCCACTTGCCCTTTGTATCTCGTTGCTGCAAGGCTGCGCCTACAACACACCGTCGTCAGCTCAACCGGCGCTGGACACCCCAGCGGAGCCCGCGGTAGACGAACACGCCAGCGCGCCCGAAGCGAAACCCACCGCCGAGATCACACCAGAGCCCAAAGCCATCCCCTTTGAGGAAGTACTCAAACAGGATCAGGCTGCCCAGAACAACGCGGCAACACCGCCCCAGGCACCAGCCCCCAAAACAGTCGCACCGAAAAAAGAAAAGCTGCCACTTAACCCAAGCACGCCATTACGTGCCCCTTCACGCCCACCACAGACAGCGTCAGTACCCAAAGCACAGACCCCAGCAGTGAAACCAGCCATAACAACCAAGCCCAATGTCGAAACTGAACAACCGGCCCCTGCTCCAGCCCCCACTGCGCCACTTGAATTCACCTTGGATCAACTGCCCATAACCATACAAAATACATGGCTACTCTCCAGCAACCAAACTGACTGCGAACTCAGAACGATCCCGGTCAAAATGGAAGACGGTGCCGGCAAGACCATCCTGTTTCTACAACTAACCCAAGCCAACTGGATGATTCATACCAAATCGGACATCGATCTAAGCTACAAAGATACCGGCCTGTTCCTTGATAACGGCACCCACATCCAATTGGAAACCTTGGTAAAAGACACTAATATCACCATTTCCAAAAAGAAAAAAACCCTCACTGATGCACTTATGACAGCTGACAACGTCAAGGTAGTCTTAGGCTTCTGGCCAACTTGGCCTGTGTCCGAAGCCCGAACGCACACTCTCTCTGTTGCTCACTTTCCCCAGGCCTTTGCCACATGGAAGACCTGCAATCAACTCGTTGGCGCACGCTAGATAACACGGAGTAACCCATGGGATTACGCTTAAAGTTCAACTTGGTACTGTTCGGCATCACCCTAATCGGCCTGTTGGTTTCTGGCTTTGTGAGCAACAAAATACTGCAGCAAAACGCGCGCGAAGAAGTGCTGGATATGGCGCGCATCATGATGGAAAGTGCCATCGCGGTAAGGGCCTATACGGTAAACGAAGTAAAGCCGCTACTTAAAGTTCAGCAGCGTCGCAGCTTTATTCCACAAACAGTGCCCGCCTACGCGGCCGCCCAATACATCAAGAAACTACAAGAATCCCATGAGGAATACAGCTACAAAGAAGCCACTCTGAACCCAACAAACCCGGCAAACCGGGCCACAGAATGGGAAGCGGACATCGTCAATTGGTTCCGCAACCACGACGGCAACGAAGAGCTGATCGGCGAGCGGGACACCCCTACAGGCCGCCAGCTGTACCTGAGCCGCCCCATCACCATCAAGAATCCAGGCTGCCTTGCCTGCCACAGCACACCGGCGGAAGCACCAGAGACCCTGATCAACACCTACGGCTCAAGCAACGGCTTCGGCTGGAAACTGAACGAAACCATAGGCGCTCAGGTGGTCTCCGTGCCTATGTCACTGCCATTGGCCCGAGCCGAGCAAACCTTTATGACCTTTATGGGGGCCCTGATCGGTATTTTCCTGATCATCGCCGTCGTTCTCAACATGCTGCTACACTTTATCGTAATCAAACCAGTACAAGCCATGTCCAGCAAGGCCGATGAAATCAGTCTTGGCAACCTCAACGTAGAAGAGCTGGCCGTGAAGGGCAGCGATGAAATTTCATCCTTGGGCCGTTCGTTTAACCGCATGCACCGCAGCCTTAGCAACGCCGTGCAAATGCTGGATGAAACCATTGACTAACGATATTAATTAACCATGAGCAGTAACCATTTGCCACCACAGCGCATAGCCAAATACGACATCGAACGCATCCTGGGTAGCGGAGCCATGGGCGTCGTTTATAAAGCGTGTGACAGTCAGATTGAACGCCAGGTAGCCATCAAGGTGCTCCATGAGCATCTGCGCCAGGGCGATCAGGGGGCAGAGTTGGAAGTCCGGTTTCTGCAAGAGGCGAAAGCCGCTGCTCGCTGTCTGCATCCCAACATCGTCACCATTTTCGATTTCGGAGCAGACGGTGCGCCCTACATCGTTATGGAGTACGTGGAAGGCATCGAGCTCAAAGCCCACCTGAAAAGCGATACCTTCATCTCGCTACCCTCCGCTACCGACATCTGCATTCAGGTATTGCAAGCTCTCGGCCATGCCCATGACAAAGGCATAGTGCATCGCGACATAAAGCCCGCCAACATCATCCTGCTGGAAAACGGCAACGTAAAAGTCTCGGATTTTGGTGTGGCTAGATTGGATACATCTGACTTAACCAGTACTGGTTTTATGGTGGGCACACCAAACTATATGTCTCCAGAGGGGTTGCAGGGCCGCCAGGTGGACGCCCGCTCAGATTTGTACAGTGTGGCAGTACTGTATTACGAATTACTAACCAAAGAACGCCCCTCTCGCGAGCGATCACTGGAACAAAATCTGGATAAACTTAATGAAGTGCGCCACCTTTCAGGGCAAAGCATTCGCTCCATTAAACCCATTCTACATCGTAGCCTGCAGCCTAACCCCAGTGACCGCTACCAATCCAGCCAGTTGTTTATAGATCAGCTCAGATCGATCGAGGACATGGATCTGACTCTGGCCACCACGGCCCATTTTCCCAGACCTCTGGATTATGTCGCCAAGGCTCCTGTTGAAACCAATGCATTCTCTTCCAGTCAGTGGAGCGATGATTTACTGCAATCTCTGGAACACTCCCTGGCGCGCTATGTTGGCCCCATGGCCAAGCTGCTGGTCAAAAAGAACAGTCGTTCAGCCTCCAGCCTGGATCAGTTGATGGCAAACCTGACTCGCCATATCCCTAATGAGGATGAACGAAGTCAATTCATGCTATCGGTAGAAAAGAGCAGCATCTCCAAAGCAGAGCCCGCTGCAGGCTCCCAGAGCAGTTCTTTAGGTCATTCCCACAGCGCCAATCAACCCACCCAAATGGCTTCTGCCATAACCGAAGCGCAGCTGGGACAGGTTTCCGAGATACTCGCCTATCACGTCGGCCCTCTGGCGAGCAGGCTGGTAAAGAAAATGAGCAAGCAACACGGCTCCATGGCAGATCTGGTGGAAGCCCTGGCCCGACACATACCGGACCAGGTTGAACGCAACCAGTTTTTATCTCGGGCCAGCAAGCTATAACCTTTCTCAAGCCCTGACAGCTGATTAATCAGCTGTCATCAAACCGGCAACATCCAGCAAGCGACAGGCATAACCGTATTCGTTATCGTACCAAATCTGCACTTTCACCATATTGCCATTGATGACCCGAGTAGATAAGGAATGCACGATGCCGGAACGAGTATCACCGAGTATATCCGTCGACACCAATGGCTCGTCGGTATAACCCAGCACACCATCCAACTGATTTTCGCATGCGGCTTTTAATACCTGATTGACTTCCTTTGCTGTTACTGTGGTATTAAGCAACGCAACCACGTCAGTAATAGCGCCATCTGGTACCGGAACCCGTAGGGCCATGGCCGAGATCTTTCCTTTTAACTCTGGCAACACCAACTCGGTAGCCTTATCTGATCCGGTGCTGGTGGGAATAATATTCACTGCGCCAGCCCGGCCACGAATCATTTTTTTACTGGGCTCATCCACCATTCCCTGAGAAACAGTGTAGGCATGCACCGTGGTAACCATCACACTCTCTATACCAAAGGCATCGTTCAGTACTCTAAGACTGGGAGCCAGCGAGTTGGTGGTACAGGATGCATTAGACACAATAGTGTGAACAGCTGGATCATATTCCTGATCATTAGCGCCCAGCACCAAAGTCAAATCAGCGGTCTCTGATGGCGCGCTAATCAACACCCGTTTGGCCCCCGCCTCTTGATGGAACGCTGCCTTATCATGGTGTACAAAAACCCCGGTACAATCGATAACCAAGTCAATATCCAAGGTATCCCATGGTAGATTATGAGGATCCGATTCATGGAAGAACTTAATGGTTTCTCCGCCCAATGTAAGATGATCTTCACCATGCTCGATGTCGAAATCAAAACGGCCATGCACCGAATCATACTTTAATAAATAAGCAATATTCTCAGCGGTCACCAGATCATTGACCGCAACAATCTGAAAAGATGACGGTCGATTGATGATATATTCACGTAACATCAAGCGGCCAATTCGACCAAGGCCATTAATCGCAACTTTTTTCATAACAAACTCCTGCATAAGTAAGCACTGCGTTATTCAAGCTAGGCGGGTTCTTTCTCAATTCGTCGTTGCACGGCTTGTGCCTGTCGGTATAGCTCGTCACGGCTCAACAATTTCTCTTTAGCCCCTTGGTACATCAACACCGATTCCGCGTTGGTCATGGCTAAATGGATCGCTTGCTCGATAGGCTCATCCATCAGGCAGGCCGCTGTAAAGGTCGAAGCAAATGCATCACCTGCACCGGTGGTCTCCAGAACAGAAAGATCCTCTCTCGGCCAGGCTCGATAGTAGTGTTGTCGATCGTATACATGTACGCCCTCACCGCCATCAGTAATAACAAAAATTCTTGGCGGCAACTCGGACATCTTCTTCAATAGCGCTTTAGCTTCTGGGCGCTCCTGATACAGCAGCCCTAAAAACTTGCAGGCTTCCTCCAGGTTCATCACCAGTATTTCGACTCGATCCAGCAGCGGCTGCAATGCCTTCCACCCCAATTCAGCCTGATAGTTGCTGGGGTTAAACGCCACGCGATACTCGTGTTTTGCCAGCAAAGACACTATGGTTTCAAAACTCTGCCCCAGCATGCTGGCCAAATACACCCACTTCGTTTCAAACGGTTCGATTTCTTCCAGCCGCAAATTATTGTTACAGCCTTTGTAGGCCAGGATAGTTCGGTCATGAGCAAAGCTGTTCAATATGATGGACAACCCCGTTGTGCCCTCACGGGGGCCAATAAAATCTATGCCCTCCTGTTGCAACTTACTGATAACGAAGTCACCATTGCCATCAGTACCCACCTTGCCCAGATAGGCAGTCTTCAAACCGAGGCGAGAAAACGTCACTGAGCAATTGGTGCCTCCTCCCCCTACGGCCAAATTCAACTCTTTAACCAGAATTTTACTGCCCAAGGGAAACGCTATCAGCTTCTCCTGCATCGTCGGCGTTTCAATTTTGATCAGCTCTGAATCAGTATCGGCAAACTGATCCACGGTGGCACTGCCAATCGCCACGATATCGTAGAGCATGTACTACTCCTGTTTATATAGTTCCAAATAGGATTGTGCGCTGTGCCCCCAGTCAAAACACTGAGCCATGGCAGTAAGCTGAATTTTTTTCCAGGTTTTACGCTTGCTATACAACGCTATCGCTCGACGCACCACAGCCGTCAACGCTTCTGCGCTGGGCTCGTCGAATACAAACCCCGTAGCCGTCGCCTGACGTATGGCGTCGTCATCCGCATCCACGACCGTATCAGCCAATCCACCAGTGCGACGTACGATCGGTAAAGTGCCGTATCGCAAACTGTAGATCTGATTCAGGCCACAGGGCTCGTAACGCGAAGGCATCGCAAAAAGATCACTGGCCGCTTCAATACGGTGGGCCAGCGTTTCATCGTAACCAATAGCCACCGCAATCGTTTTAGGATTGGCTTCAGACATCGCCCTAAAGCGCTGCTCAAACTCCTTACTACCGGTTCCCAGAACCACCCATTGCAGCTTCTCTCCCTGCATCGCATCCATTGCGCTCAAAATCCAATCAACACCTTTCTGATCAACCAACCGACTGACAACACCTATTAACGGGGTCGATTTGCTGAGCCGCAGCCCCATATGACGCTGCAAATCCAATTTGTTTTTGGTTTTCTCTTCGATGCTCTCTGGGTCAAAATGGAACAAAATATTGGGATCTGAGGAAGGGTTCCAGACGGTGTAATCCGCTCCATTGAGAATACCTACCAACTTGCTCTGATGGTGCTGCAACAACCCACCCATACCACAAGCCGCAGGCTCACATAGAATTTCGTCAGCGTAGGTAGGGCTGACCGTTGTCACCCAATCAGAAAAGACAATACCCGCCTTCAAAAATGAAAAATTGCCATAAAATTCAACACCATCGATATGCCACCATTGCTCAGGCAAACTCAAATGTTGAAAAGCGTCATAATTGAAAATGCCCTGATACGCCAAGTTATGAATGGTAAACACTGTTTTAATGGGAATGCCTAAATAATTTACTAGCGCCGGTATCAACCCAGTCTGCCAATCATTGCAGTGCACCACGTCAAACTTGCCAGGGTACTCTGCGCACCCACCGCCCAACAAACTTGTTACCGCACGACAGAATTGGGCAAAACGTTCGTGGTTGTCATCCCAGGCTTCGCTTAGTGCATTCTCGTATGGCCCACCATCGCGATCGTAAAGAGAGTCCGATTCCACCAGCAACAATCGCATAGACAGGCGATCATCGAAATATTCCCCCAAAACCATGTCAGGGTACAGGAAATCATCCTGGAACCGATATTGTCTCAAGGGCTGGCCTAACTTCTGCCTTACTGAGCGATAGCCGGGCATAACCACCGTCACGGACTCACCCAGCTGTTGCAAGGCCAGAGGTAAAGAGTAGGAAACATCGGCCAAACCGCCGGTTTTGACCAGAGGGTAAAGCTCACTGGTGGCGAATAATATATTCATGGAGGTGCGATTTGATCCCTATCGCGAACAAGCTAAAAACAGTAACACTAATAAACTACTCTATCATGACAAACATTTCCGACGAAGGGCAATCTGCAAGTGCATCCATTGATGACGATCAAGCAAAATGTCATTATTTGGCACTATGCTCGGAAAAGTAAAGCGACAACCCGAGGAAAAAGGTGATGAACAACCCCACTTCCACACCCGAGTGGCAGAAGCTTGAACTGATGCGCGCTGAGCTTCACAACACTCGCCTCAGTGAGCTGTTTAAAGCCGATCCAAACCGTTTCCAACAGTTCTCCATCAACTGTGATGATGTGTTCATCGATTACTCCAAGAACTTCGTAACCCGGCCGGTGATGGCGACATTACTACAATTGGCCAAGGCCCAAAAACTGCCGGAAGCCATCGACAACCTGTTCAGGGCCAATAGTTTGAGTAACGGTTTAAAGCCCATTCCGTACCCGGCATTGAGGGAGCGGGCGTTAACCCCCCTCAGCATCGCAGGCGACGATATTTCTTCCCAGATTCGGGATAATCTGTTCAAAATGGGCAGAATATGCAACGACGTGCGTTCTTGGAAGTGGCGCGGATTCAGCGACAAACCCATCTCTGATGTAGTAACACTTGGGGTTGGTGGCGCTGCCAACGGCTCGGAGGCCATTTGCAAAGCACTCGGCCCCTTCCAGACCAACTCCATTCAAATTCACTTCGTTTCCAACTCCGATTCCAGGCGCTTTCAGCAGCTTTTATCCCGCCTACAGGCAGATACCACGCTGTTCATTGTCTCCAGTAAAAGCTTTTCCACGCAAGAAACCATGAACAATGCCTTAGTTGCCAAAGAATGGATTCAGAAACACAGCAACACCCGCTTCGCACTCGATCGCCACTTTGTCGGTATCACGGCCAATAACGAAGCAGCCAGGCAATTTGGCATTCATCAGGATAACATACTAGCGGTTTGGGATTGGCTGCCAGGACGTTACTCACTGTGGGCTGCCGCTGGACTACCGTTGGCGCTTGCAGTTGGCATGGAAAGATTTGACGAATTCCTGGCCGGTGCCAACGCTATGGATCAACACTTCCACAATACCGAACTCTCGGCCAACGCACCGGTGGTTCTGGCGCTGCTCAGCATTTGGTACACAAACTTCTGGCAAGCTGCGCACCATGCGATCTTGCCCTACAGCGAGTCGCTGGAACTATTCCCTACCTTGGTACAACATTGCTTGATGGAAGCCAATGGTAAATCCATCGACATGTCTGGTAACCCTGTGAATTATCAGACAGCCCCTGTTATTTGGGGTACCGCTGGCAGCAGCAGCCAGCACACATACTTCCAGCTCTTGCATCAGGGCACTCACATTATTCCATCGGACTTTATAGTTGTCGCCAGCGAACCTCTCGCTGGCAGCAATCGTCACGCCTTCATGCAGTTTTTGGCGCAAGCAGAAGCACTGATGCTTGGCGATCAGAACTGCAAACTTACCCAGCCCAGCTCAGACACCAATGATCAAGCACTACCGGGCAACAAACCATCTACCAGCATAGTGATGAAAACCCTGTCGCCCCGCAGCCTGGGGCAGCTACTGGCGCTGTATGAACACATCGCCTTCGTTCGCAGCGTGATTTGGAACATCAACCCATTCACCCATTGGGGTACTGAGCTAACTAAACGCTACAATGAATCCTTCGAGCTTGATCAAACGGCAGACACAATCAACATCCACGACGTTTCCACACAGGGATTGTTCAAACTTTTCAGGCAATGGGAAGCCGATAAAAAGCAAGAACCTGAAGCGGCCGATCCAGTGCAAGAGGAGACCAGTTACTATTACTGATCTGGCCCCTGCAGGATGATACCTCCCAGCGGGGGCAGCGTTAAGCTAACACTAAACGATTGGTTCATATGAGCAATGTTTTCAGCTGCAATGTGGGTTCCATTGGACACATTACTGCCGCCATAAAACATTGAATCAGAATTGAATATTTCGCGATACTGCACCAATTCGGGCACCCCAATGCGATAGTGTTCGCGCACAACGGGGGTGAAATTCAATACCACCAGCACGCAACCCGCCTCACTCTTACGCATGTAGCTGATGACAGATTGCGAACTGTCATGGCAATCAACCCACTCAAAGCCTTTGCCTTCAAAATCGTACCGATGTAAGGCCGGAAGCGTCTGGTACAGCCGGTTCAAGTCTCGCACTACCGATTGCACGCCTCTCTGCCACTCATGCTCCAGCAGCTCCCAGTCAAGAGCTCGATCATGACACCACTCTCTACCCTGGCCAAACTCCCCCCCCATAAACAACAGCTTCTTGCCCGGATGGGTGAACAAATAGGTAAACAACAACCGTAAGTTGGCGAACTTCTGCCAATCATCACCCGGCATTTTTTCCAGCAAAGAGCGCTTACCGTGAACAACTTCATCATGTGACAACGGCAGCACAAAGTTTTCTGAAAAAGCGTACAACAGACTGAAGGTAAGGTTCTCATGATGATACTTACGGTGTATTGAATCCTGACTCACATACCGCAACGTGTCATTCATCCAGCCCATGTTCCATTTCATACTGAAACCCAGACCACCTAAATACACAGGTCTGGATACCTGCGGCCAAGCGGTAGATTCTTCCGCCATCATTAACACCCCAGGAAAATCCTGATGCACCCGCTCGTTGGTACGGCGGATAAAATGGATGGCATCCAGATTCTCATTACCACCAAACTGATTGGGAGCCCACTCCCCCTCTTCTCGGGAGTAGTCCAAGTACAACATCGAAGCCACCGCATCGACTCTCAAACCATCAAGATGGAACTCTTCCAACCAAAAAAGTGCGCTTGAATACAGAAAGTTACGTACCTCGTTACGCCCATAATTGAATATAAGAGTACCCCAATCCTTATGCTCACCACGACGAGGGTCATCATGCTCATATAAACAGCTGCCATCGAAGCGAGCCAATCCATGAGCATCCTTGGGGAAGTGCGCAGGCACCCAATCCAATATCACACCAATACCATTGCAGTGGCAAAAATCGATGAAGTACTTGAAGTCATCAACCGCTCCGAAGCGGCTGGTCGGGGCGAAAAAGCCCGTTACCTGGTAGCCCCAGGAACCGTCATACGGAAACTCGGTAATGGGTAATAACTCGATGTGGGTGAACCCCATATCCTTAACATAGGGAACCAGTTCATGGGCCAGTTCGCGATAATTTAGAAAGTCACCGTTATCCTGGCGGCGCCACGATCCGGCATGCACCTCATAAATGGACTGCGGGCTGTGGAGCCAATCAGATTTGGATCGCTTTTGCAGCCACAGGTCATCCTGCCATTGATAGCTATCAACTGCCGTATAGCGAGCAGCGGAGTTAGGACGCAACTCAAAAAAGCGGCCATACGGGTCAGTTTTAACAAATATTTGGCCTGTATCCCGCGCTCTTATTTCGAATTTATACAGCAAGCCTTCGCTAAATTCTGGAATGAACAGTTCCCAAACACCGCTTTGTCCACGGCTCCGCATAGGGTGAACACGCCCATCCCAACCATTGAAATCCCCGACCACACTGACCCGCTCGGCATTGGGAGCCCAAACGGAAAACAGCGCACCTTTGATGCCGTCCACCTCCCATGGTCTGGCTCCCATCACTTTGTAGGCATCAAAACATTCCTGAGTATGAAAATCATCCAACCATTGCTCGGACAGCTGAGGCCAAAAGGTATATGGGTCGATAAACGTACATTCTTGTCCATCAACATGCTCAACCAAGCTAGGATGCCTACCCCACTTCGTGACATCACCTTCCAGATAGAAAAGGCCGCTTTCATCAATTTGGTTCATTTGAGTGCGCTCCCCATCGAGGGTGACCCAAATAAAGTCAGCATTGGGGCGGAAAACCAACATTCGAGTCCGACCGGCATCAACATGGACACCTAACACCGTAAAGGGATCATGATGGCAGGCATGCAGGATACGAGTAACGTCCGCCTGCAAAGCGCTCGACACTGATGAAAGGTGTTTAATGGCTGGCATGATACTTTCCCGTGACCCTGTTTTAGCTTTTATACCTGAAGCTATGCACACAGCGCTCCAGTACGTAAAGAGAATGGAACCTTAACATCAATCGCTGATCAAATTTATATAACTGATAGTTATTTCGATTCCAAATGAATTCGATTTACCTTTTAGAGACTACATTACCTAGTAACCACTCTTTTGATTTGGATCATTTAATGCATTGCGAAATGTAGCAGCCTTGTAATGTAAGATGTGCATTATTATCAGCATTCATTATGTGGGTTTCATGACGTACCACACTCAACCATACAGACGGGTACACCATGCTAGGATCGATGACGTCCAATTACGGAAACATGAAAAAAACATTGGCGCTGATACTTGCCGGGGGCAGCGGCACGCGACTTCAGTCCCTTACGCGCTGGCATTCCAAACCTGCAGTGCCCTTTGGCGGTAAGTTCCGCACCATAGACTTCCCCCTTTCCAACTGCATAAACTCCGGCATTCGGCAAATCAGCATCCTAACTCAATACAAATCCCATTCTCTGAACACCCACATTCAAAAAGGGTGGAGCTTTTTACGCCCGGAGCTGGGTGAGTTTGTGGAACTTTTGCCAGCCCAACAGCGAGTAAAGGATTCCTGGTATACCGGTACCGCCGATGCGGTTTACCAAAACCTGGATATCATCGAAACCGTAAACCCTGACTTTGTACTGATACTTGCTGGTGACCATATCTACAAGATGAACTATGCCGCAATGGTGCAACATCATATCGAATCAGGTGCAGACATTACCGTGGGTTGTATTCAAGTACCGGTAAAAGCCGCACGCGAGTTCGGCGTTATGTCAGTAGACCAACACAACTGGGTCAATCAATTTTCCGAAAAGCCAAAAGACCCCCAGACAATCCCTGGAATGCCCGGCATGTCATTGGCTTCCATGGGCATCTATGTGTTTCCCAAGGCGCTACTATCAGAACTCCTGATGCTGGATGCAGATCAGGAAGGCAGTGCTCACGATTTCGGCAAAAACATTATTCCCGACGCAGTTAACCGGCTCAAGGTATCTGCCTTCCCCTTCACGGACAGCAATACAGGTAACACTGCATATTGGCGTGACGTGGGGACCATCGATAGCTACTTCGAAGCGAACATGGATTTGCTGTCAGTAACCCCCCGACTGAATCTTTACGATCAGACATGGCCAATCTGGACCTATCAAGAGCAACTGCCCCCGGCAAAGTTTGTGTTCGATGACAATGATCGTCGCGGAATGGCCGTGGATTCACTGGTGTCAGGTGGCTGCATCATATCCGGCAGCAAAGTAAAACGCTCATTACTTTCCAACAATGTACGCATTCACAGCTACTCTTCTATTAAAGACGCTGTAATTCTACCCAATGTTGAAATCGGTAGACACTGCCGCCTGAAGCGCGTCATCATCGATCGTGACTGCAGCATACCTGAAGGCACAGTTATCGGGTATAACCCAATTCAGGATGCAGAAAAGTACTACGTTTCACCTAATGGTATCGTATTGGTTTCATCAGAAATGTTAGGAAAATCTCTCTCAAATGTCGCATGAAATCCAAGGTAGACCCAAGGTCAATGTAGTACTGTGCTGGCACATGCATCAGCCTCAATATCAAGATCAGTTCACCCGCCATGTTCATCTACCCTGGACATACCTGCATGCGATCAAAGACTACGCCGATATGGCAGCGGTGGTGGAGCAGGTTCCTCAAAGTAAAGTCGTCGTTAACTTCACGCCGGTTCTATTGGATCAGATTGACGATTACATCCAGCAGTTTGATCGCTACTTTCATTACGGTGAACCCTTTAATGATCGCTTACTGGCTACATTGGCGGCCGTTACCATTGGCCCTACTGAATCGTTACGTCTATTCATTATTAAACAGTGTATTCGTGCCAACGAAAAACGCCTCATAGAACGATTCAGCCCCTATCACGACCTGGTACAATTGGCTCGGCAAGCGCTGAATAAACCGGGTTATCTTGCCTACCTGGATGAACAGTTCTTCTTTGACCTGTTGGTGTGGTATCACTTGGTTTGGATGGGCGAGACCGTACGTGCAGAGAATGAAACCGTACAGCGCCTGGTTCGTAAATCCAAAGGGTTTACCAGCAAAGATCGCAAAGAACTGTTAGGCGTTATCGACTCGTTAATACGCAGCGTTGTACCACGATATCGACACTTGGCTGAAAGTGGTCAAATGGAGATCAGCGTCACGCCAGACAAACATCCCATATTGCCACTCATGCTGGACTTCAAGTCCGCACTAGAAGCAATGCCTAAATCGGCACTCCCCCACAGAGATCACTACCCGGGTGGACATGAACGCGCAATAGAGCACATAAAGAACGGTTTGAAAACCTTCGAACGCCACTTCGGCTTTCAACCAGTTGGTTGCTGGCCCTCGGAGGGCGCCCTAAGCGAGCCCACTCTCGCGCTACTTTCCGACAAGCAGTTCCAATGGACAGCCACAGGTGGTGGGGTTCTACACAATACGAAAAATGCAAACAAACTCGATAATCTTTGCATTCATCATGGTTTCCAAGTGCGGGAATATCCTATTACCTGCTTCTTTAGGGACGACAACCTATCAGATCTAATTGGTTTCACCTACTCTGGCTGGAATGAAACTGATGCTGTGAACAACCTAATACATCATATCGAAAACATCCGCGTTGCCTGCGGCTACCAGGAGGACACTATCGTCCCCATCATTATGGATGGCGAGAACTGTTGGGAATATTACGCTAACAATGGCTATCATTTTTTAAAAGAGCTGTACGCCCGACTCGTTGATCACCCCAAGATCAATCTGACCACTTTCCGCGACTACATCAAGACACATAAAAAGCGCACACCATTACCATCACTGGTAGCGGGTAGCTGGGTATACGGTTCTTTTTCAACCTGGATCGGTGATCCGGCAAAAAACCGCGCGTGGGATCTGCTGTGCCAGGCGAAAGACGACTACGATAGAGTCATCGCCAGTGGAAAACTGGCACCCGAAATTGCCCTGCGCGCTAAAGAACAGCTGGCAATTTGTGAAGGGTCTGATTGGTTCTGGTGGTTTGGTGACTACAACCCCACTGAATCGGTATCAGATTTCGATCAGCTCTATCGAACCCATTTAAAAAACCTGTACCGATTTCTCGACGAACCCGCCCCAGAAAGTCTGAACCATGTCATCAGTCGGGGTGGTGGCACCCCAGAGAATGATGGCGTTATGCGGCGCGGACAGGGTTAATACATGTCACAGGCTGTATTAAACAAACGTCTTTCCGGCGTAGTGCTACACCCCACATCCCTACCAGGTTCACAGTTCCACGGAGGCTTTGGTGCCGATGCCTATCGCTGGGTTGACTGGCTGCAACAAGCGGGATTTGGAGTGTGGCAACTACTGCCATTGTGTCCGGTAGCGGATGGATCCCCGTACAACAGTTACTCCGCGTTTTCAGGAAACCCATACTTTATTGACATAACGTTGCTGCAGCAACTGGGGCTACCCGAATACCATCACCCCGTTACCTGTCACGATGAACACCAAGCCGCGCTAAAAGCAGCCTATGAGTGGCTAATGTGCAACTCAGACTGCAAAACCAATGTAGAATTTCAGTCATTCAAGGCGCAGGCCTCATGGCTGAATGACGCAGCCCTGTTTACAGTGATCAAACAGCAACACCCTGAACGCTGGCTTGATTGGCCTACACCTCTGCGCGAACGGGAAAACGACACTATTGAGCGCTACAGAACCGAATTCAAAGAACAAATTGATCTGCAGGCCTTTACTCAATTTGTCTTCTACCAGCAGTGGCATAATCTTAAACGTTACGCTAACGATAGAGGTGTATTGATATTCGGTGATCTGCCTATTTTTGTAGCCCATGACAGTGCAGACGTCTGGGCAAACCGAACATTGTACAAGTTAAACGAAGATGGCAGCCCTTACGTGGTAGCCGGGGTGCCCCCTGATTATTTCTCGGTAACAGGTCAGCGCTGGGGCAATCCTATCTATCATTGGCAAGCTCACAAAGACAGCAACTTCGCCTGGTGGCGTCAGCGAGTAAACCACTGCCTTAGCATGTATGACGCAATTCGAATCGACCATTTTCGCGGATTTCTGGCCTGCTGGGAGATACCAGCAGATGAAACCACCGCTATCAACGGACACTGGGTGACCTCGCCAGGAAGCGAACTATTTCAAGCATTACAGGACGAGCATACAAACCTGCCTTTAATCGCTGAAGATCTGGGTATCATTACAGAAGACGTTACAGCGCTGAGAAAGCAATACAATCTACCCGGCATGAAGATTTTACAATTCGCTTTTGATAGCGATGGCAAGAACCCCTATCTGCCTCACAATCATACCCGCGACACGGTTATCTACACGGGAACACACGACAACAACACAACACTAGGCTGGTACCACCACCTAACACCCGAGATCAGACAACGCATTCAAAATTATTACGCTACCCCTGCCGAGCCTATGCCTTGGCCTCTAATCAAAAGTGCGTTGGCGTCACCTGCCCGATGGGCCATGCTACCCTTTCAGGATTTGCTTGAACTCGATGAGCGATACAGAATGAATACGCCGGGTACGACAGAAGGAAACTGGGGTTGGCGCTTTGACTGGAATCAGGTTAACCAAGAGCTTTCACAAAAAATGAAAGCTCTTAACCAGTTATACAATCGTTGAGGCTGACTATTACAGCCAGATCATGGCTCCTGTTTCAAAGCGCTGCCCCAAGCTTGGATGATAAGGATAAACCCGGAGTTTGTAACATTGCTTGCCACTTTCTGCCAGCGTAACCGATAGCGAGTATACGGTTTTACCATCATGCTCTGCTTCCTCATGACTTAATTGAAAGCAGGAATGGCGATCAAACGCCCCCTCTCTGTCCAGTGTTCCAACCAGGCAGTCCACCGTAACATCGGATGCTGAAAGCCCTGCAAGATCCACCACCACTTTGACTTTAAAGGTATCATCCCGAAAAATGGAATCCGCGGGAAGATCCAGGCGTTCAGCACGAACATGAGGCCAGCTTTCGCGAACTCGATGCTTCCATTCTGCCAGCGCTTTTGACACCTGATACTCATCCGCATGCAGCAATTGACCGTGACGAATTGCAGGGCTATAGAAATCTCTCACATAGTCCATCACCATACGTTGGGCGTTAAAAGCAGGTATCAAAGATTCCATGGCGTTTTTACTTTTTTCGATCCACTCCACAGAAAACCCATGGCCATCACGCTCGTAATATAAAGGCACCACTTCACTTTCCAGCACATCCATTAATTCATTCGCTTCCTCACGATCACGAAAGTCCGGCGAAAACTGAGGGCCGTGAGGGGTAATAGCCCAACCATTCTGACCGTTGTATCCCTCATCCCACCAGCCATCTAACACCGACAGGTTAAGCACGCCATTGATACCAGCCTTTTGCCCGGATGTTCCACTGGCTTCCAGAGGATAGGCCGGGTTGTTCAGCCACACATCCACACCGGTAACCAGCTTTCTGGCCAGTGCCATATCGTAATCTTCCAATAACACTATGCGGCCTTCAAACTCAGGATCATGGGCAAAAATGTGTATCTGGCGAATAAACTCCTGCCCAGGGTGATCGCTTGGATGCGCTTTACCAGCGAATATCAACACTACTGGCCGCTCTGGATCATTTAACAAGCGGGACAATCGAGCGCGATCAGAGAAAATGAGCGTTGCACGTTTGTATGTCGCGAAGCGTCGAGCAAACCCGATGGTTAATATGTCGGTTTTTCGAGGTTTTACGTATTTAGTCAAACGCCGAATCTGTGACTCACTGATACCGTTTCGGCGTTGCTGCTCTACACTGCGATCGTATACCGCTTCCAGCATTTTCGCTTTTAGGGATTGCCGCACGCTCCAGAAGCTGTGATAAGGGATATCCCATGTTTTACGCCAGAACTCAGGGTTAAGCAGCTCGGTACGCCAACCACCGCCAAACTGTAGATCGAACATGTTAACCCATTCATTAGCAAGAAACGTCGGCACATGCACCCCATTGGTAACATGTCGAATCGGGTTTTCTTCAGGCTCGATCTGCGGCCAAATATAACGCTCCATTTCTGATGCAACTTGCCCATGTATACGGCTTACCCCATTATGGAAACGGGAGCCTCTCAATGCCAGAGCGGTCATATTGAAACCATGGCTATTTACCGGGCTCGACCCCAGGCTCAAAAAGTGCTCCATGCTGATTCCGAGTTCCCCGACGTATTCTGAAAAGTAAAACTCAATCAGCCGGTGATCAAAAATATCATGCCCTGCTGGAACCGGGGTGTGGGTTGTAAACACGGTATTGGCTGCCACTGCTTCTAGTGCAGCGGCAAAGCTCATACCCTGACTCACCAACTCACGACACCGCTCCAGCACCTGGAACGCGGCATGCCCCTCATTTATGTGCCAAACAGTCGGAGCTAATCCCAATGCGCGTTTGGCCCGAACACCGCCAATCCCCAGCACCATCTCTTGCAAAAGTCGATTGGTACTATCGCCACCGTATAGTTGATAGGTAATTCGGCGGTCTTCCTCACGGTTAGCAGCCAGATCACTATCCAGTAAGTAGAGGTTATTGTGTCCAACTCGAGCTACCCAAACTTTCAACTCGATAGAACGCCCTGGCACCTGGATACTGACTTGAACCGATCCGCCGTGTTCGTCCAAGGCCGGCTGCACAGGCAGATCATTAAACAAAGAAGGCTTATACTGGGCCTGTTGATTGCCGTGACTGTCAATTTGCTGGGTAAAATAACCCTGCCGGTACAGCATACCCACCGCAGCAAAGGGCAGCCCCATGTCGCTGGCTGCCTTACAGTGATCCCCAGCCAGAATCCCCAAACCACCAGAATATATCGGTACACTTTCGTGAAGCCCAAATTCCGCGCAAGAATAGGATATCAGATCGGATTGTGAGTTAATCAGTTTGCGTACAACCTTGCCACTTTTCGCCTTAAGGTAGCTGTCATAGGTCGATATCACCTTGGCAAAATCCTGCATATAAGCCGGGTCATCTGCCGCTTCTTCTAACTTACGCTGATCTATCCTGCGCAAAAAGAGTTTAGGGTTATGCCCTGTGCGTTCCCACAGCTCTCGATCCAAACGAAAGAACATGCCACGAATCTGACGATCCCAGCTGTAAATCAAATTGTTAGCAAGCTCCTCCAGCCGCTGCAGAGCCTGGGGGATTTTTGGCTGTACTTCGATGCTATAGAGAGTTCCGGGCATAATGCGAATCCTGGCAGATTTGAGAACAGTATTATGGCAAACTGGAATTAAACCAAACAATCATTACAAAGCGTATGACGTCAATCAAGCTGCATCACATCATGCAAGATTCGATGCATGTCATATGAGCTAACTGCGCTTAAGTGTTTACAGGAGCAAGCAAAAAGCATGATCACCCTGCTGGCTGATATTGGTGGCACGAAAACCCAACTTGCTCTGATGAATCATTCTGGCGTATTGGTTCGCAAGTGCAAGGTATTAAATAACGAGTACCGCGATATCGAGGGCGTTATAGATGAGTTTTTGGCACCTGAAACGGAAACGCCGCACTACGCTGTACTTGCGGTAGCGGGCCCGGTTGATGGCGGTATTCGCTGCCAAATGACCAATCTACCCTGGCTAATAGACGGTGAGGCACTCCGTGATCGGTTTAATCTACGAAGTATTGTATTACTAAACGACCTGCAAGCTACAGCATGGGGAATGACGTCCACTTCGGTGCAAAACCAGCTGACCCTTCTACGCAGAAAAAGGTTGAATTTTGACCAGCCGGTAGTGGTCATCAGCCCAGGAACTGGCCTCGGACAAGCCTGTATCGTGCCTCATGAAGGTGGTTACTGCATAAAAGCCACCGAAGGAGGTCATAAATCCATAGCTCCATTCAATAAATTGAGTGCCGATTTGCTGCACCAACATTGGCAACAACATAATTTTCCACCCAGCTGGGAAAACTGGTTTTCAGGCTCAGGCCTCGGGCAACTGTATCAGGCAATGTTCCCAAACGAAGCCGCCCCAAACAACCAGGCAATGAGTGATAATGCCTTATCCAACCCCGACAGTCACTGCGGGCAGGCAATACAACTATTCACCCAGGCGATCTACGCCGAATGTGGGAATCTTGTCCTACAGTATTTAGCATGGGGCGGAGTAATCGTTGCGGGGGGCATCCCTCCCAAACTGGAATCTTTTTTCAGCCTGCAAGGCAACATCGACTACATTCACCGTAAAAACGAGTACGTTGATCGGCTAAGAGCTGTACCGGTTGCCTTGTGTAAGAATACTGACATTCCCCTGGTAGGTGCTGCGCAATACTGTATCAAACACATGATGACCTAAAGTTGCACCTGTAACACACTCTTCACGCAGCAGCGCTTCATATCTGCTTAGGGTCTTGCTACTCTAGCAATAACATCTGTTCAGAGGCCGAAGGCATTGGAAAACTCCGCCACAGAGTGGTTCTCACGTCGAAGCACATACACCGCATGGAGCACCGAGTCGGCTGAACGGGTTCTATTGCAGTCTCATTCGGCTCCGTTCTCGCCACAACGAATACTTCAGACGTTAATCGTACTGCAAGCTTTCTTTGGGTACATCCCCCCGCAAGCGCAAGAATGGCTCGTGCGCAAAACCGGAACCCATATAGCAGACATCCGCAGCCTTTTGTCATTCTATAGCTTTCTGGTAGACACCCCGCCACCGGCTTTTCATTTACGCTTCGCCAACAACATCATTGAACAGCATGCTGGTTTAGATGAACTGCATGAGCGCGTTCAAGCAGAGCTCTGCGGTACCGACTGCATCATTGAAACCACCTCGTGCATTGGTCTTAGCGATCATCCGCTGCCTGTGTTGGTAAACGGTTTTCCGGTCACTCGTCTTGACATGAACAACGTCCACGACTTCTGTAATTTGATTCGCAGCAAAACACCATTGGAATGCTGGCCAGAATCCTGGTTTGGGATCAACAACGTCGTCCGCCATAGTGGCCCCTTAACCCGCTACCAGTACATCCCCGGCCTTGGCATTAAGAACGCTCAGGGATTAACTCGCGAACAGATTATTCAACAGGTTGGAGATGCAGGGCTGCGCGGCCTGGGAGGTGCAGGCTTTCCCACTGCATTCAAATGGCATTGGTGTGAACAGCAGCCTGAACCCATCAAATACATTGTCTGCAATGCCGACGAAGGCGAACCCGGTACCTTCAAGGATCGGTTTTATCTCACCAAACAGATGGATCGGGTTATAGAAGGTATGGCAATTGCTGCCCGCGCAGTGGGTGCGAGGAAAGGGTATATCTATCTGCGAGGTGAATATCTCTACCTGTATCAAGCCATTCAACAAGAGTTACAACATGCTAAGCAGATCGGCATATTGAACGATTTATTTGAAATCGAGCTGCACTTGGGGGCAGGAGCCTACATTTGTGGTGAAGAGTCTGCCTTGATCGAATCCTTGCAAGGTAAGCGCGGCATCCCAACCAGCAAGCCGCCCTACCCCGGAGAGAAAGGATTATTCGGCAAACCAACCGTGGTGAATAACGTCGAGACTTTTGCTTCAGTTACTTATATTTTTCAAGAAGGCAGCTCCGCATTTCACAGTATGGGCACAGAAAAATCGAAAGGCAGCAGATTACACAGCGTGTCAGGTGACTGCGAACAACCTGGGCTTTATGAGCTGCCCCAGGGTACGCCGCTTTCTAAACTACTGAGCTTGTGTGGAGCAAAAGCAACTCAGTGTGTACAGGTTGGTGGGCCATCAGGTCAGCTACTGTTTCCTGACCAATTTGACACAACGCTGGATTTCGAGGGGCCGGGTCATGGCGGCGCGATTATGATTTTTGACACAAGTCGATCCGTTATGAGCATCACCCAGAATTTTTCTAATTTCTTTCGACATGAAAGTTGCGGATTTTGCACACCTTGCAGAGCGGGTACGGTGGCCTTAACCCATCTGTTAGAACGCTACACCAAACTACCAGAAAACAGACAGCAAACGTCCAAAGATTTACTGGAGCTGACAGAGCTGATGAACAAGAGCAGTCACTGTGGGCTCGGAAAAACTGCCGGACAACCGGTTGCAAGCATGTTGAGATGGGCCAACGACCATGACCGATGAATTAAACTTTCTGCTGGATGGCGTAGAAATCCCCTTTCATAAAGGGCAGACCATCATGCAAGCCGCCACTGCCGCAGGAGCATACATTCCCCATCTGTGCTTTCACCCTGATCTTGCTCCCCATGGTAGCTGCAGACTCTGTATTGTAGATGTTAACGGAAAAACAGTGTCCTCATGCACCCAACCTGCCGAAGATCGGCAAGAGGTTCACAGCAACATTCCAGAGCTCCAGCAAGCACGCCTTCGGCTGATACAGCTTCTGTTTGCCGAAGGCAATCATTTTTGCCCCAGTTGTGAAGTCAGCGGGAACTGCCAGCTTCAAGCTTTGGCTTATGATTTAGGCATGACCCACTATCATTACGCACCATTTTCAGCTGTAAGAGCACAGGATGGCAGTCATCCAGAATTATTCATCGACCGGGATCGCTGTATTTTATGTGATTTATGCGGTCGAGCTTCCTGCTCAAGTGATAACAAAAATGTGTATGGTCTTTCAGGACGAGGGGAGCAAACTCATCTTATCTTTCGCAGCAATAGCGGCAATCTGGCTGACACAGCAGCGTCAGTAAATGATCATGCTGCTCACATCTGTCCAGTAGGGTGCATTCTGCCCAAACAAGGAAACTATATGCAAACCATCGGCAACCGCCTATACGACAATGCCCCTATACATAAGGTAGGCAATCATCGCATGGACGATTCCACTAGCGCCAACAAAGGCCATACCAATGAATAAGCCGAAGGTAAGAGTCGCCACCTGCTCACTGGCAGGGTGCTTCGGTTGTCATATGTCGTTTCTGGATATGGATGAAGCCATCATCCCACTTATAGAAAAAATTGAATTCGATCGCTCTCCACTGACTGATATCAAGTCTATTGGAACCTGTGACATCGGTCTGATCGAAGGCGGGTTGTGCAACGAAGAAAACAAAGAAGTTCTACATCAGTTTCGTCAGCACTGCACCCTACTGGTTGCTGTGGGCGCCTGCGCAATTAACGGTGGCGTGCCGGCCATGCGCAATCACTTTACTGTGGATGAATGCCTGGAAGAATCATACCTCAATGGCCTCGGTGTCATCGATGCACAAATCCCATCCGATGCAGAGCTACCAAAGCTGCTTAGCAAAGTCATTCCTCTACAGTCAGAGGTTAGGATCGACTATATCTTGCCGGGTTGCCCACCGCCTCCGCAGGCTTTTCTAGAGTTAATCAATGCCATCATCGAAAAGCGGGAACCCGTTCTGGACTATCACAACAGGAGATTCGACTGATGACTCGCCGTGTTGCCATCGATCCAGTAAGCCGAGTAGAAGGTCACGGCAAAGTTACCCTTCTAGTCGACGATGATGATCGCATCACTGAAGCTCGCCTGCACATCGTTGAGTTTCGTGGCTTTGAGAAGTTTATACAGGGTCGTCCCTATTGGGAATTGCCGTTAGTAGTTCAGCGCCTGTGCGGAATCTGCCCTGTGAGCCATCACTTAGCAGCTGCAAAAGCTATCGATCAAATCGTCGGGGTATCACAGATAACGGAGCCTGCATTGGCTTTACGTCGCTTGATGCATTTTGCCCAGGTTTTGCAATCCCATGCCTTGCATTTCTTCCACTTAGCATCCCCGGATCTCTTATTTGGATTCGATAGCGACGTTGCGAAACGTAATATTATTGCAGTTATTCAACAACATAAAACATTGGCTCTGCATGGTGTACAAATCCGCAAGTTCGGACAGCAAGTGATCGAAGCCATTTCAGGAAAACGCATCCACGGCATCGCGGCTGTAGCCGGTGGAATGAATGCCCCTTTGACACGAGACAAAATAACCCCTTTCAAGCAACAATCTACCAATATTATTAACTGGTGTTCCGAAACAGTTGAGCTGGTAAAAACGCTATTCCTAAGCAATCGCGACTTTCATCATCAGTTTGGCCTGTATCAATCCCCATTTCTGAGCCTGGTAGGCCCGCAAGATCAATTAGAGCTTTATGATGGTGACATCAAAGTCATAGACGCCAATGGCTCACTCATGCGCCGACACCCATGCGACCAATATCACACGCTCATTCAGGAACAGGTTAAGTCTTGGAGCTACATGAAGTTTCCATTTTTAACAGGGCATACTCCTGAAGAGGGATGGTATCGCGTTGGCCCTCTGGCACGCTTAAATACTTGTAGCTTTATCGACACACCCAAGGCCGAAGCCGCCAGGCAGGAATACTTATCCTATTTTAAAGCGCCCGTTCACTCACCGCTGGCATTTCATTGGTCTCGAATGATAGAAGCCCTACATTGTGCCGAAGCGATTGAGCGAATGCTGGATGACCCGAGATTGCTGTCACATGATTTACTGGCGACAGGAACCAAACGGCACGAGGGGATCGGCATCATTGAGGCACCGAGGGGCACTCTGATCCATCATTACAAGATAGATGATAACGACCAAGTGATCATGGCCAATTTAATCGTATCAACCACTAACAACAATCAGGCCATGAATGAAGGCATTCGCAAGGTAGCCTCGCAGCACCTGAACGGAAAAAAGCTCACGCCTGAACTACTGAATCTAATCGAAGTGATTATACGTGCTTTTGATCCATGCCTTTCCTGCGCTACCCATGCAGCCGGTAAAATGCCTTTGCAGTTAGAACTTCAAACCCAGACAGGCTCGACCATCGATCGACTGCAACGCAACAGTGACGGCAGCATTCACCATGCTGATTAGCATCTTCTGTTTTGGCAATCCATCAAGGGGTGATGATGCCGCAGGTGAGCATATTCATCAGTGGCTTGGCCAAATCATTTCCAATGACTCGTTAACCAATAAGGATATCAGTATTAGGCTTGTAGTTGACTTTCAACTCGAACCAGAACACATCTTCGATTTAGATGGAGCTGATCTCGGCATATTTATTGACTGTCATTTGGCAACAAAGGAAGCGTTCCTGTGGCAACCTGTAGATGTCGGACAACAACTGATGATCACCAGCCACAGCGTCACAACTGAAAGCCTGCTTTATCTTTACGGGAACACATTGAATAAAGCGCCCCCACCGTGCTACCTACTGGGAATAGCTGGCAGCCAATTTGGTCTCGGCGACCCCATATCACCCACCACGAAGAATAACCTGGATGCAGCCAAAGAATTTCTTTTGGAAAAGCTCAGTTCAAACCACGCTCTGCAAGCGCTTGTTTACGATAGGCTCCAGGCGATACGCCCTGCCAACGTTTAAAGGCATGATAAAAATTCGATGTATCCGAAAAACCTAACAGTTCAGCAAGGGCATCAACATCAATCGACGGATCAGCCAGATCCCGCAATGCGCGATCATGACGACACGCATCCCTTATCGCTACAAAAGATGTATTTTCCTGTTTCAATTTACGCTGCATGGTGCGAGGGGTCACATTAAAGTGAGAAGCCACATCCTCGAGCGAGGTTGAAGCCACACCTATATTACGAGCAATATAATAATTCACCTTTGCTGCCAGTGACTCCCTGCTTTCAATCGAACGGAGCTTTTCTTTGGCCAGAGTTTTCACACCATCATGATAATCAGGATAGGAAGTGAGCAAGGGCTCCTGCAACTGTGCTCTGTCGAACACCACCTCATTACGTACACTACCGAATTCTACACAATCACCAAAAATACGATGATAGTGATCCAAATATTCAGGCTTATCATGAATGAAGCAAACCCGCTTCAGACGTACACCTTCGGCAATAATTGCATTGGCAATGGACACCACGCTAGAAGCGACCACATCATGATGCACAGGCAGGTTTTCTCGCACCATTGTACTATCAACAGAATAAACCAGAACCGCATCTTGACCTTTAATCTCAAGTGAAAACGTTGTAAATGGTGTAATCAAATCCTTGAACTGAAACAATTCATCCAATGCCTCCTGCACATTCTGACTGGTAGCAATCAGCTGCCCAACAAGATCAAGGCTGTGGTACTGAATTGATTCGCCAAGCAACAGTCCAAAGGCAGGATTATCCATCACATCGTAGGCTGCGTTAAATATGCGCAACTGCTGAGAGATGCTCACATAGGTGCCAGAATCTCGCTCCACGGCCAACCCAACATCTGCACGGGTCAGAATACTTTCGATATTGAGACGATTTTTGATAGCGAGATCCATAATAGCCGGGATGATCGCTGCAGGAACCATGCGCTCTTTCATTTTCAACTCAATTTAACGGTCATACGATATATTTTCATTTAGTATCCCAGTCTATCACACAATCAAATCACCATTGACGCAGGCTAACTTGCCTCTAACTCAAGATAGCGAGCCAGTTTCACATGCAACTGCTCATAAGAAATGGGCTTTGTTAGATAATCCACCATCCCCACCTCCAATGCCATGTCTCGATGCTTCTGTAATGCATGAGCTGATAACGCTATGATGGGGGTGTGCTGCACGTTTCTGGATTTCTGCCAGCGAATAATTCTGGATGCTGCCTCGTATCCATCCATAACCGGCATTTCGCAATCCATTAGAATCAAGTCAAATTGCTGCTCCTGCTGTACAAATTCCACCGCTGCCCGACCATTATCCGCGACTTCAGGCTGAATCCCCATCTTAGCCAAAAATTCAATTAATACACTCTGATTAATTTCGTTGTCTTCTACCAATAGAACACGGCTTGCCTTGCTTATCTGGCCCACTGGTTGCTGACGATTCATAGGAGCCTGATTCAGGCCCAAGTCAGGTTCAAGCACTACACCATCAAAAAGCTCCAGGACTATCGATTTCTCTGCTATCTCAACGGCATCGGGCATACCAAGCGGAATGTCAAACCAAAAGCAGGCCCCCGCTCCCAGCTCGCTCTTCACCCCCATTTGGCCTCCCATTAATTGAACAAATTGCTGGCTAATGACCAACCCCAAACCTGAGCTGACTCGGCTAGAGAATTTATCAGAATTCAACTGACTGTATGATTGAAACAGTTTGTTTTGATCTTCTGCAGCAATGCCCATCCCCGAATCCTCAACTTCGAATCGCAGCACCAATTTATCGTTATGGATTTGATCCGTGAGATGAACGTTAATGTGAACAAAGCCCTTTTTCGTGTATTTAAGAGCATTTGACAGAGTGTTTAGTAAAATTTGTCGAATCCGCACGCTATCGCCAATCAGATTCAGCGGCGTGCCTGGCGCGATCATGCATGCCAATTCGATTCCTTTCTGACGCGCATCAAACTCGTAGATTGAGCATGCATCTGAAAGTAAATCCTGCAGTTGAAACAGATCTGAATTCAGTTCCATCTTACCGGCTTCCATGCGAGAAAAATCCAGCATGTCATTTATAACCTCCAGCAACCCTTTTCCGGCATTCTGTATAGCGCTGATATAACGTCGCTGATCTTTATTCAAGGGCGTCGTATCAAGAAGCTCCATCAGGCCAAGCATACCGCTCATTGGCGTTCTTATTTCATGGCTCACTTTTGCAAGAAACTCAGTTTTGGTATGGCTTTCATCTTTGATGAGGCGCATTTTCTCACTCATATCAACGCGTTCAAGCTCCATGCTCTTTATCCGTATGCTTATCGCCACCGAAAGCACAACTAACTCAACCATCCATACGGTGCTCACGCCATAAGTAATCCAGCGCACGTCTGACTTGAGAAAGAATATATTCAGCACGATCCAGATCACCAGGATGAACACCATACCAAACCCTAACAAATAGACCTTCGCTGGTGCGTAACCTTCCAACCACCGCTGAACACCGATCACCAGTAAATAGCTGCATATCGCCAGTGTGTATGCGGAGATAAGAATATGCATCAGGCGCATTGGTGCGAACAATGTCAGTATAAACAGTCCAAAGGTGCCATAAACCAGCGCTTGCCCTACCCGGCGGTAAGCAGTACGAGAACCTTTTAATTCAAGAAACTCGGACGAAAACAGTAATGCCGAGCCAACCCCTATACAAATGGCCAAAACTGTTCCAACATCCTGCATCTCCAACGCAATCCAGAAAGGTGCCAGTGTACCGTCCATAAAACTCATATACGCCATCCCCCCTAATACATGCGCAGAAAAATAAGCGAATACAATCTTTTTGGTTAATACATATTGGATGATGTTGTAGAACAGAAATGCCAGAGCCACTCCGTACATCGTACCCAGAAACCGTTCCATTACGTGGGTGTGCTCGATATAAGACAAGTTATCGTAAGCACGCAGCGGCAGGAGTATATTGGTGTTTGATCGCACCCGGATCAAACAATCCAAACTCTGAAATGCTTCTATTGGGAGAGGGAAGACGAAGTTTCTGACTTTTAGTGGGCGGCTGTCGTACTGAACATGATCACCTGACGGGTAGTATATGGGGCCCTGCTCCGGGCCGGAACAATACATCTCGACCTGATCCAACACGGCATAATCCACTTCAAGCAGCAACATCCGTTTATATACATATGGATTATTCAAACCAAGGTAAAACCATACGCTGCCCTTGCGGAATCCAAGATTAGGCACACCGTCTGGCAACAACTTGAATCCACCCCGATTAAAGTGATCAAACGCTTCTTCAAAGGAGGCGCGCCCATTTTTGTCATGCCAAAACAACAGGTATGGGGCAAGATCATACCCATCAACTTTAAGAGGAATTGAGGCAACTGGGTGGCTTGGAGCGTCGGTATCCCCATGAACCGGTGTGACAAGAAACAAAAGCAATCCTGTCAGAATAGCGAACACTGTCCCCAGCTGGCATTTGCCAAACTCCTTGTGAGCCCTGATCACGCTCTAATACTGCCTTGTATGGTTATTTTGTTGTTATGAGAGCCGCCAGAATATACTGACTCACCCTGTCAGCTCAATCATTCAGAGCTGATTGTCTCTTCGTCAGACTGAAATTGATCACCCCACACGGAATCAAAGGGCTCGGGCTTGCTAATATGATATCCCTGAGCATAATCAACTCCCAATTCCTTCAGAATATCGAGAATTTCCTGATTTTCTACAAATTCCGCTACCGTCACAAGCCCAAACACCTTGGCCACTTCGACAACAGCCTTAACTAAGGCACGATCCTCTGCTTCTGTAACCAAGTGCCGTATAAATGAGCCGTCAATTTTCACCAAATCAATGGGCAACTGTTTAATGTGGTAGAGCGATGAGAACCCGACACCAAAATCATCCAATGCGAATTTGCATCCCAGCTTCTTAATATCCCGCATTTTTTCTGCTGTGGATACCGCATCCTCAACCGCAGACGTTTCGGTAATTTCAAAGATAATTTCTTCTGTATTCACGTTATAGTGTTTCAGTTTGCGCGATATTTCGTCATACAGATTTGGGTTTCTGAATGAAATCCCCGATAGGTTTATTGCAAATACAGCCGCTATCCCTTGTCTTTCCAGTTTTTGCTTGTATTCCAGTACTTTGTCTACAATGCGCAAATCCACTTCCTGGATTAGCCCTGAAGTTTCCGCAGACTGTATGAATTTGAAGGTCGGCAGCGGCTTACCTTCCTCATCGGACACCCTCAGTAATGCCTCAAAATGAGATAGGCGCTGCTCGGCAATATTTTGAATAGGCTGGAAAGCAACATTAAGGCTATCTGTCGACAGCGCCTCTTTCACCTTCTCGTTCCAGTAAACACGCTCATGGGTGCGCTCTCGATCCTGCTCTTCTGGCGAGTAGATGTGCCAACCGTTACGTCCGGATGCTTTGGCCTGATACATGGCGATATCAGCATTGGCGACCAGATCATCAACGTATTCCCCATGATCAGGAAACAGTGCCACACCGATACTGCTGGACACGCGATGCACACGATTACTGCCCATTACTTCCACACCATTAAGTGCATCACACAGGCGGGCAGCGACTTTGGCGGCCCCTTCCATATCCACCTCACGCACCAACATGGCAAATTCATCACCGCCCAGACGAAAAATCAAATCGGAGTCACGCGCTTCTATGCGCAGGCGTTCAGACACCCTCCGCAGCAGGTCATCTCCAACCTTGTGGCCACTGGTGTCGTTCACATCTTTGAACTGGTCGAGATCAAAAAACAGGATGGCCCCGGATCGATCATAACGTTTAGCGTGGGATATGGATTTCTGCAGCTCCTCGCCAAAGCGACGCCTATTAAACAGCCCGGTGAGCGTGTCATGGGAAGCCAACCAACCCAGGCGCTCCTCTGCCTCTTTGCGCTCACTGATATCCAAAGCGATGCTGAGTATCTGATGCCCCTCTTTGCTGTTAGGCAACAGGGAGTGATACCACGCCATATGCATGGTTGTGCCGTCTTTTCTCACCACCGCTGACTCGTGGTGCAGTTCATTTCGAAAGCCATTAGCCAATTCATTGATCTGGAATTGAAGGTCAGGCAACTGTTCACTTTGCGGCAACAACCAGAAGAACGATTTGCCAACCAGTTCGCCGGTATCGTAGCCGGTGATCCAGCTACAATGGTGATTCACCATAGCAATGGTACCGGTGCGATCCTGAGTCAGTATCAGGGCGTGGGCTGTATCCAGAATACCTTGCACGAAATGCTTCTCGGCTTCCAGATCCACCGTTTTTTTCTCCAGCTCCTCAGCCCGGCTGTGCAATTCAGACTGCAGCTCTTCCAATAAATGGGATAGCCGCATGGCCGAACTGTTCAGCACATCACTTTCATCAGAGAAAGGAATGTCGCGATGCAGCGCCGTCAGTTCTTGCCGAATATGGGTGAATTTTTGGGTGGCCAGCATCGGTAACACTGAAGCCATTGCCCGTAGGCGATTGAGAGGCCCCCACAACGTGGTCAACAGCACCAGCTCTGCAAAGATCAGCCCCACCACACCAAATACCAAGCCATTTCGCTGCAGGTTCTGATGCTGCATCATCTCTGCTGTCACGTCTGAAACAATGTATAGCTCCCCTTGCCTGGGAAACACTGCACCTCTCAGCGGGCGTAGCACCACTTCAAAAAAGCGGTTTTTTTGCTGCACCAGAATACCGTTGAATACTTCTGCCCGACTGTGCTGACGCGCCAACTGTTGCAACATACCCAACGAACCGGATTGGTTGGTGGCGTAGACAACGTCACTGCCCCAGCCAGAAAGGTTATTGGCCTTGTCTACGGCCCCTTGATTACGTCGCACCGCAAGCGAAATATCCGCTTTCGACAAAGCATGCAGGCGCTGAATCACCTGATCCATATAGGCACCGAACACCACCATACCTTTGCCCCATCCTTCCAGCTCCAGTGGTACGACCGTATAGACTTCACAGGTATCAAAACAAGACAACGCCGAGCGGCTTTTCCAATCAGAGCGAAACTTTTCCACCATATCAGGAGGAATTCGGGGATCACCCTGCCACAACAGCACATCGTCAGAAGGAGAAAATATCACGACAGAGTTGATTGAGCTCTCATCCTGCAAACGGCTCCAAAATGGCTGTATGCGTTTTATGATCGCATCCGATTGACCGGCACGAATAGCTGACTCAACCCCTTCGAACTGAACCAGCACCCCGGATATCGACTGCATCCGCAACACCTGGCGCTCCAGCAAGGCCTCCAGTTGCTCGACATATCGGTGGGTGCGATCCTTGCCCAACTCCCTTAATTGCAGTTGTGAGGAATAGCGAGACGCCATCATAAAGATGGTAAACACAATCACCAACAGCGCACTGGTTAAAGCCAGCGCGCGCCATTTCAGGCTGATAAATCGCTTACTGTGGTCGGACGTGTGATCAGTCATCTAGAACAGGATCGACTCTTCGTTAATCATCTACCCTAAAAAGTATAGATGAGAGTTCTACCAGCTCATGACCTTTTTTACGAAAGGGATTGTTATTACGCGTTTTTCCTGCAGAGATTGGTGATCCAAACGCTCAATGACTGCCTGCAGCGCGCTCAATTGACGATCCGAACGGGATAAAATGAAAGCAACGACCTCATCCGACAGCGTAAACCCCCGTTGGCGCGCCATGAGCTGCAGTACGCCCGCCTTATCCTGGTCATCCATGGCCACCACCTGATACACCTCCATCGCCATCAAGCGGGAGGCTAAATCAGGCAAGTGCACGCCCAGTTGGCGGGGAGATGCATCTGCACTCACCAACAACGTAGAGCCTAAATCTTTGATTTTATTGTACAAATGAAACAAGGCCTCTTCCCACTCGGGATCAGCCAGAAGCAAATGGATATCGTCTATGGCAAGCAGCTGGAAGGATGAAAGGTTTTCCAGCAACAGGGGGGACCCCGCTCGCGCCTGCTCTCCAGACAGATAAAAGGCTCTGAACCCCTCATCTTCTGCCAACTGCGAGGCCGCCTGCATTAGATGGCTCTTTCCGCTCTGTTCTGCTCCCCACAGGTAGAGCCAACCAGGAAAGCTGCCATTGGCCACCTGGTGCAAACGCCCCACCAGCTGGGTGTTCTGCCCGGTGTAGAAGCTGGCAAAGTCGGTATTGGGCTTTCTGGACAACTTAAGGGCCAGTTGCGGGTGGGAGGTGTCATGCATGGTGGTTTGTTCCGCGCTGTTTTGCCCGATACCCCTGTACACCCAGCATGGTGTACTGCAGCATGCTGATGATACACAACGCCACCACCACATAACTAAGATAGGTCAGCCAAACGGCCGGAATAAGTGTCCAAACCAGATTACACAGCACGCCCAAGCCCAGCACTATCATGAGAAATGTACATATCTTGCTCAGAAACGTTGGCCGCCCTTCGTAACGCCCCACCAGGAACCAGTATGCGATGGCACCAATAAAAATACCGATATCCCGCACCACAATAACCGCAACCACCCACCAAGCCATATTGTCAGTAAGGGCCAATGCCAGAAAAGTACTCACCAACAGGATCTTGTCGGCTACCGGATCAGCGATTGAACCGAATTGACTGCGCCAATTAAACTGCCGTGCCAAAAAACCATCCACGCCATCGCTAACACCAGCGATCAACAGCGTCCAAAGGGCCCGGTCGTACTGCGCTTCTGACATAAACCATATGAATGGCAACACAAGCACGATCCTGATCAACGTCAGGATATTAGGCAGATGTCGTATGGGGAGACTCATGGATGCGACGGCTATCCGTTCCAGCGATAATACAGAACAGGTCGCGCTGGCACCTGAGGCCCGTTCGTAGACGCTTCCGCCGGGCCTTCCGTCACCGGGATCGTGGAAGTGGAAGTAGATTCAGCTGCATCGGTACTCCCCTCTCCTAATGGCACCACCAATTTAACCGGTTGCGGCACAAGCTTGCGATCAAGGCGTAACCCTTGCTCCAATGCGTCCAGATCGCTTTCCAATATAATGGTGTATTGATGATGCGACCCTTGGGCCTGACTTAAATACCAACCGCGAATAGCCAGCAATCCATCCAGATATTCACCCAAACGGGCATAGTCCTTCAATTCTTCAACGCCACTCACATCCAAAATCACCTGCTCACCGACGGCCAAGGACGCCTGCACCGCAAAACGCTCACCCACCCGGTCACCCAGCTGATCGATTAACATCACCACCGCTTGATCCAAAGTTTCGGCCGCCACTTCCCACCACTGCTGTTGCTCCTGAATACTCAGAGCCGCGCTGACCCGAACGGAATCAGGGGTCTCAAGCACCTTGGCGATCACGACCACGTTGGCATCATAACGCGCAGAGGCGCTGACGATTGGATCCACAAACATTCCCCAAATATCGCCAGCACGAACCTGAGCCAGATCCTGGTCATCGTATTTGGGCAACACAAGAGGTAAACCTCGACGTTTCGCTTGCTGTTCAAGTGCCTGCTGCAAGGCTATCTGCTGCTGCCCGCCCACGAGCTGACGCCCACCAACTCCGCTGACAGCCCCCCAAAACAGGATATTGGGACGACTGGTGGCCCAAATGGGAAAGCCTTCCCGACGCAGAAACTGATTTACTGCAACATCGTCAAAACTCACATTAAGGAAGACCGTTTTGATCATTGCACCGTCTTCTGGGGAGAGGGTCTCTTTGGAGTGATAGCCAAACTGAACCACATATCGGCCTGCATCAGTTAGGGCTGATTTAACCGAATCCTGTAACACAATCGATGAATTGCCACTCACCCTCACCAGCACCCTGCTCAGGCCCTCTGCAACCGCCGAGTCACGGGCAGCTACGCTGCGATCCGGCACCGCCACAGAAGCCTTGTACAGATCAGTCACTTCAGCCCCAATTGTCAGAGCACTGGACAACATCAGCGCCGCCAACGTCAAGGCTCTGAACATCAAGGCTCTCAACAAAGGAGCCACGGACAACAGGTTCACTATCTTAGTCATAACGCACTGGTGTACCTCGAAAAACCACTGCGCGAAAGTGTACAACGTCGACGCCAGCGATAAAACCGAAACCTGATCAAGTTGAGCATGCCCTATAAGGCGGCAACAAAGGTTGCTGAAACATTGGGCTTCAGTGCAACTCCTGATAGAATAGCCGCCCTATCAGGCACAGGCTGCACACCCGTTGTCAGCCGCCAGCTACCCACTTTCAGCAAGAGCGCAGAACAGCCATGTCAGAGAAAACCCCTTCCCTAAGCTATAAAGACGCCGGTGTGGACATCAACGCCGGGGATGAACTGGTTCAGCGCATCAAAGGGGTAGCCAAACGCACCAGCCGTCCTGAAGTACTGGGTGGCCTGGGCGGGTTTGGCGCACTGTGCGAAATTCCTGAAAAATACAAAAAACCGGTTTTGGTATCCGGTACAGACGGTGTGGGCACCAAACTGCGCCTTGCCATCGACCTGAAAAAGCACGATACCGTGGGCATCGACCTAGTGGCCATGTGCGTCAATGACTTGGTCGTTACCGGCGCAGAACCGTTGTTCTTCCTTGATTACTATGCCACCGGACACTTGGACGTAGACGTAGCCGCCGATGTTGTTACCGGTATCGGCACCGGCTGCGAGCAGGCAGGCTGTGCGCTGGTAGGCGGTGAGACGGCTGAAATGCCCGGCATGTACGAAGGAGATGACTACGATCTGGCGGGGTTCTGCGTAGGTGTAGTAGAAAAAGACAGCATCATCAGCGGCACCACTGTCGCGCCAGGTGATGCATTGATCGGCCTGGCGTCTTCTGGCCCCCACTCCAATGGCTACTCATTGATCCGCAAAATCATTGCTGTGTCAGGTGCTGACGTACAGCAGGATCTGGACGGCAAACCGCTGGCAGATCACCTGATGGCACCCACCCGGATCTACGTGAAATCCTTACTGGCGCTGATCGAAAAATGTGAAGTGAAAGCCATGGCACACATCACCGGTGGCGGTATAACCGAGAACGTTCCCCGCGTGCTGCCAGACAACGCCAATGCCGTCATCGATACCAACTCCTGGCAATGGCCAAAAATATTCAACTGGCTGCAGGATAACGGCAACGTGGACACCCGGGAAATGTACCGCACCTTCAATTGTGGCGTTGGTATGATTCTATGTGTCCCCGCTGACAAGGCCTCCACTGCAATATCTGAATTAACTGCGCTGGGCGAACAGGCCTGGGTGATTGGCAGCATAGAAAGCGGAAACGAGCAGTCTCCCGAAGTTGTATTGCAAGGCATTTAAATGAATATTGTTGTTTTGATCTCCGGCAGTGGTACCAACCTGCAGGCGATCATAGAGGGTATTGAGGCTGGCGAGATCGACGGGCGGATTGTAGCCGTCATCAGCAATCGGCCTAACGTTAAGGGTCTGGAGCGGGCACAGCAGCACGGCATCGAAACCCTAGTTCTGGATCACACGCAGTTTGAAAGCCGCGAGGCATTCGATTCTGTGCTTCAGCAACAAATCGAGCAGTACCAGCCAGACCTAGTTGTCCTGGCGGGTTTCATGCGCATCCTCACCGATGCATTTGTAGATCATTTCAAAGGCCGTATGCTGAACATTCACCCATCGCTGCTGCCAAAATACAAAGGGCTCAACACTCATCAGCGTGCATTGGATGCCCATGAAGCACAGCATGGATGCAGTGTGCACTTTGTCAGTACAGAGCTCGATAGCGGTGCCGTCATTGGGCACGCCAAAGTTGATATTGAGCGGAACGATACCGCCCAGAGCCTGTCTCAAAAAGTTCAGAAACAGGAACACAGCCTTTACCCAGCCTGTGTCAAACTCTTCTGTAGCAAACAGATACAACTGACACCCGAAGGTGTGTTGTATGCGGGAACACTACTACCTGACTCAGGGTTGGATCTTACCGGGGATTGATATGGACGTTATTCGCGTATTGCCGCTCTGCATCCTGCTACTGCTTAGCGCAGGCATTTCCAGAGCAGACGCAGAGACCATGCCATTCAGTTCTTTCACCGCCCATTATCGTGGCGAGGCCAATGGTATGTCGGTCAAAAACCTCGGCACCCGAACCCTCATAAGCCTGGGCCAGGATAAATATCAACTGGAATACAATGCCGAGGCCATGATCTATAGCCTCAAAGAGCGCTCCACCTTCTTGTGGGAAAACGGCATACCTAAGCCGCTCAGTTACGATTCAACCCGCGGAACCTTCCTGAAAAAACGCGAGAACCATATCCAATTCAACTGGCCATCTGGCAATGGCAGCTTCACGCATAAAAAGAAAAAGGGCTCCTTTAAACTGATAGAAGGTATGCAGGACCCTCTCACCAGCACCTTATTGCTGGCCCTCAGGCTACAAGACGGTAACCGTAGTATTGAGTTCACGGAAGCCAAGGGTAACGATCAGGAAATACGGACATTCACGCTGCTGGATACACCGACGATCCAAACAGCGCTGGGCGACGTAAAAACCTATCACTTGCAACGACTGCATGATGACAAAAAACGCCATACCGAACTGTGGCTACACCACGATTACCCCTTCATACCGGTCAAGGTGAAACAGGATGACGATGGTGACCGTTTTCTGTTAGAGCTGACCCAGTTCTCGATCGACTAAAGTAGTGTAAAAATAGAAACTAAGAGCTTGACCCAGTGGTGCCCTCTAACGGAGCCGCCAATCTCAGCAGCGATTGCTCAAGCAACACTTCCAAATCTTCTGCAGGTATAGGTTGGCTGTAATAGAACCCTTGCGCGGTCACACAACCCAATTCAATCAGTTTTTTAGCTTGATCTTCTTGCTCAACGCCCTCGGCAATAACCTCAACCCCCAGCCCTTTTGCCAACGCCACCACCGCAGAGATGATGGCACTACCTTGAGGTTGATGCACATTATCCACAAAGGTCTTATCAATTTTTAACACTGTCAACGGCAGCTGGGCCAAGTAACCCATGGATGAATATCCGGTGCCAAAATCATCCAGTGCTATACCAGGGCCAAGCTCACGGATGCCTGCCAAATTCCGCAAATTAATTTCTGTCCGCTCTAAGAACAGGCTTTCGGTAATTTCAATTTCCAGTAACTCAGATTGAATATTACACTTAGAAATGAAATCGCTCAGCGTGTCTAACAGATCAGGATCCTGCAACTGTTGCACAGACATATTCACCGAAATTCTGAAGCCATCAGGCAAATCGAACATCGTGCTCCATACCTGCACCTGCTTTGCAGCCGTTTCAAACACCCACCGACCTATGCCGTTGATCAGCCCGGTTTCTTCTGCAATGGGAATGAAGGTAACCGGAGAAACCGGCTTGCCACCAACCCACCAACGCAGCAATGCTTCAGCACCCACGATTTCACCTGTGGTCATATCAAACTTGGGCTGATAATGCAGTTTAAAGTCCATGTTTTCGACAGCACGACGCAATTCAACCTCAAGCGCCATCGACTCTTCCACCTGGGTCTTCATGTTCGGTTCGAACACCCGGTACCGATTTCTACCTTCATGCTTGGCCTGATACATGGCCATATCCGCATTACGGATCAACTCACTGGAGTCCTTACCAAGCTCAGGGTAATACACGATCCCTATGCTGGCACCCACATATAGCTCTTGCCCAAATATTTCAAATGGCTGCGACAACGAATGTATCAACTTTTCCGACACTCTCACTGAGGCTTTCTCCGCGAATTCACCATTGATGATAACAGTAAACTCGTCGCCTCCCAGGCGACACAGAATGTCAGAATCGCGGATGCACCGGTTAACTCTTAAGGCAACCTCTTTTAATAGTTCATCGCCCGCGTCATGCCCCATGCTGTCATTCACTTGCTTGAAGCGATCCAGATCCATGAATAAAAGTGCAAACGCCTGGCCACTGTGATCGCTGTACGTGATGGAGTTATTCAAGGCCGAATTAAACAAGTTTCGATTGCCAAGTTCCGTCAGCGCATCATACTGCGCCATATAGTGCAGCTTTTCTTCGATCTTTTTACGCTCTGTAATGTCCTTGAACACAATCACAGCACCATCGAATTGGCCTGAAGGTGAATGTGTGGGGCTAGCTGTGTATTCAACGGGCAACATTTTATTATGGTAAGAGCGGAATACCCCAACATCGGAGTGATAGGCCTTGCCTTCAGAGCAGGCTTTATACAATTTGGTATCCTGCCACCCCGCACGGCCAGCATTATGAGTGGAGACGATAACGGCCTGATAAAGGGGCTCGCCAATTAAGGCGGAGCTATGCACCCCTAGAATCATCTCTGCAGCAGGGTTCACAAACGTGATGGTTCCCTTGAGGCAAACCCCGATAATTCCCTCGCCCACTGAACGCAACAGAACTTCGTTACTGGTTCTAACCTGCTTCAGCTTACTCAGGGCTTCTTCCAATTGACGCTGGCGCCCATCAAGTTCCAGAAAGATTCGTACTTTACTCAATAGCACAAAGGGATCGAATGGCTTAAACAGAAAATCCACCCCACCATTCTCATAGCCTTTGAATAAGTATCCCTCTTCCTTATTGATGGCGGTTAGAAAAATAATCGGAATGTGACGCGACTTACTGCGCTGCCGCATGTAGCTCGCCACCTCAAAACCATCCATCCCAGGCATCTGTACATCAAGTAACACCATTGCCACGGACTGTTTGAGCAAAATGGACAACGCCTCTGGCCCGGAAGTGGCCGCGATGATCTCAACATCCTCCAGCTCACTGAGTGTCGCTTCTAAAGCAACCAGGTTGGCCTTCTGATCATCGACTATCAGGATGCTCTGCTTCATGATGGTATGCGTTCCGCAGGGTCACCAAAAGAGGCCAGGCGTTTGGCGATATCTTCTATATCCAGTATGTCATCCACATCAGCAGCAGCAATGGCCGCCAACGGCATGGAATCCACTGTAGCCTGCTTTGGGTTCTGCACCAAAACACGACCGTTGTAATCCTTGATATAACGAGCCCCCTGACCACCATCCGAATTAGCCCCGGTCAGAACACATCCGACCAGTGCCTCCCGATACACCTCAGCAGCTGACTGAAACGCCATATCGATAGACGGTCGACAAAAATTCAACGGCGCATCAATGCTGAGTGAAAACACTTTATCGGGATCAATCAGCAAATGATAATTGGGCGGTGCCACATAGAAGTGACCCGGTTCAATTCCTTGTTTATCTTCTGGCTCCTGCACTGTCATATGGGTGTACTTTGAAAGCATATCGGGTACGCCGCTGGATCTGTTGGGTCGCTGATGAAGAATCGCTACCGTTGGAATCTGATAATGCACTGGTAATGCCTGTAACAGCTTGATCAACACATCCAACCCACCGCTGGACGCACCTATAACTACACACTCAACCTGTTTAATCAATCCGCTGGAACACTCTTGCTGATTCATCAATGGGTTTAAATCTAATATGGTTAGGCAGGCTGCGCAGGGACTCTTTCATTCCCAACCCCAAAAAGCCACCCATATCCAGACTGTCATGGAATAAGGTTAGCACTTTAGTCTGAAGTTCGCGCCTAAAGTAGATCAGGACATTGCGACAGATGACCATTTGCATCTCACCAAACACTTGATCCGTAACAAGATCATGCTGGGTGAAAACGATATTTTTTTTAAGTTTTGGATCGACCAAAAAGCGCTCGTAGCCCACTGAAATGAAGTCATCCAGCCGACCTGGACCACCCGTTCCAGCGTAGTTCTCCCTAGCGGCGGATAGCATCTTTTCATGATAAACGCCCTTGCTCGCCTGCTCCAGCACCTGAGAATTGATGTCGGTGGCGTAGATCACAGCTCGCTCCCCTAAGCCTTCCTCATGCAGCAATATGGCCATGGAATAGGCTTCCTCTCCGGTGGAGCAGCCAGCATGCCAAATTTTCAAAAACGGATGACTTCTCAGCTCGGGCACCACCTGCTCCCGAATAACCTTATAAAATTCGGGATCTCGAAACATGTCCGTTACATTGACCGTTAAACCACGCACGAAGTGAACACAACGCTTTTTATCCCGAATTAATTCATGCTGAAGATCGGCAACCCGCTGATAATGATTATCAGACATGTAACGGGCTACACGGCGACGCAGGGACGCACGGGAATATTCGCGAAAATCATAACCCCAACGCAAATAGAGCGCCTCCATCAGGCATTCTACTTCAACCTCAAATTCATTAAGTTGTTCTGCGTAGCTATCTTGGCTCATCAGGCTTGTCCTAACCACATTTTCACGATGGCTTTCAACTTGTTGGTATCGACAGGTTTGGATAAATAGTCATTCGCACCCGCCTCTATGCAGCGAGCCCGATCATCCTTCATAGCTTTGGCAGTAAGCGCAATAATTGGCAGGTTCTTATATTTGGGATTAGACCGTATACGTTGCATAGCCTCAAGGCCATCCATTTCCGGCATCATCACATCCATTAGAATCAGATCGAAGTCACCTTCGCTATCCAACATTTCTATCGCCTCCAGGCCTGTCCCGGCAGTGGCAATGTCGAACCCGCTTTCCTCCAGAATCGCTGACAACGAATACAGGTTGCGAATATCATCATCCACCAACAATAATCGCTTACCTTCTACCCCGCCCAGTTGAACCGACTCGGTATCCGTCGACCCAGTCGTTTTACGTGTCTGATCTACCCCTTGCAGCCAATGCAGAAACAACGTTGTTTCATTCAACAAGCGTGCAATGGATTTATCCGTTTTTAACACAATACGTTTGGCATATTTGCGTAGCAGCGTATCTTGACGCTTATCAAGATCCCGAGCTGTGTAGATAATGATTGGAGTATTGCCGTTAGTGCAATTGCTCAGGGTTTCCGCCAGCTGGAACCCATCAGAATCGGGCAGTTCCAAATCAAGAATAATGGCACCGTAATGCTCCCGCTTGAGCATGGCGATGGCCTCCTGCCCGGTTTCGGCCATATCGCACGCCACACCCTGCTCTGTAAAGCTCGCATTCAACTGTTCACGCTGCACCGAGTCATCTTCGATCACCAGAACACGATTACTGGAAAGCGATATCAACTCCGAACTGATGTCGCTAAATAACTGGTCGAGACGATCACGCCCAAACGGCTTGGCAATAAACTCTTCAGCCCCCTCGATACTGGACGGTTTAACATCCAGCTTGCCGGAGATCACATGCACCGGGATATCTTTGGTCTGCTCGTTGCCTTTCAACTGGCTCAGCAAATCCTCTCCCGGCGCATCTGGCAACCCCAGATCCAGGATAATCGATCCCGGCCTAGTTTGTTCAAGATACTGCTGTGCCTCAAGCACAGAATGCGCGCAAAAAGCATTAAAACCGAATTCTTCTGCCAGGCTTTTAAGTACACCGCTGAAACCAGCATCATCTTCAACAATCAGTATCGTATTGGTCGGTGCAGGAAGCGTGGGGTTTTGCGCTGCTGGCACTACGGCGGGAGCCTGTGTTTTAACTGCAGCTTTCGGAATCACAACAGGTCGAGGTGCCAAACTGGCCGGTTGCGACTCACCACTATAAGCCCTTGGCAGGTACAGACTGAATTCGGAGCCGGCATCCTTCCCTGCGCTGCGCACCTCCACTGCCCCCATCATAATCTCTGCCAACTTGCGAGAAATGGTCAAACCCAGACCGGTGCCACCGTACTTTCGGCTTATGGTTCCATCAACCTGTTGGAACGCTTCGAATATCAGATCCAACTTATCCGCAGGAATCCCAATACCGGTATCCACCACGCGAATTTCAATCGCGTTTTCAGGTTTTAACACACCAAACTGTGTCGTCACCTGGCCTGGTGGCACACAGAACTTAACCTGTACCTGGCCTTTTTGTGTAAATTTCAGGGCATTGGAGATGAAGTTACGCAGGATCTGACTCAAACGATGCTCATCAACCAGAATGGATTCCGGCAGCTGCGGATCAATGTCGACAACAAACCCAATCTGCTTGTTTTCTGCTTGAGCATCGAACTGGCCATGCAGTTTCGACGCAAGATCTTCAAGGGGCAATGGTTCAGAGACTATCTCAAGCTTGCCTTCCTCAACTTTGGAAAGATCAAGAATATCATTTATAAGCATCAACAAGTCACGACCGGATGAGTTGATTACCCGCGCATGCTCAACCTGCTTCTCATCAAGATTGGTTTTCTTATTTTCCATCAAACCTTGTGACAGAATCAGGATACTGTTCAGAGGTGTGCGTAACTCGTGAGACATAGTGGACAGAAACTCAGTCTTATAGCGCCCGCTCATTTCCAGTTGCTGCGCCTTATCCTGCAATTCCTGTCGAGAAATCTCTAAATCATGATTGCTTTTTTCTATCTCATCTTTCTGACGATCAAGTAAACGATTGCGCTCTTCCAGCTCCTCGTTCATAACACGCAGCTCTTCCTGCTGCTGCTGCAGGCTTTCTTCAGAGGAGCGTAAAATCGCTGCTTGCTCCTCCAGTTCCTCGTTAGTCGCACGCAACTCTTCTTGTTGCTGTTCCAACGCCTCGGCTTGCAACTTAGAGCGTTCCAACGCATCCGCCAATTGCACTCTGGAAATCGCTGAGCTGAGCGCAATAGCCATACCTTCAGCAGCTCGGGTAATAAAATCTATGTCATCATCAGAAAAGCATTGAAAGCTCATCAGCTCAACAACCGCCATCAAGTGACCATTAAACACCAGTGGCACTAACAATACTTCTTTCGGAATAGCAGCACCCAAACCGGACGAAATGGAGGCATAGTCATCCGGCAGATCGCGCACAACGAACACGTTCTGCTCCAATGCTGCCTGGCCCACCAAAGACTCGCCCATTTGCAGGCGGTTACGATCCCCTTTGCGATGAGAATACGCATAGCTTGCACGCATCACCAGTTCATCGCCTTCGCACAGATAAACGGCGCCCACCAGTGAGTTCAACATACCGGCCAAACTCTGTAGCATGGCATCGGTGACTTGCTGAACTGTCAGATCGCCACGCAGCGCTTCATTTAACAGCGTAATCTGTTCCTGACGCCGAGTACGCAACGCCGCTTCAAGGCTCTGCTGCTTGAGCCTGTCACGCATAACGTTAAGCGCTGCAAACAACTGTTTAACTTCAAAACTACCGGCTTCACCGATTTCAACATCCAGATTGCCATCTGAAATTTCGCTGGAAACCTCAATTACATCCGACATCGCTTTATTTACAACTACAAACAGCCAGATGTAGGCGCCTAATACCAGTATCACGAGCATCGTACCAAAGATAAACTGCTCAGTGGTTACCACTTCTGCATCCGCTCGAATGGTATTCATCGTGGTTTCAAAATTGGTATTGATTATCGAGTTGAAACTTCTCAGCACTGACTCATATTGCTGGCGTTTAGCTAACGAAGTTGCAAACGCGTCATACATTTGATCTTTACGATACACACCATCAATAACATCCTTGGTGTAGCGCTCAGTCTCATCAACAAATTCATCAAACACATCGGTCAACGTGCGTTCTTGATCGCGCAACGCTGACTTCAAATCGCCGATTTTATCAATCATCTCTCGCTGGCGTTTGGCCAGACGCAGCGCCTCAGCAAGTGTGTCGATATCATTTTCAGCCATCGCTGCCTCAAACAGGCGATTCACATCAACCAACCCAACCTGCAGATCACTTGCGATCTGCACCAGCATAAGGTCAACCTCCTGAATTTCCTTCAGGGATCGATTGGTATCTTGAAAGAAGCTGAAATTACTGAATACGATGGTTGAAAAGCCCAGCAACGCCACGACGGCAATGACGGTCATTTTCAATTTGATGGATGTTAAATTAAAGTTATTAAGCATGAACGCCCAAAAATAATGTGTTGATGTACCCTGTACTTCTATCACTGAGGTAAGCTCACAGCTACCCTTCCACCTTATAGCGACACTAAGCTAAGGCACCGTCAATATCTACTTTTTTACATGAATTTCAATAAATTACTTTAAGTTATAGATGAACCTGAGGAGTCGGTCAAAAAATCCACAGCCAATTTATGCTCCTGGCTCCCTAACTGACAGAGCAAACCACGCAGTTACGACCGGACTCTTTGGCCTGATAGAGGCTCTGATCCGCCAGCTTCAGCAAGCCCGCAAATCCATCACGATCGTTGGGGATTACACAAGCCACCCCCATACTCGCGGTCAACGTAACCGCTTGCCCATCATTGTCCAGCGTGATTGACTCGATCGCATGCCTTATCTTTTCAGCCACTGTTCGCCCCCCCTCCAGATCAGTGTTTGGCAGCAACACCACAAACTCTTCACCGCCATATCGTGCCAAAAGGTCAGGCGGCCGCCGCAACTTGTTAAGAGCGACATCCGCAATGGTTTTCAGGCAGACATCACCAAACTGGTGGCCATATGTATCATTTAGCCCTTTAAAATGGTCGATATCCAGCATCACAACGCACAACCAGTTCTTCTCGCGAAAGCTACGCTGGTACTCAATCTGAAATAGTTCATCAAAGTGTCGGCGATTGAACACGCCGGTTAGCCCATCGCGAATACTCAAATCTTTAAGCTGTCGATTAGCCTCCTCTAACTCTTCGGTTCGTTGCTGCACCAGAAGATCCAGGTTTTTATTCAGAGAGCTTTGGGCATGCAACGCTTGCTCCTGCGCTTGGATTCGCATTTCTTTTTCTTCATTAATACGATGCCCGAACGACAGCGAGAGCAAAATCAGCTCTAATGCCGAGCCTATTTCAAGAGCATGCTCTGAAATCACGCTCGGTTGCACGATTCCTTTGGTGTTAAGTAGAAAAACAACTACAAAAACGAGATAGACAAGCCACGCCATAGCGAAGGTGCGGGCGGCCTTTACCCCCCTGCGCCAACCGGATAGCCCCAAATAGAAACCAGCGCTAACCGCTAAAAAAGACAGGGCATGGGTGGCCTTGAGAACAATCATATAGGGGGCAAACAATGAGCTTACAAACAAAATGGCAAAAGCACCCAGAAAACTGCGCGTAATAATTCGATCCCGACGCATGCCAGTGCTTTCCAATTTCAAAAAACTGCGCACAAACGACACCGCAGAAAAAGGCATCAATGCGGTCAACATCAAAACCAGCGTGTTATTCAAGTTGGTGGATTCAGGGTAAACATACTGGAAACTGGCGCCTGTTAGCGTGAACTGCAATGCCATAGTGCTGGCCACATAAAACAGGTAATAGAAATAGGTTACATCACGCACCAGGATGTAAATAAAGAGATTATAAAAAAACATCACTAGCATGGTGCCAAAATATGCACCGTACCAAATCAGCTCCAACTTATCCTGATGGTAAAACTCGGCGTGGGTGAGCACGTCGATGGGTAATTCCATTGGCCCTTGGGATTCTGCACGAATGTACAGCTCAATATTAGCCAACGCCAATTCGTCCAACGGCAGCAGATATATACGGTTGTCCACCGGGCGATAAGCGTAGGGCACTGTATCGCCGAGCTGATAGGAGTGGATCAGTACTCCATCATTCACTATATACACATCCAGTTTATCTGTGTGGGGGTAGTCCACGCGCAGAAAGAACGGCGATCCCGCCTGATCCACATTACCGAGGGCGAGCCGAAACCAGTACGGGTTGGCAGATATGCCGAAATTACTTCTACGCTCGGTGTTGGCCTGCCATTGATCGTCGTTGGCTTGCATAACCGATTCCAGATTCAACCCTTGCTCATCCACCAGATACTGAACCTGTCCGTTCAATACAATGCGCTGCTGGGCTTTCAGGTTACTTAAATCAACGGTATGGATAGATTGAGAGGCATTTACGCCCTGGCTTAGCAGAATAAAGAACAGCACCGAAATACAGGGAAACCAACAGGTTACCCGCAAAAATACTGATTCAAAATGCAGCTTGCTCACAATCAGGGCAATGTCGCTATGGGTTGGAAAGACGTTGTTATTAAGGTTAGTTGATGAGCAACTTCCGTCAATATGACGGATTACTGATACGAGGGGGCGTTATACGAGGGAGCGTTAGGAAGGCAACCCCGCCCCTGACGCCGCAGCCAAGAGCGGAGCTTGGTGTAACAGGAAACTAGAGCTTACCCATCATCCCTTTGACTGCGGCGGGTAAGTCAGCCGGCAGAACAATGGTTTTGCCATTCTGGGATTTGGATATCTGTTCCAGCGATTTGATGTATTTCTCACCCAGCAGATACACCACTGGCATTTCCTTCTCACCAATGGCGGCGGTAACCATTTCGATGGAGCGCTGACTGGCCTTGGCCAAAACAACCTGGGCTTCGGCATCCCGCCGAGAGGCCTCCAAACGGCCTTCTGCTTCCAAAATGGCAGCCTGCTTGTCACCATCTGCCCGCGTCACCGTAGCACGGCGGGCACGCTCCGCTGCGGCCTGTTCCTCCATCGCAGACTGCATTGTGCCTGATGGGTTAATATCCTGAATTTCAACGGTTTTCAGGGTGATACCCCAATCCGAAATATCATCCGATATGGAATTTTTCAGGTGGGCTTTGATCTTGTCCCGGGAGGACAGTGCATCATCCAAATCCATCTCACCCACAATGGAGCGCAACGTGGTTTGCACCAGTGTCTGAATGGCAATGCGATAGTCCTCAACCCCATAGACCGCTTTCTCGGGTGAGAGGATATTGATATATGCAACGGCATTGGCAATGATGACCGCGTTATCACGCGTAATGACTTCCTGCGATGGGATATCCAGCACGATATCCTTGGTAGTGACCTTGTAGGCTACCGTGTCCACAAACGGGATAATAAAATTCAAACCCGGCGGCAAAGTGCGGTGGTACTTGCCGAGTCGCTGCACCACCCATTTATATCCCTGCGGCACCAAACGCACGCCGCTGTAAAAGGTAAACAACACCAACAGCATGACGGCAACAGTAACAACCAAAAATCCGATATTCATTTGTGCTATTCCTTCCTGGGTTAAGATCTGTATAAGTTACGCTTTTTCCACGATCAGCGAGTTGCCGGAAACGTCTTTTACTCGTACACGATCCCCTTCAGCCAGCGAATCCTGTGACATGATCATCCACTCATCAGCACCAAGAATGGGCGCAGGGAAACGCAACTTGCCCCGCATGCCTTCCCTGGGCACGCTGATCACCTGCCCAACTTCGCCCACAATGGCCTCTCGGGACAGCCCTGCTTTGGTTTTATCAATGGAAAGTGGCTTGAGGAATTTGAACCAAAACAGCGCTAATGCGCTGGAGAGCACAGTCCAGATCAAAATCTGCCAACTTACCTCAATGTCAGGAAAGAGGTAGGTCAGCGCCCCCATGATCACCGCCGCCAAACCAAACCAGAGAATAAAAAAGGTCGTCAGCACAATTTCACTCAGCATCAGCATTACGCCTAATACGACCCAATACCAATAAAGAATTTCAATTTCCATAAGGATTCCACTGAGAAATTAACAAGTTAAGCTAGAGAATAGCACAGAGAGCAGCGATAAAGACAAGCACAGGCGAAGCTGCCGAACCAGGGTCCGGCAGCAATCAAAATACTGATATCAGGTTTTGGGCAGGGTTACTCCGGTCTGGCCTTGATACTTGCCACCCCGATCTTTGTAGGACACTTCACATTCTTCATCAGACTCGAGGAACAGCATCTGCGCCACACCTTCATTGGCGTATATTTTGGCCGGCAATGTCGTGGTGTTGGAGAATTCAAGGGTCACATGACCTTCCCACTCTGGCTCCAGGGGCGTCACATTCACAATGATCCCACAGCGGGCGTAAGTGGATTTCCCCAAACAAATGGTGAGAACAGACCGAGGAATACGGAAATACTCAACGGTTCGAGCCAGGGCAAAGGAGTTCGGTGGAATAATGCAGACATCGCTATCGATATCAACAAAGCTCTGATCGGAGAATTCCTTTGGGTCCACCGTAGCAGAATGGATGTTAGTGAACACCTTGAACTCGGTGGAACAGCGTACATCGTAGCCGTAGCTGGAAGTGCCATAGGAGATAATGCGGTTGCCATCGGCTCCGTGACGTATCTGGCCCGGCTCAAATGGTTCGATCATGCCATGTTCTTCCGCCATACGGCGTATCCAGCGGTCTGATTTAATGGACATTGCCTAGTCGCACTCCCCTAATAATGAAGGCCCTGAAAATGGAGGCCGCATGATACCCGTTTTTCACCCCCAAGGTGAAGCCATCTAAAAACCATCTACAGGATGATCAGTCATTCACAATGTTGATTTTAGGGAATGCACCACTGTTGGAGCTGGCCATTTTCGCCAGCTGCCCCGCAGCCAGACGGGCAATTTTACGATAAATATCAGCAATTTCCCCAGCTGGATCTGCCGCCACGGTTGGTTTACCGCTATCGACTTGCTCCCGTATGGACATGCTTAACGGCAGGCTTCCCAGCACTGATACGCCATATTCTTTGGCGATCCGGTCACCACCGCCCTGACCGAAGATGTGCTCTTCGTGGCCGCAGCTGGAGCAGATGTGAGTCGCCATGTTCTCCACCACGCCCAGCACCGGCACATGCACCTTGCGGAACATCTCAACGCCTTTTTTTGCATCCAATAAGGCGATATCCTGAGGAGTGGTCACCACCACAGCACCCGCCACCGGCACCTGCTGCGACAACGTTAGCTGAATATCCCCAGTACCAGGAGGCATATCCACCACCAGATAATCCAAGTCATTCCACAGTGTTTGTTTCAATAACTGCTGCAAAGCGCCACTGGCCATAGGGCCACGCCATACCATCGGTGTTTCTTCGGTGGCCAGATAACCCATGGACATAGACTGCAAACCCAGCGCTTCGATGGGCACAAAGAAGTTCTGCTGGTGTATTTCCGGACGAGTGCCCTTGGGCACACCCAACATCAATGACTGGCTGGGGCCATAGATATCCGCATCCAGAATGCCCACTCGGGCGCCGTCTGCCGCCAGGGCCAAGGCCAGATTCACAGCGGTGGTGGATTTACCAACACCACCCTTACCGGATGCCACCGCCAAGATGTTCTTCACTTTACCTGCGCCGTCCAGAGGCGTGTTCTGGGCCGTTTTTACCTGCCAGCTTAACGCAAGCTCCAGCTTCGAACCCAGCGGCGCGAACAGCTCGCCTAAGCGAGACATAAGCACATCTTTGACCAAATCAATGGCGTAGCCAAAGCACAAAGCAAGCCTGATCCGATCACCCGATACGGAAAGCTCCTTAACTTCAACCACATCACATAGATTCTGCAGGGATACGGGATCGGCGTTTTCCGCCAATATGCGGTGAACCTGGTCATGCAGAGATTGACTCATGATATCTACTCCTGATCTGTGGCGCGAAACTCGGTAAGATTGAAACGGTGGCTATGCTAACGGAATTTAACCAACTGATATAGTAGGTTATTACGATTCCAGGCGTCGCCAACTGGTATCCAGACCCTATAAAGGCTATATTAGCCGCCTTATTTTTCGCAGCTAACCCGCTGTAATATCGCCAACAATTACTCAAGTAACCACGCTTAGCAAACACAATGAATCAAACCGAGCAGACCAAACCACGGAAAATCCTTGTCACCAGCGCCCTGCCCTATGCCAACGGGCCGATCCACCTGGGCCATATGCTGGAGTACATCCAGACCGACATCTGGGTGCGCTTCCAAAAGTTGCGTGGCGAGAACTGCACCTATGTCTGCGCGGACGATGCCCACGGCACCGCCATCATGCTCAAAGCCGAGCAACTTGGGCGAACTCCAGAAGAGCAAATTGCCCAGGTGCAACAAGAGCATGAGCGGGACTTCGCAGCGTTTGAGGTGTCCTTCGACAATTACTACTCCACCCACTCGGAAGAGAATCGGGTACTGTCCAGTCTGATTTATGAGCGCAACAAGGCCCAGGGCAATATCGTCGCCCGTGAAATCACTCAGTTATTTGATCCCGAGAAACAATTGTTTCTGGCGGATCGATTTGTGAAAGGCACCTGCCCCAAGTGTGGAGCCGATGATCAGTACGGCGATAACTGCGAAAAGTGCGGGGCCACTTACCCTGCAGAAGAGCTGAAGAACCCACGCTCCACCATATCCGGTGCGGCGCCGGTAATGAAAGCTAACACGCAGCTGTTTTTTGACTTGCCCAAGTATCAGGCATTCCTGACTCAGTGGACCCAGTCCGGCAGCCTGCAGGAAGGCATCGCCAACAAATTGAAGGAATGGCTTGAGGCAGGTCTGCAACAGTGGGATATATCCCGCGAGGCCCCCTACTTCGGCTTCGAAATCCCCGGTGAAACCGGCAAATACTTCTACGTGTGGCTGGATGCCCCCATCGGCTACATGGCCAGTTTCCAGAATCTGTGTGATCGCCGTGAAGATCTGGATTTTGACGAATACTGGGGCAAGGATTCCGACGCTGAGCTGTATCATTTTATTGGTAAGGACATCATCAACTTCCACGGTCTGTTCTGGCCTGCAATGTTGTCCGGTGCGGATTTCCGTACACCCACTGCGATCTACTCCCACGGATTTGTGACCGTAAACGGTGCCAAGATGTCCAAATCCAGAGGCACCTTCATAAAAGCAGAAACCTACCTGCGGCACCTGAACCCGGAATACCTGCGTTATTACTTCGCCGCCAAGCTCAGCGGCCGCATCGACGATATCGACCTCAATCTGGAGGATTTCGCGCAGCGCGTAAACGCGGATCTGGTAAACAAGGTGGTCAACATCGCCAGCCGCACAGCCAACTTCGTATTCAAGCTGGGTGGCAAACTGTCCGCCAGCGACACCAACCCGGAACTGACTGCAGAATTCCAGGCCGCCGCCAGCGAAATTGCTTCGCATTATGAACAGCGTGAATATGGCCGTGCCATGCGCGACATCATGGCTCTGGCGGACAAGGCCAATCAGTATATTGATGAGAAAGCGCCTTGGGCCCTGATGAAACAGGAAGGCAAAGCGCAAGAGGTACTGGATTGCTGCAGCGTTGGCGTAAACCTGTTCCGCCTGCTGGCCCTGTACCTGAAACCGGTTTTGCCCACCTTAGCGCAACAGGCTGAAGCATTCCTCAACATCGCGCCAATGAGCTGGCAGGATCACAAAACGCTGTTGCTGAATCATGAGATCAACAAATTCAAAGCCATGATGCAGCGTATCGACATGAAACAGATTACCACCATGACCGAGGAGGCCAAGGCCGAAGCGGAGGCAGAAGCCGCTGCGGGCAAGCCCAAGTCAATTCTGGATGACGACCCCATTGCGGCGGAAATCAACTTCGATGACTTTGCCAAAATTGACATGCGTATCGCCAAGATTGTCACCGCAAGTCATGTGGAAGGCGCGGACAAGCTGATACAGTTAACGCTTGATCTGGGTGGCGAGACCCGCAACGTGTTTGCAGGCATCAAATCCGCCTACAAGCCCGAAGATCTGGAAGGTCGGCTGACGGTGATGGTGGCCAACCTGGCACCCCGCAAGATGAAATTCGGCCTATCCGAAGGCATGGTGATGGCGGCAGGCCCAGGCGGCAAAGAAATATTCCTGCTATCGCCAGACAGCGGTGCAGTACCCGGAATGCGAGTCAAGTAATTCAGACTGAGAACTGAATAACGTATTAACAACCGAACACAGAGAGAATCATGCCGGAATTTTTACTGGTTCTTGTCAGTACCATTTTGGTCAACAACTTTGTACTGGTTCAGTTTCTGGGCCTGTGCCCTTTTATGGGCGTTTCCAACAAACTGGAAGCCGCCATGGGCATGTCCCTGGCCACAACCTTTGTGCTCACCTTGTCTTCAGTGCTGAGCTACCTCACCTACGCCTATGTGTTGGTGCCGCTGGACGTGGCCTATCTGAAAACCATTTCCTTTATTTTGGTAATTGCAGTTACCGTGCAGTTCACCGAAATGGTCGTGCGCAAAACCAGCCCGCTGCTGTATCGGGTGCTGGGGATATTCCTGCCCCTGATTACCAGCAACTGCGCCGTGTTGGGTGTAGCCCTGCTTACCGTGAAAAAAGGCATCGACAGCTTTATGGATGCTTTTCTTTACGGCTTCGGCGCCGCATTGGGTTTCTCTCTGGTATTGGTGCTATTTGCTGCCATGCGTGAGCGAATCGCGGTTGCAGATGTGCCAACGCCATTCAAAGGCGCATCCATCGGCCTGATCACCGCCGGTCTCATGTCCCTGGCCTTTATGGGCTTTTCCGGCCTGATCAAAATCTAGGGGGCAGCATGGATATACTATTCGACAACATCACTGCACTGGGTTCACTCACGGCCATCGCACTGGGCTTTGGTGCACTGCTGGGTTTTGCTGCGGTCAAATTCAAAGTAGAAGGCAACCCCATCGTCGACCAGATCGATGCGCTGCTGCCGCAAACCCAATGCGGCCAGTGCGGCCACCCCGGTTGCAGACCCTACGCAGAAAGCGTCGCGGAAGGTGAAGAAATCAACAAGTGCGTTCCCGGTGGCGACGACACCATTCACGCCCTGGCCGACCTGCTGGGCCGCGATTTTGTTCCCCTGGATGAAGAGCACGGCGCGACACCCGAATCCAAGATGGTCGCGGTTATTCGCGAAGACGAGTGCATCGGCTGCACTAAATGCATTCAGGCCTGCCCAATGGACGCCATATTGGGCGCAGCCAAACAAATGCATACCGTCATCTCCGACGAATGCACCGGCTGTGACCTGTGCGTAGAACCCTGCCCGGTGGATTGCATTGATATGGTACCGGTAACGGTCACCCTGCAAACCTGGCATTGGACCGCACCCAAAGGCATTGGCAGTCGCCCCGGTGAACTGATACCCGTGAGGAACATAGCGTGAGAAACCAAGCATGAGCCGCCACATTTGGGATTTTCACGGTGGCATTCATCCTCCGGAAAACAAAAAGCAATCATCTGAAACCAGTATTCGCAACCCTGGCATCCCCGATCGCCTGGTGGTGCCCGTTCAACAACATATTGGCAGCCCCGGCAAACCTTGTGTTGAAGTGGGTCAGGGAGTGCTCAAAGGTCAAAAAATAGCGGAAGCTAACGGCTTTGTCAGTTTACCCGTTCACGCGCCCACCTCCGGTATCGTTGAAGCAATAGACCTGCATCCGGTTCAGCATCCCTCCGGTATGGATGCTCTGTGTGTGGTGATCAAACCAGATGGCAAAGATGAGTGGATCGAGCACAGCGGCCGGAGCGACTACAACAGCCTTGAGAAAAAAGCGGCTCTAAACCTGATCCGCGACGCTGGCATTGCCGGAATGGGAGGAGCGGGTTTCCCCAGCGTCGTAAAACTGGGCGTGAAACCGGATCAGAAAATCAAAACGCTGATTCTGAATGCAGTGGAATGCGAACCATACATAACGGCAGATGACCGCTTAATGCGCGAACGTGCGCACGAAATAGTGCAAGGACTGCAAATCATCGCCTGGTTGATCGATGCAAAAGAAACACTGATCGGCATCGAAGACAACAAACCACACGCTATCGAGGCAATGCGCCAAGCCACCGTCGACACCGCCATTGAGGTGGTGACTGTCCCCACCAAATACCCTTCTGGCGGTGAAAAACAATTAATCTACATGCTCACCGGCAAAGAAGTTCGCAGTGGCGGCATTCCAGCCGATGTTGGCGTGGTATGCCATAACACCGGCACCGCTTATGCCATCAAGCGCGCCATCATCGACGGCGAGCCACTTATTTCCCGCATCACCACCTTGACCGGAGATTTCGTTGCCGACAAAGGCAACTACGAAGTTTTGATCGGCACACCGGTGGGCTGGCTGCTGCAACAGGCCGGTGTCAAAAGCACTGACCTACACCGACTGGTGATGGGCGGCCCGATGATGGGATTTGCGATGCACAACATGACGGTGCCCGTGGTTAAAACCACTAACTGTTTGCTGGTGCCCACGCAACAGGAGTTCCCCGATCCCGCTCCCGAGCAACCCTGTATTCGTTGTGGAAGCTGCGCCCAGGCCTGCCCGGTCAACCTGTTGCCACAACAACTATATTGGTTCTCCAAAACCAAGGAGTTCGACAAAGCCGCCCATTACAACCTGGCTGATTGCATAGAATGCGGTGCCTGCTCCTACGTGTGCCCCAGCAACATCCCTCTGGTGCAATACTACCGCTTCGCCAAAGGTGAAATACGAACCCAGCAACAAGAACAACGCAAAGCCGATCATGCCCGACAGCGCTTTGAAGCACGCCAGGCCCGACTGGAGCGTGAAGAACAGGAAAAAGAACGCAAACGCCAAGAACGCGCCAAGGCTGCAGCAGCCAAACAGGCAGAAAAAAAAGCAGCCCCCGCCGCCAAGCCTGCGCCATCGACAGCAGCAGGCAGCGGCGCAGAGAATCACGGCCAAACGGATCTGACCAAACTGCAAACTGCCGCTGCATCCACCATGAAGCGCTACAAAGAAGCCCAGAAAGCGCTACTGCAAGCAGAGAAAAACGAATCTGACAACCTCGAAGCCCTGCGCAAAAAAGTCGGGCAACTGAAAGATAAAGCCGACAACGCCAAAGCGGCCTTTATCGACGCAAAGAGTGCCGAATCGAAAGAGCCCCCCGCCCTTTCCTCCATCAAGGATGATCCGCTGGCGGACCTGAAAAAAGCCTCAGCAGATGACTTTGCTGCCTTCAAGCAAGCAGAGCAGGACTTGGCTGAAGCAGAAGCTCAGGGTTCCTCCGAGATCGACACATTGAAGCAACGAGTCACCGAATTAAAAGCCCTCTCAGATGCGTCTAAAACGGCAATGAAAGCAGCTCGAGCCAAAGAGAAGGAGCAAATCCAACAGAAGAACGCTGCCAGCGACCCGGTCAAAACCGCAAAAATGGAAGTGGCCAAACAACAGGTACTGCTAAAAAAAGCCACCAAAGCCCTACAGGCAGCCAAGGATAGTGATGGTGGTGAAACCGAAGCGCTGGAAGCCAAGCTAAAGGAAGCCGAAAATCTACTGGAAGCTGCAGAAAACACCCTGAAAAGAATAGAAAAGGAGCACGCCTGATGGCCCTGCTCAGCGTTACCTCGCCCCATATACACAAGCCGGGCAATACCGGCAGCTTCATGCGCCAAGTGCTGTATGCCACAGTACCTGGCCTGTTCATGCTTACTTATTTTTTCGGGTACGGAACCCTGATCAATGTAGCGCTGGCTATCGTCGTTGCCGTGGGCTGCGAAACGCTGATCCTTAAAATCCGCCACAAGCCCATCGCGTTTTACCTTAACGACTACAGCGCGGTCGTCACTGCGGTATTACTGGCGCTGGCCATCCCCCCCACCTCCCCTTGGTGGCTCACCATTATCGGCACCAGCTTTGCCATCGTCGTCGCCAAACATCTTTATGGCGGATTGGGCATGAACCCATTCAACCCCGCCATGGTAGGTTACGTGCTGTTACTTATTTCCTTTCCCAAGGAAATGACCACCTGGTTACCCGCCGCAGGCCTGGACAACACGACAACGACCAACACATTGCAAGAAACCCTGCAACTGATCTTTATGGGGGCCGATGCGGATGCGCTGAGCGGTGCCACGCCACTGGATACATTCAAAACCTACGCAGGGCAACCTGAAGTTCTGGATTCAAATGCCATTCTGCACGGCACCTTTGCCAGTTTTGGCTGGGAATGGGTCAACCTCGGCTTTCTGTTGGGCGGTGTGTATCTGATCTGGCGCAAGATCATTACCTGGCACATCCCTGTTGGCATGCTGTTAGCGCTGTTTTTACTGTCAGGTTTTTTCAACACAGCAGTGGACGCCGACAACTATCCCGACATCCTCCACCACCTGCTGAGCGGCGGCACCATGTTGGGGGCGTTTTTCATAGCAACCGATCCGGTCACTGCTGCCACCAGCAACAAAGGCAAAATAATCTACGGGTTTTTGATCGGCGTGCTCACTTATGTGATCCGAACCTGGGGGGGATACCCGGATGCCGTGGCCTTCAGCGTACTGCTCATGAATCTGGCCGCACCCACGCTGGATTACTACAGCCAGCCACGAACCTACGGACACCGCAAGCCCAACAAGGGGCTGGCGAAATCGGATTGAGGAGAAACACATGATAGGTCAATCCGTTACCCGCAACAGTATCATACTGGGCCTGTTCGCGATCATTACCACGGGTATGGTGGTGGCCACCGCCAACCTGACCAAAGATAAGATCGCTGAGGAAAAGCAAAACGCACTCAAGCGTAGCCTGCTTGAGGTCATGCCCAAAGATCGACTTAACAATGATTTGCTGAAAGACAGCCTGGAGCTGCAAGCAGACAAGTTGCTGGGCACGACGGAACCAAAATCAGCATACATAGCAAAGCTCAGCCAGGAGCCTTCGGGGATAATAATGCAGGTCATTGCACCGGAAGGGTATGGTGGCTCCATAAACCTGTTGGTGGGTGTAGGCATCGCCGGAGACATCACCGGTGTGCGTGTGATTCCCCCCCACTTCGAAACGCCCGGGCTGGGGGATGCCGTGGATATTCAGAAGTCAGATTGGATCACCTCATTTAACGGAAAATCCCTAGCCAACCTGGACGAAAAAGGCTGGAAAGTGAAAAAGGATGGCGGACAATTTGACGCGTTCACTGGCGCCACCATAACGCCCCGCGCGGTGGTGGATGCCGTGCATAAAGCGCTCTTATACTTCGACCAACACCACAGCGAACTGCTCTACAGCAACCGTACCAGCCCAACAACGGCGAAAGGTGAATAACATGAGTGAAGATTACAAAAAAATCACCATTGAAGGTCTGTGGAAAAACAACCCGGCTCTGGTTCAGGTTCTTGGGCTCTGCCCTCTTCTTGCAGTTTCTGGCAGTGTGGTTAACGCTATGGCACTCGGACTGGCGACAACCTGCGTGCTGACTCTATCCAATCTGGCAGTGTCGCTCATCCGTAATGCCACCACTGATGCGATACGCCTGCCCACCTTTGTTATGATCATCGCGGCGTTCACCACTTGCATCGAATTCCTGATGAATGCTTTCACCTACGAGTTATATTTAATTCTTGGTATCTTTATTCCTCTGATCGTAACCAATTGTATCGTACTGGGTCGCGCCGATGCTTTCGCCAGCAAGCACAGTGTACCAGCAGCGACATGGGATGGCCTTATGATGGGGCTGGGGTTCAGCTTGGTGTTAGTGTTACTGGGCGCACTGCGAGAGCTGATCGGCACAGGAGCCCTCTTCGCCAATATGCATCTGTTGTTTGGTGACACTGCACTACACTGGAAGATTCAAGTGATCAGCGATTACCGCGGTTTTCTGATTGCCGTGCTGCCACCGGGTGCGTTCATGGTGCTAGGCCTGTTGCTGGCCTTGAAGAACATCATTGATGCCAAAGTGGAGGCAGCCGCCAAAGCCAATAAAGAGAAAGTGGTTGTGGGCAGCAAGCGGGTTCGCACCACAGGCAATATTGCCTGAGGCTATCACCGGTAAGGCTCATGAATAAAGAAAAGCGTTACGAGATCTTTTCCAGGCTGCGGGATCAAAACCCCAACCCAACCACAGAGCTGGACTACAACAGTACGTTCGAGCTGCTGATCTCTGTGATCCTGTCAGCCCAGGCTACCGATGTAAGCGTCAATAAAGCGACCGCCAAACTCTACCCCGTGGCGAACACCCCGGAGGCTATCTATAAACTGGGGGTAAAAGGCCTCACACCCTACATCAAAACTATCGGCCTCTTTAACAGCAAAGCCGAAAACGTCATCAAAACCTGCAAAATCCTGATGGATCAATATGGCAGTGAAGTCCCGGGCGAACGGGCGGCGCTAGAATCACTGCCAGGGGTCGGCCGCAAAACTGCCAACGTAGTACTGAATACTGCCTTCGGCCAGCCCGCCATGGCAGTCGACACCCACATATTCCGCATGTCCAATCGCACCAGAATCGCCCCAGGTAAAACCGTACTGGAGGTAGAAAAAAAACTGATGCGCAACGTGCCCAAAGAGTTCCTGCTGGATGCTCACCACTGGCTGATTCTGCACGGACGCTACGTCTGCACAGCACGCAAGCCTCGCTGCGGTGCCTGCATTATTGAAGATCTGTGTGAATTCAAAGATAAAACCGAGTACGATTAAGCGAACACCTGAAGGAACCACTTTATGTTCGATACAAAATTACTGGAAATCCTGGTTTGCCCGGTTACCAAGGCCAAACTGCAATACGATAACGAAAAAGAAGAGTTGGTTTGTTTAGCCAGTGGCTTGGCCTACCCGGTACGGGATGGTATCCCTGTAATGCTTGAAGAAGAGGCGCGCCAGATCAGCCAGGAAGAGAAAGAAGCCTACAAACGCAAATCTTAACCCTTAGGCTAACCCGTTATGACATGCGAAAACCCGCTCCGCTGTGAAGTAGTTGAACCAACACAGACTGCCACGGCCTGTGTGATATGGCTCCATGGCCTGGGTGCAAACGGTCATGACTTTGTGCCCGTCATACCCCACTTGAAACTGCCACAGGATCTGGCTGTACGCTTTATCTTTCCTCATGCCCCGGAAATCCCGGTAACCTGCAATGGCAGATACATCATGCCAGCGTGGTACGACATTCTGGCGCTGACCGAAATTCGCGACATCAATCTGGAACATCTACAACAGGCGCGCAGCGCCATCAATACCTTAATCCAACAGCAGCTGGATCAGGGTATATCTGCCGATCGCATCATTTTGATTGGGTTTTCCCAAGGCGGCGCGGTGGCCTATCATACCGCCCTGCAATATCCTCAAAAGCTGGCCGGGTTGATCGCTCTATCCACCTACCTGCCTAACCCTGAAGCATTAGACGTAAAAGCGCTCAAGGCGAATCAAAACATCGGCATTCACATCGCCCATGGGGACTTTGATGACATGGTCACCGAGAATGCTGCCCGAGGGGCGCTCAAATGGCTACAGGATAATGAATACGATGTGGACTGGAGCCAGTACCCCATGGGTCATGAAGTGTGCATCCCCGAGATTCGGCAAATCGGTCAGTGGATCAGTGATTGGTTGTAGCTCAGAACACAAAACTTTTTAGCCTGGATCATTCACAAGGGCCAGAGCAATACGTATGTCGATCTGGAGAATTTCGGTACGATCCAATTTATTCGGGACAATACAGGCCATGATCACTGCTAACCATATGCTAACACTCGTACGTTTTACAGGGCTCACCCTGATGGGCCTGCTTGTCCTACTATCTGGTGCCTGGGCAGCACTGTCACTACTTTATACCGGCCCCGGTGGCGAGCCATGGCGTTCTATCATGGCCATGTGTTTCGCTGTACTCACCTTAACCAGCGCTGGCACCCTGGCGCTGCCACATTGGCGCTGGCGGATGGTGTTGGTGTTTGTGGTAGCGTTTGTTGGGGCATGGCTGGCATTCTCACGCCTGGAACCCAGCAATGAACGCAACTGGCAAGCGGACGTAGCGGTGCTGCCTTCTGCCACCATAGAAGGCGACCTGATTACAGTACATAATATCCGCAACTTCGACTATCAAAGCGAAACCGACTATACCCAAGCCTACTATGACCGGCAGTTCGACCTCAATCAGCTTGAAGGGGTGGATCTGGTGTCGGTGTACTGGATGGGCCCATCGATTGCCCATGTATTCCTGAGCTTTGCCTTTGCTGGCGATCAGCATCTGGCAATTTCTATCGAAACCCGCAAGGAACAAGGGGAGGGTTATTCCACCCTGCAGGGGTTTTTTCGTCAATACGAACTTTACTATGTTGTCGCTGACGAGCGCGACGTGGTTCGTTTGCGCACAAATTACCGTAAAGATCCACCGGAAGATGTGTACCTCTATCGCACTACCGGTAGTCTGGAAGATGGCCGTAGATTGTTTCTTGAGTATATTCGCAAGATCAATTCGTTAAATACTCAGCCCGAGTTTTACAATACATTGACCAGCAACTGCACTACCTCGATCTGGCTAAACGCACACGTCAACCAGCAGCGTTTGCCTCTCGATTGGAGGATCCTGGTTAGCGGCTATGTGCCAGAATATATGTACCAAAATGGGCGCCTTGAAACCTATGGTTTACCCTTCGCCGAGCTACAGCAGCGCGCTTATGCCAACCCACGAGCACACCAGGCCGATGCGGATATGGACTTTTCCAACCGAATCCGTGAATCTATGCCAGACCCTGGCCAACCATGAGATGTTTTTCGATGCGTGCACTGATCGGTCTTAATTCCTATCGCTCCATTATCCTGCAACTGCTTTGCGTAGCGGCATCAGTATGGGCGTTACCTTCCTATGGGCAGCAGCCGGCGGCATCAGCAGAACCGGGAGCGCGCCCCAAAATATGTCTTGTGCTGTCCGGCGGCGGGGCACGCGGGGCAGCCCATGTTGGTGTACTAAAAGTGCTGGAAGAATATCATGTCCCGATCGACTGCATAGTAGGCACCAGTATGGGGTCTTTGGTCGGGGCGGCCTACGCTACGGGCATGACCATTCAGGAAATGGACGTCATTCTAGGCAGCATTACGACTGAACTTCTATTCAAAGAGGAGCCACCGCGCAAAGAATTGGCTATGCGGCGCAAACTCGATGACTATAGTATTCTATTCGGCCCCGAAGTCGGTGTTAAATCTGATGGCTTGGCACTGGGCAAGGGCGCAGTCTCTGGGGTGCAGCTGGAGACGGTGCTGCGCAAGCTCAGCAAAGAAAAAGGTTACCGTAATTTCGACGAACTGCCGATTCAGTACCGTGCTGTCGCTACCGATTTGGTGAATGGCCAGGCGGTAGTATTCAGCGAAGGTGATCTGCCGAGCGTGATGCGGGCCAGCATGTCGGTGCCGGGAGCAGTAGCGCCCTCTGAGTACAATGGCATGATGCTCGTAGATGGTATGCTGACCAGCAACCTGCCAGTGGAAACTGCACGCGCACTGGGAGCCGACATTATTATCGCGGTCAATGTTGGCACTCCACTACTCAAGCGCGAGGAACTAAATGGCGTCGTAGGGGTGGCCAGCCAGATGTTAAGCATTCTTACCGAACAGAATGTACAAACCTCTATTACCTCGCTGCAAGCAAACGATATTTTGATATCACCAGACCTTGGTGATTTCTCCACTGCGGATTTTGATCACCTGCCCGAAATAGCGCCACTGGGAGATATCGCAGCACGCCAGATGGCCCCGCAGCTCAAGCAGTTGGCAATTTCTGCCGAGGACTATGCGGTCTGGCGAGAGGGCCAAAAGTATAATGAGATGCCCTCCCCGGAACCGGTTGACGAAATTCGCTTCATTGATTTACATCGGGTGAATCCTGCATCTGCGTTGGCAGTGATGGAAACCAAAGTGGGTGAACCTATTGACCAGGAAGTTCTCGATAGGGATATGCGGAGATTGTATGGTACCGGCGATTACGAACACGTTAACTACCGTTATATGCACGAAGGCGATAAACGTATTCTCGCGGTGGAAGCGGTTGAAAAGCTCTGGGGACCGGATTATCTGCGTTTTGGGCTGGGCTTGAATAACGATTTCAGCGGTGGGGCAGGCTACAATTTATTAGTCAGTTATCGCCGTACCTGGCTGAATACCCTGGGCGCTGAA